>NZ_JBSXNV010000028.1:0-5749 GCF_056857795.1 Aliiroseovarius sp. B-4
TGTTCTTTACCAATTTATCTGCAGACGCTTTGCTGCTTCCGGATTTCTTGTTCATCTTCACTCCATGAAGGTTACGATGAACCAGAAATCCTCCGTTGTTCAACTCCTCAAATCTGTCCCAAAAGCGCTGACGTCAGACAGTTCTCACGTTCGAAAAGCATTGTGCAGGCGAAGTCGCATCTCCTGGTGGATATCTGCGTGGAATTGTCCAGAAAGCTGGGGCAGGGGAGCTGCATCTCGAGCGCAGTTTCTATGGCCGGTTGAGCGGGCAGGCGGCATGATGGGATGGGGCAGCAGTTTCTCCTGCATTCAGAGGTCCAGAGGGGTCCGCGGAGATTGGCGCCAGTTTTCTCCGCATATTGCGCGGCGAATACTGTTGTCTTGCGGAGATTGCCCGGTATAATCTCCGCAAGGAGTGCGTAAAATATGACCTACATTCACGAGCTCACTGATTGGCCGCGGTTTACCTGGGACAAGGCCAAGCTGTCATCACAACTTGCCGCTGTCCGCCACCGACAAGGCAAGCTCTTGGGACGCATGGAGGGCCTTGGCTTTGATCTTCGCAACGAGGCGATGTTGCGAACTCTCACCAGTGATGTCGTCAAGAGCAGCGAGATCGAAGGCGAGACGCTCGACAAGGATCAGGTTCGGTCGTCTATCGCAAAACGGCTGGGGTTGGAGATTGGCGGGCTGATCCCGTCTGATCGCCATGTCGATGGGGTCGTCGAGATGATGCTGGACGCGACCCAAGCGTATGATCAACCCCTGGACGCAGAGCGATTGTTCGGCTGGCATGCCGCCCTTTTTCCGACGGGGCGAAGCGGAATGACCCGGATCACCGTGGGGCAGTGGCGGATCGGCCCTATGGAGGTTGTTTCAGGGCCTATGGGTCGCGAACGCGTGCATTTTGAGGCGCCGGGAGCAGCGCGGCTTGATACTGAGATGGGGCAGTTTTTGGCCTGGTTCAATCAGGCCCCAGACTCGGATCCAGTTGTTCATGCCGCAATTGCACATCTGTGGTTCGTCACGATCCACCCCTTTGACGATGGCAACGGGCGCATTGCGCGTGCGATCGCGGATATGGCGTTGGCGCGATCCGAACGCAGTTCACAGCGGTTTTACAGCATGTCGACCCAAATCCGGCAGGAGCGGAGCGCCTATTATGATATGCTCGAGACGACGCAGAAGGGCGGGCTTGATGTCACCGCCTGGCTCAATTGGTTCCTCAATTGCCTCGACCGTGCTTTTGATGGCGCAGAGATCATTCTGGAGGCCGTGTTTCAAAAGGCGCGGTTCTGGGAGAAATACGGAACGGCCAACATAAACGACCGCCAACGGGACATGCTTAACCGCCTCCTCGATGGGTTCGAAGGAAAACTCACGACGTCGAAATATGCGAAGATCGAGAAGTGCTCACAAGACACCGCATATCGCGACATCCTCGACCTGATCGATTTGGGAGCACTTGAGAAAGATGACGCTGGTGGACGTAGCACCAGCTATTCCCTGACAGCGGCGTAAAGAGGCTTGTCACAGGCGCGGTATGCGAAAAGTGCACCCCGTGAAAATGTCAGCCGATCACCTCACATTCGCGACAGCCGCTCTTCGTCATCCACGACGTCCAAAGAACCCTTATTGCCAGTCCAAGCCCACAACACGATGTTGAAGTCCGATGACAAAGCGCCCTTCGCAAAACTTTGGATCAGAATCCCCGCAAACCGATCCGCCATGAGGGCGCGTGCAAAATCCTGTGTCGGAACCGATTCACCATCGAGCATCTTCATGCGCCATGCAGGATCGGCAAGCATCGCCTCGGTCGCGCCATACCGGTCAAGTCCGTCCTGATAGCGGGTATCGAAAATAGGCCCAAGGTCGGCCTTGTAGGACACCAGGATCGTGGGTTGCAGGCTGCCGACCTGGTTGGCTTCTCTAAGAGCGGTCGCGGGATCCAGCGAGGTGTAGAGGGCAGGGGTGCCCTTGGCGTTAAAGCGCCCTCCATAGAGTTCAGCGCCTCGTCCGGACAGAGGTTCACGCGCATAGACCGGGTTCAGGGCGCGATAGAGTGGCCCTGTGTAGCGCCCATCTTTCAGCGGCATCAGGCAAAGATGCCCGCATCGACCGCATCGATGTAATCCAGAACTTGCTGAGCTTTGCCTTCCTGCACCAGCTGCATGGCTGTCCGGCCATCAAAACCGGGCAGGGGCTCTGACCGGTACCATGCATAGGCCATCAGTTCCGAGCCGAAGCGGGGCTCGACTTTGTTCAGCACCTCTACCAATTCGCGCAGGCGGCGCTGCGTCTTGTCCGAACCGATGCGGGTTCGCCTCTGCAACGCGTCTTTGCCCAAGCCGACGGTCAATGCGATCTCTTCTGCTGACGTGCGTAGCACCGCGGCAATCTTGCGCGGTTCGAATTGCCCAGCTTCAGCAAAGTTCGTGATGTGCATGATCTATGCTCCTACAGTGATACTGACGGTATATAGCGACAATATTGCTGAATTTCAAGCTGTCAGGAGGCGCTGTGCCTTCGTTTCCAATGCTAATCCGTAACGCTGCATTGCGCTGAACGCCGGAAATCCTGATTTTTGGGCCTGAAAAGTCGCAGTAGGTGCGTTTTTCGCCGATCGAGAACATCAGATAAGTTATTGATAATATGCCAAAGACTGCTGCGGTCGGGCTGGGGTTGCCGATATACCTTGCCGATCTTGGACCCCAACCGGCACTGACTGCATGAAGTCCTTGGGAACCGCGGTGGTGTCGGACCCTTGTCAGTTTCCGCGGTCCGGTTGGCGGTTGGAAAGTTAAAGATGCCGTAATGGGGCTTTCGGCGAATCGAGCACGTTTCGCTTGTTTGTCAGCATGATCTGAAGTGCCGTTGCCCTTGATGCGCCTGCAGCGCGTCTACGAGGTCGTATGTTTCCATGCGCCTCAATTCCTAAGAATAGAAGGGCAACGACATGAATGTATTTATCGGATTGGATGTATCTCTGGCAAGCACGGCGATTTGTGTGCTGGGGCCGCAAGGGAAGGTTGTTGAGGAGTTGGAGGCAGCCAGCGAGCCTGAAGCGCTGGTGCGTGCGATGGCGTCATTGCCGTACGCGGTCGACGCGATCGGGCTCGAAGCCGGACCACTGTCCCAATGGCTGAGCAAGGGCATCGAAGAGGCCGGATTTGACGTGGTCTTGATGGAAACGCGATTGGTGAAGGCCGCCTTGAAAGCCATGCCTATCAAGACCGATAGGCGCGATGCCCAGGGAATTGCTCGATTGTTGCAAATGGGTTGGTACAGGCCCGTGCACCGCAAATCCGTGTCCTCCCAGGAAATTCGCGCGTTGCTGTCGGCGCGCAAGTCTATTCAGCAGGCGATCATCAACATCGAACTCTCGATGAGGGGAGTGCTCAGGAACTTCGGCCTGAAGCTTGGGCATGTCACCCGGGTAAGGTACGAGGCCCGGGTGAGGGAGCTGGTTGCCGACAATGACATCTTGTCCGCCTCGGCGTTGGCCCTTCTGCGGGCTCGGGGGCAGCTGAGGACAGAGCTGGCCAGCCTGGATGAAAAGGTCGTGGGGTTGGCGGAACATGACGATGTTTGCCGTCTCATGATGACAATGCCCGGTGTTGGCCCAATTGTTGCTTTGACCGTAAGATCCGCGATTGATGACCCGGCCCGCTTCGCGAAATCAAGGGATATCGGTCCTTGGGTCGGGCTGACGCCGAGGCGCACTCAATCCGGAGAGATGGACATTGTCGGGCAGATTACACGAGCGGGTGATCGAGGATTGCGATCGGCGTTGTATCAGGCCGCGACGATCTTGATGCACCGCGCAGCACCGAACTGGTTGCAGGCCTGGGCACTCAGAGTGGCGCACAGGCGTGGATCGAAACGGGCCCTGATTGCGCTCGCGCGCTGAATTGGCGTCATTTTGCATCGCATGTGGATGGACGGTTCGCCGTTTCGCTTCACGCTGAACCCGGGCCCGACGGCCTAAGCGACACGCATCAAGGATTTTTCGTAACGGAGGCATGAACTGCAACTGACAACAGGTACGCAGAGGTCCCTTTTCGGGACGAGGTTCCTGGAGATGCCGTAAGGACACTGGCTATCAACACCTGTTGAATGCGCGTGAAAGATGGGCACCCAGGACCAGATTTGAACCAGGCATAGAGTGGCAGCTTTGAGGCTGACTACGGACGGAAGAGCGAAGCCCGGGCAGGGGGAGCCCTCGGTCCTGAAGTGCCGTTGCAGTGAAAAAGAAAAAGTAAGCTTTTGATTTTGTGTTTTAAACCCGGTGAAGAAAGAAATGTTCGCCGGAATTCTTGGCTTGCCGGAAACCCTTGACAATGATCCGCCCCATTACGGAAGTGTCCTTCGGGTTTAGTGACTGACGGATGAGGGCCTTTGGAGTCCCTCAGATGGGTCCGGGCCGGGTTCCGGTCTGCCGTTCCTGATGAAGGGCATTCCCATGCAAACAGGTGTCTTGCGCGTGTTACGCGCGACCGCTGCCTCGTGGTGGCGGCATCGAGAGCTGCGCCGAACCGGCCAGACATTGTTGGCACAGCGGCTCGAATGCCAGGCCGTCCTGCGTGATCTCGGCTATCTTAGGCAGGCGGCGACATTGCCGAATGCCCATGTAATCTGCGGAAAGGGCGGGACATTCATCCATCTCGGTTGGACCACCGTGTCGACCTTCGCGCCGATCGAGCGCTTTCCCTTGGCCGCTCTTGTGGTCGCACGCGGAACGACGTTCATCGATATCCGACCCGTCAGCGATGCCATCGCTTTCGCGAACCTGCCGCGGGTGACGCGGGACGGATCGGACGACCCTGAACCCTCGGGCCCTGACAGGCCCGTCTCGCTGACCGACTACATCGACATGGTCGAACGGCTCGGCGCGAGGATCCTCAATGATCCGCGGTCCCATCAGTCAGCCTGATCACCACTTACTCTCACCAAAACTCGAAAGGAGGCCAGCCATGGCCCGATCCCGCACGCCCAAATTCGATGCCTCCGAGGCCATCACAAACGAAATCATCCGCATCATCGAGCGCGGTGTTCTGCCGTGGCGCAAGCCCTGGACCGCAGGTGGTAGCTCTCGTCCCCTGCGCGTGGGCGGAGAACCCTACCAGGGAGTGAACAACTTCCTGCTGACGATGCGCACCGTGATGGCGGGCCACAGCTCGCCCTTCTGGATGACGCTGCCGCAGGCCAATGCGTTGGACGCAAAGGTCCGCAAGGGCGAGAAGTCCTCTGTCGTCGTTTATTACGGTCAAAGCCGGAAAGACGCGGGCGGCGAGGACGACCGCAGCGACGGCGATGATCACTCCGAGGAAGCCCGTATCTTCCGCTTCCAGAAATCCTACCGCGTGTTCAACGCCTGCCAGATCGAGGGCTTGCCCGACAGCTTCTTCCCCGACCCGGAGCCCGTGCCCGAGCATCCTCCGTCCGAGCCCATCCCGCACATGCAGGCGTTTTTCGATGCCATCGACATCACAACCGTCTTTACCGGGACGGAAGCCTACTACCTGCCGCCCGTGGATAAGGTGTTCATGCCATCCATTTCCAGGTTCGAGAACCCGCGGAACTTTTACGGGGTCTGGGCGCATGAGCTCGCCCATAATGCCGATGTTCGGATTATGCCGCGCCGATCCTCACACCCTTAAGTGCTGCGAGAAGACCGGCGCGGTGTGTCGGCATAATTCAGAGCGCTTCGAGGAATGCCAGCAGCTCGTCACCCGGTCGATATCGTCCA
>NZ_JBSXNV010000029.1:0-178571 GCF_056857795.1 Aliiroseovarius sp. B-4
CTAAAGCGTTTCGGCTTGAACTTGAGTCGCTGAGGATTCCCATGAGGGTTCAGATGTGATTCATCCTTATTGGGAGGATGAATCATGTCAGCACCTTTGCCATCGGCGCTCCGGGCGCGATTTCAGAAGTACATTGCAGAAGGGTTAAGCGGGCGTGCGGCGGCGTTGCGTTTGAAGGTTTCGCCCGCCACAGGTGCAAGGTGGGCGCGTCAGGTTCGGACCAGGGGCCATGCTGAGCCCGCACCACAGGGTCCGCCGCGTGGCCGGGGAAAGTTGGCTCCGCATCAGGCTTTCCTTGAGGAACTGGTCGCGCAAGACCCCGACATCACGCTCTTCGAGCTGCGCGATGCGCTTGCCGAGGCCGAGGGCGTGCAGGTGCACCACTCCTCGATCGCCAACCTGCTGTCCCGGCTCGGCTTCACGTATAAAAAAAGTCGCTGGTGGCCACCGAACGCCGCCGTGCCAAGGTAAGGCGCCAGCGGGCCGACTGGTTCAAGCATCGGCTGCCTGCCATTGCGGCCTTGCCCGAACGTGTTGTCTTTATTGATGAAACGGCAGTGAAGACGAACCTCACGCGCCTGCGCGGCAGGGCCAAGCGGGGTCATCGCCTGACCATGGATGCCCCGTTTGGGAGTTGGGGAACCCAGACACTGATTGCGGGCCTGGCACAGGACGCGCTGATCGCACCATGGGTCATCAAGGGTGCGATGGATGGCCCGGCCTTTGCCGCCTACATCCGTGACGTCCTCGTTCCGGTGATCGCCCCGGGAACCGTTGTCATCCTGGACAATCTGGCGACCCATCGGAACAAGGAGGCGGCTCAGGCCCTACGCGACCACGGCTGCTGGTTCCTGTACCTCCCGCCATACTCGCCGGATCTCAATCCCATCGAGCAGGCCTTCTCCAAGCTGAAAGCTCACCTTCGAAAGATCGGGGCCAGAACCTTCACCGAGGTTTTTGAGGCCATCGGTGCAATCTGCGATCTCTACGACCCAGACGAGTGCTGCAATTACTTCAAGGCTGCCGGATATGTCGCAGGTTAATGTCGAAACGCTTTAATGGACCAAGCATCAATCGCGGCTTTGCGGGACCTTGCAGTCGTTCACCTTGCCCATATCGACGATGGCAACCTGCACTTTGCGGGCGTCGGGGCGGTTCCGGCTAAGACCCGGTTTACGGGCAGAAGAAGCCAAATCTCCTGCACAGAAATTAGTCAGCCAGCCGTTCCTCGATTGCAGACAGTCCGGCTTCGTAGATCCCGGCAATCGTTTTCTCAGTCTCGGGATCATCTGCCGAGAAACGACCAGCCCAAGTGATGGTCGTACTGTCTCCGGGTATAATCGAAAACGTCGCGGTGTATTTTTCAAGCGGTAGTGGAGAACTGACGATCCTGTAGGTGTAGGAAAGCCCCGGTTCCACTGCGATCCGCTTTTCGACGAATTCTCCACCATCAGTCAACGTCAACACACGGTGGAGAGACCCGTCGATAACCTTGAGACTGCAGTCACTTACCGCCGGATGCCAATCGTCAATATCGCAGAAATCGCCCACTTGATTCCAAACCGTGTCTTTCGGAGACGAAACTTGCAATGATCGTTCGACCGTGTATTGCTCCGCCCATCCGACAGTGGCGGTGGCTTGAACGAGCACTGCCAGCGAAGTTATCAGAATCGGATTCATTGATTGTGTCCCACTTTGACCAACTCCTATCTGCTTGTGCGACAAAATTATTCGCAAGTTCAGAATACCATCAAAGGGCACCTGACCAAAGGTTAAATATACCCAATGGCCGGCTCGCTATGGTGCACGCCGCGGAAGTCTGAGGTTTCGTTAAACCCCGGCACAGCCATCCGAGCATCGTGATCAAATGTCTCCAATGTCGGCAAATGACCGGTTCGTCCCAACCGCGGCATCGGTAACTATGGGCTCAAACCCAACAATCAACGAACAATCTTCCGTGGTATCATATTGACAGTCAGAAGGATTCCAAATGGCAAAAGTAACCGGCATCGGCGGCGTGTTCATTCAGTCGACCAGGGACGGTGCATCTCTGGCAAACTGGTACAGGGACAATCTGGGGATCCAGCTATCGGATTTTGGCGGCGCGGTTCTGAACTGGCGGGACGACGAAGCCAATGATGGGGGGCTGACTGTCTGGGCGACGGCGGACAGCAACAGCAGCTGGTTTGCCCCAAGCACTGCGGGTTTCATGATCAATTATCGAGTGGATGATCTGGACGGTCTGCTTTCCCAACTGAAGGCGGCAGGTGTGCAGGTCGTTGCCGGACCTGAGCGTCACGAGAACGGTGATTTCGCGTGGATCATGGACCCGGAGGGCAACAAGGTTGAACTTTGGCAGCCTTGTGAATGGGACGATTCCCGCACAGAAAACGCAGGCTAGACCAGAACAACTTCAGGTCAGTTTCCGCAGCAACAGCTTTAGCTGCGCCCGCCCGCGTGCCTCGGCCCGGCGGATGCGGACCGCGGTCATGAATGCCTCTTCCAGCGTGGTCGAGGATGCGCCAATGGTTTTCTTGATCTCATCAACAAGATCTTCTTCGCCCGTCAACTCGACCGCTTCCAGCACGTCTTTCGCCATGGCGTCTGCGACTTGTTCAAGAAGATCCATCGGCGCCTCGTTCAGCGAGTGGTTTCTGTCAGGCGGCGGCGCACATATTCATCCACATGCGTGATCATCGTGTCCATGTGGTCGTTTTCAAAGAAGTGACCCGACCGTTCAATCTCGGTATGTGTGATGGTGATGCCTTTCTGCTCGTGCAGCTTGTTCACCAGCGCATGAGTGTCTGCCGGGGGTGCCACCCGGTCGGCGGTGCCGTTGATGATCAGGCCGGAACTGGGGCAGGGTGCCAGAAAGCTGAAATCATACATGTTGGCGGGCGGGCTGACCGAGATGAAGCCGGTGATTTCCGGGCGGCGCATCAAAAGCTGCATGCCGATCCAAGCGCCGAAGGAAAAGCCTGCGACCCAGCAATGTTTGGCGTTCTGGTTCATGGATTGCAGGTAATCCAGCGCCGACGCGGCATCGGACAATTCGCCCACACCCTGATCATATTCGCCCTGACTGCGACCCACGCCACGGAAATTGAACCGCAGCACGTTGAAGCCCATATTATGGAACGCATAGTGCAGGTTATACACCACCTTGTTGTTCATCGTGCCGCCGAATTGCGGGTGCGGATGAAGGATGATGGCGATGGGGGCGTCTTTTTCCTTCTGGGCGTGATAGCGGCCTTCAAGACGGCCTTCGGGGCCGGGAAAAATCACTTCGGGCATTCGGTTGCGGCCTCTTTTTTTTGTCAGATCCTGCGTCAGGCTGCCACTGCCAGCTTTCTTGACGCATACGGACCCGCACCATAATACAGGGGTGGCGAATTGACAGGTCTCGAACCTGCCTTTGCCAGTCCTAAGTGACCTAGTGGTGATAGTTCAAAAGGTCAATGTTTTTGCAGAGAGGTTACGCGATGAAGCTGTCAACCAAGGGGCGTTACGCGATGGTCGCGCTGGCCGATCTGGCGTTGCAAAACGGCGACAGCCTTTTGTCGCTGACCGATCTGGCCAAACGTCAGGACATTTCCCTGCCTTATCTGGAACAGCTCTTTGTTAAATTGCGGCGTGCCGGTCTTGTCGACAGCGTGCGTGGGCCGGGCGGCGGTTATAAACTGGCGCGCGCGGCGTCCGATATTCGGGTGTCCGAGGTCCTTGCGGCCGTGGACGAAACAGTGTCCGCGATGCACAAAGGGGCAGGGGCATCGGGTGCAAGCTCTGGCTCCAAGGCGCAATCCATGACCAACCGGTTGTGGGAAGGTCTGTCGGCC
This sequence comes from Aliiroseovarius sp. B-4, assembly GCF_056857795.1. NCBI lineage: Bacteria > Pseudomonadati > Pseudomonadota > Alphaproteobacteria > Rhodobacterales > Paracoccaceae > Aliiroseovarius > Aliiroseovarius sp. B-4. The sequence goes on from NZ_JBSXNV010000029.1 coordinate 3,837, forward strand.
CATGTCTATGTATTCCTGCACCAGACCCGCCTGTCGGACGTGGTGAAGAACGAGCTGGCACCATGCCCCGCAGTGCCGACATTGTTTGCGGTTGTGGATGAGGAATGATAGGCGGCAGCGGCGTTTGCCTGCCATCCTGAGACGCGTAATCGAATAGGACCCGTCGGTGCCCCGAACCTATCTTGACTGGAACGCCACAACACCTCTGCGCCCCGAGGCGCGGGAGGCGATGATTGCGGCGATGGATCTGGTGGGCAACCCGTCATCCGTCCATGCTGAGGGGCGCGCGGCGAAAGGTTTGATCGAACGGGCGCGCAAAGACCTGGCCGCGGCGTTGGGGGCCGAGGGGGCCGATATCATCTTCACCTCGTCCGCGACCGAAGCGGCGGCGCTGGCCTTACAAGGGCGCGGGATCGCCTGTGCGGGGATCGAACATGACGCGGTGCGCAGTTGGTGCGACGAAAGCCTGACGGCTGACATCAACGGCGCGGTGTCCGTCGCTGACCCAGCGCAAAGCGCATTGCAGGTCGCGAACTCCGAAACCGGTGTAATTCAGGCACTGCCGGACGGGCTTTTCCTGACCGACGCAACGCAGGCCTTTGGCAAGATCCCTTTTGCGTTCAACTGGTGCGGGGCGCAGATGGCCATCGTCTCGGCGCACAAACTGGGCGGGCCGAAGGGCGTGGGTGCCCTGATCGTCAAACGTGGCACGGATATCGAAGCGCGGATCAAGGGTGGCGGGCAGGAAATGGGTCGTCGGTCGGGCACGGAAAACGTGGTGGGTATTGCCGGATTTGCCGCCGCTGCCCGTGCGGCCCAGACCGATCTGGAGGGTGGCGTTATGTCTGTCACCGAAAAACTTAGAAAGATTCTAGAAAACACCATTGCGGAATCGGCAAAAGAGACTATTTTTGTCGGGAATGATGCGAACAGGCTTCCCAACACCTCGTGCTTCATCACTCCGGGCTGGAAGGGTGAAACACAGGTGATGGTGATGGACCTTGCCGGGTTTGCGGTTTCCGCAGGTTCGGCCTGTTCATCCGGGAAGGTAAAATCCAGCGCCGCCTTGGTGGCAATGGGCTTTGACCGGGAACATGCGGGATGCGCTTTGCGTGTCTCGCTTGGCCCCATGACGAGTGAGGATGAGGTGCGTGCCTTTGCCAAGGCATGGATCATGGAATACGAGAAATTCCGGGCGCGGGGCCGCTAGGCCCTTTGCTTGGATGAAAGGACAACATGGCCGGTGTAGATGAACTGAACGTCAAAGAAGGCGTTGAAGAAGAAACCGTCGAGGCGGTAAAAACGCTGGCTGGACAATACAAGTACGGCTGGGAAACGGATATCGAGATGGATTATTCCCCCAAGGGCCTTAATCCCGATATCGTGCGGCTGATTTCCGAGAAAAACGAAGAACCCGAATGGATGACCGAATGGCGTCTCGGGGCCTTTGCGCGCTGGGAAAAGATGGTCGAACCAAGCTGGGCGATGCTCAGCTATCCCGAGATCGACTTTCAGGATCAGTATTACTATGCCCGTCCCAAGTCGATGGAGGTGAAGCCGAAGTCGCTGGACGATGTTGATCCCAAGCTGCTGGCTACATACGAAAAACTTGGCATCCCGCTGAAGGAACAGATGATCCTTGCCGGTGTCGAAGGCGCCGAAGACGTGCCCGCCGAAGGGCGGAAGGTCGCCGTGGACGCGGTGTTTGACTCGGTGTCCGTGGGAACCACATTTCAGGCTGAACTGAAAAAGGCCGGCGTGATTTTCTGTTCCATCTCGGACGCGATCCGCGATCATCCCGAATTGGTCAAAAAATATCTCGGCTCCGTCGTGCCGGTGTCGGACAACTATTACGCCACGCTCAACTCGGCGGTGTTCTCGGACGGGTCGTTCGTCTATATCCCGCCCAACACCCGGTGCCCGATGGAGCTGTCCACCTATTTCCGCATCAACGCGGAGAATACCGGCCAGTTCGAACGCACGCTGATCATCGCGGACAAGGGCTCCTATGTCAGCTATCTGGAAGGGTGCACGGCCCCCAAGCGCGACACCGCCCAGCTGCACGCCGCCGTGGTGGAAATCATCATCGAAGAAGATGCCGAAGTGAAATACTCGACCGTTCAGAACTGGTTCCCCGGCGACGAGAACGGCAAGGGCGGTATCTATAACTTCGTGACCAAACGCGCCGATTGCCGGGGCGACCGGTCCAAGGTGATGTGGACGCAGGTCGAAACCGGGTCCGCCGTGACGTGGAAATACCCGTCCTGCCTGTTGCGCGGCAATGAAAGCCAGGGCGAGTTCTATTCCATCGCGATCACCAACAACCATCAACAGGCCGATACCGGCACCAAGATGGTGCATCTGGGGCGCGATACCAAATCGCGGATCGTGTCCAAGGGGATCTCGGCGGGCGTGGCGCAGAACACCTATCGCGGACTTGTCTCGATGCACCCGAAGGCCAAGAACTCGCGTAACTATACGCAATGTGACAGCCTTCTGATCGGCGACAAATGCGGCGCACATACGGTGCCCTATATCGAGGTGAAGAACAATTCCTCGCGCGTGGAACACGAGGCGACGACCTCGAAGGTGGATGACGAACAGATGTTCTATTGCCGCCAGCGGGGCATGGACGAAGAAGAGGCCGTGGCCCTGATCGTTAACGGCTTCGCCAAGGAAGTGTTGCAAGCCTTGCCGATGGAATTTGCCATGGAAGCCCAACAGCTTGTGGCGATATCGCTGGAGGGGTCGGTGGGGTAAAATGAGCCAGGACCACTTCCAAGACATGCCGGACCGGTTGGATGCGCAAGGACGCGGTGTGCAACCGGACGCGCAGCCCCCTTCCGCACCGCGCCATGACAACAAGCTTTCGGGCAAATGGGCGATGCTTGGGGGAGTTTGTTCGGCGGTGGTGCTGTTACTGTTTGTAAACCTACAGGCGATTTCTGATCTGGCACCAGAACGTGTCACGCAAAACGATACCCCCGGGGCCTTTGCTATGCCTGTCGCGCTTCTTTCGGTCGCTTGGATCGCGCTTATTCCATCATGGTTTCTGGTCAGCGTCATCGTGAACGCCCTGCGCCGCAAGACCCGCATGGCCCCACCATCTTTTGTGATCGGAGCCTTTGTTGTCCTCGCGCTTGGGCTTGGACTGTTCAAATTTTTCGGTGCGGGAGGGGCAGGGTGAGAGACTTCTTGAGTAATGTGGAAAGCGCCATACCCTATATTCTGCCGGCCATCGGTGGCGGCGCGGCTGTGATTTACATCAACACTCACAAGATGGATCAGCTGAACCCGATGATCTGGATTCCGTTCGGCATCTTTCTGGGATGGGCTGCGTCGCGCGGTGTGATGAAACTGTTGGATCTGTGGCGCTGATGCAGCGTGAAAAAAGGGCGGATAAGATGATTATCACCACAACCCCATCCGTAGAAGGCCATCCCATCGTTGCCTATCACGGCATCGTCACCGGTGAGGCCATTCTGGGGGCGAATATCTTTCGCGATCTATTTGCACAGGTGCGCGACATCGTGGGCGGACGCTCGGGGGCTTATGAAGAAGAACTGGGCAAGGCGCGCCGCACCGCGCTGGCCGAGATGGAAGAACACGCGGCGTCACTGGGCGCCAACGCGGTCGTGGGCGTGGACCTCGACTATGAAGTGATCAACAACATGCTGATGGTGTCGGCCTCGGGCACGGCTGTCACTGTTTCGTAAGGACGATATAAAATGCTTAAAATCAATGACCTGCACGTCAAACTTGAAGAAGAAGACAAACGCATTCTGAAAGGTGTCGACCTTGAGGTGCCCGCCGGGTCGGTGCATGCGATCATGGGTCCAAATGGCTCGGGCAAATCGACGCTGTCCTATGTCCTGTCGGGCCGTGATGGGTATGAAGTGACCGAAGGCAGTGCCTCGTTGGAAGGCGCTGACCTGTTGGAGATGGAACCGGAAGAGCGCGCCGCGGCTGGCCTGTTTCTGGCCTTCCAATATCCGGTCGAAATCCCCGGCGTGGGCAACATGACCTTCCTGCGCACCGCGGTGAACGCGCAGCGCAAAGCGCGCGGCGAAGAGGAAATGTCGGCCGCCGACTTCCTGAAATTCATCCGCGCAAAGGCAAAAGAGCTGAAAATCGACGCCGAGATGCTGAAACGCCCGGTGAATGTCGGCTTTTCGGGTGGCGAGAAGAAACGCAACGAAATCCTGCAAATGGCGATGCTGGAACCGAAGATGTGCATTCTGGACGAAACCGATTCCGGTCTGGATGTGGATGCCATGAAGCTGGTGTCGGAAGGCGTGAACGCCTTGCGCGATCAGGGCCGCGCTTTCCTTGTTATCACCCACTATCAGCGTCTGCTGGACCATATCAAACCTGACGTGGTGCACATCATGGCAGGCGGTCGCATTGTCAAATCGGGTGGTCCCGAACTGGCGCTGGAAGTTGAAAACAACGGCTATGCCGACATCCTTGCCGAGATGGAGGTCGAGGCATGAACACCGCCACAAAACAAGCCACACCGATGATCAGTGCCGATGCGCGCCCGGTCTCGGGTGCATGGGCGCAAGAAGCACGGGCCGATGCCGCCGCGCGGCTGGCCGATGTGGGATTGCCCACACGCCGGGATGAGTATTGGAAATGGACGTGGCCCGACAGTCTGATCGCGGCCTCGCCATCGCCCGCCGCCGTATTCGATTATGCAGGCGAGCCGCCGGTCTTTCATGCGATCGACCGACTTAAGGTCGTCTTTGTCGATGGTGTGTTTGACGCAGATGCCTCGGACGATCTGTCGGACGAGGGGATCGAGATCGAGCGTCTGGCGGATGCGGCTGCTGCCGATATTCACTGGGCCAAAGACCTCTATGGTGTTTTGGAGGCACGCGGCCAATCTCCCGTCGCCCGCCCCTTGGCCGCCCATAACACAGCGATGGCCACCGATGGTGTGGTGATCCGCGTCACCGGGCAGGTCAGCCGCCCGGTCAGCCTGTTCTATCGCCACGACGACGCAAATTCGGACGCGGTGTTGCACCATGTGATCCGGGTGGAAGAAGGCGCGAAGCTGACGCTTCTGGAAAACGGAGCCGCCGCCGCCCGTTTTTCGAAAGTGTGCGAGGTGGACGTGGCCGATCGCGCTGAATTTCACCACATACGCGCGCAGGGTCGCGATCACGAACGGCAGGCCATCACCCATCTGTTTGCCCGCCTTGGCGCGGAATCGGTGTTCAAAAGCTTCACCATGACAGTGAATGGCCGCCTGACCCGCAATGAGTGCGTGATCGAGCTTTTGGGTGACAACGCGACGGCCCATGTCGCGGGCGCTGCCTTGGGCGATGGGGCAGATGGCGATTTTCACCATGATGACACGGTGTTCATCACCCATGATGCCGTGTCCTGCGAAAGCCGTCAGGTGTTCAAGAAAGTCCTGAAAAACGGTGCAAAAGGGGTGTTTCAAGGCAAGATCCTTGTGAAACCGGATGCGCAGAAAACCGATGGGTATCAAAAGTCGCAATCGCTTCTGTTGGACGAAGACGCCAGTTTCCAGGCCAAACCGGAGCTTGAGATCTATGCTGACGACGTGATCTGTTCGCACGGCTCGACCTCCGGCGCGATCGACGAAGAGGCATTGTTCTATCTGCGCTCGCGCGGCGTTCCGGCCCATATCGCCACCGATCTTCTGGTGCTGGCGTTTCTGGCCGATGCGATCGAAGAGATCGAGGATGACGCTATCGCGGCTGAAATCAATGACCGTCTGGATGCGTGGCTTGCCCGCCATCGCGGCTGACCAAGGCCAGATGCGATGTCTGTGATTGATGATGTGATCCGAAGCTACCGCGCGCCCCGCGCGGTGTTTCGGCGCAGGCTTGATCTGGGCGCGCGTGAGGACAAGGCCCTGGCCGTTCTGATGGGGGGCTGCCTTCTGGTCTTTGCCGCTCAACTTCCCCGATTGGCGCGTGTCGCCCATGAAACCGGACAGGATCTGAATATGCTGATGGGGGCGACCATGTTGGCGTGGATATTCATCATGCCGCTGGCATTCTATCTGATCGGAACGCTGAGCCATGTCCTGATGCGTCTTGTCGGCGGTCATGGCAACGCCTTTGCCGCTCGGTTTGCGCTGTTCTGGGCCTTGTTATGTGCCACTCCGCTTTGGCTTCTTTGGGGGTTGGTTGCGGGGTTTATTGGCGAAGGTGTGCAAATGACTCTGACCGGCGCGCTTGCGCTGTTGGCTTTTCTGCTGTTCTGGTCCATCAACCTGCGTGAAGCGGAACGTAGGGTGGAAGGATGATCCATGCGGTTTGATCCCGGTTATCTTTTGGGTATGGCGCTGCAAACGGTGCCCGAACCGCGAAAGGTCGCGCGCGACCTGTTCGACCTGGATCTGCCGCGCGAGGTCCTCTGGACCGCGCTGGCGCTGGTCGTTGTCGTGAACGCCGCACTCGGCGTGCTGGCGGGGATGATGTATCCGCTGGACCCCGCTCAGATGGGCACCGTATTGTCCAGCCCGGTTCTGCTGGGCGTGATCGAAGCCGTGTTCATGTTCGGTCTGGCTTGGGGGATCTTCGCAATCGGGCGAATGTTTGGCGGGCAAGGAGCTTTGTCAGACGCCATCATCACCGTGGTGTGGATGGAGTTTATCTTCCTGATGTTGCAGGCACTAACGCTGGTTCTGACGTTTTTTGCACCAGGACTGGCGGCGATCCTGATGATTGTGTCCGTCGTTTTGTTCTTCTGGGTGCTAAGCCATTTCACCACTGAAAGCCACGGCTTTCGGTCGACCGGGTTGGTTTTCACCTCGATCCTGGGGTTCATGATCGTTGCGGTGTTCGCCTTGTCTTTCGTGCTTGTGCTGCTGGGGGTCGAGCCGATGCCGATGCCCACCGCCCCTAACTGACCGGAGCCCGCGCCATGTACGATATCAACAAAATCCGCGCCGATTTTCCGATCCTGTCGCGGCAAGTGAACGGCCAACCGCTGACCTATCTGGACAATGGCGCCTCGGCGCAGAAGCCACAGGTGGTGATTGATACCGTGACGCGTGCCTATGCCGAGGAATATTCCAACGTCCATCGCGGCCTGCATTTCCTGTCCAACCTCGCCACCGAGAAATACGAAGCGGTGCGCGGCACCGTTAGGCGGTTCTTGAATGCCGGGTCCGAGTCGGAAATCATTTTCAACTCAGGCACCACTCAGGGCATCAACCTTGTGTCCTATGCGTGGGCAGCGCCACGAATGCAGGCAGGAGACGAGATTGTCCTGTCCACTCTGGAACACCACGCCAATATTGTGCCATGGCATTTCCTGCGCGAACGCCAGGGGGTGGTTCTGAAATGGGTCGATCCCGAACCCGATGGATCACTTGACCCGCAAAAACTGCTGGATGCGATCACCGACCGGACCAGGCTGATAGCCATCACCCAATGTTCGAACGTGTTTGGCACGGTGGTGGATGTCAAGACCATCTGTTCCGAAGCCCGCCGTCGGGGTGTTCCGGTGCTTGTAGACGGGTCGCAAGGGGCGGTTCATTTGCCCGTCGACGTGCAGGATATCGGGTGCGACTTCTATGCGATCACCGGCCACAAGCTCTATGGGCCGTCCGGTTCTGGTGCGATCTATATTCGCTCTGAACGTCAGGCAGAAATGCAGCCTTTCTTTGGTGGCGGGGACATGATCAATGACGTGACGAAAGAATGCGTCACCTATGCCTCCCCTCCGCTGAAATTCGAAGCGGGCACGCCGGGTATTGTGCAAACCATCGGGCTGGGTGCAGCGCTGGAGTATCTGATGGACTTGGGGATGAAAAACATCGCTGCGCACGAGGCGACGTTGGCCAGCTATGCAACCGAACGGCTCGCCGGGCTGAACTGGGTCAACGTGCAGGGCACGGCACCGGGCAAGGCGGCGATATTCTCGCTGACGATGGAAGGCGCGGCCCATGCCCACGACATCTCGACCATTCTGGACAAGAAAGGGATTGCGGTCAGGGCAGGGCATCACTGCGCCAAGCCCTTGATGGCGCATCTGGGCGTGTCCGCGACGGCGCGTGCGTCGTTTGGGCTTTATAACACCAAGGACGAGGTGGATCGCCTGGTCGAAGGGCTGGAACTGTGCCACCGGCTTTTGGTCTGACCCACCCGGCCCGCTTCAGTCGTCGGGCCGGATCAAACCAAGCCCTCGCAGATAGATCCCGATCCCGCTTTCCAGCAGCTCTTCCGGCGGGAAGGGGCTTTTCTGGCCGGGGCTGCCACGCCCGAAAAGTTCGACGACCCCGTGGCTCATCGCCCAGATATGCGCGCTGACCATGCGCGATGGGGGGCGTTTATCCTCGGGAATGTTTTCCGCCAGTTTTTCCGCCGCATTTTCCAGAATACCCATCGCCCGCCCGGCGACACGGGCCAGATCGGCAGAATGGTTGATCGAAATCCCGCTTTCGAACATCGAGATATAGTGACCGGGATACCTGCGCGCAAAGGCCAGATAGGCGCGGCCGGTTGCCTCGAAACTGGCCAGTGCCGAGGGCTGGCCCTTGTCATAGGCATAGACCATCAGATCGGCGAATATCTCATACCCCTGACGCGCGGCTTCGGCGATCAGATCTTCGCGCCCTGCGAAATGACGATAAACAGCGGCTGGCGTGACGCCCGCCTGTTTGGCAGCTTCGGACAAGGTGAAGCCGGTCGGGCCTTTCGCCTCGATCAGTTCAAGCGCCGCATCGACCAACGCCTGCCGCAAGTTCCCGTGGTGATAGCCGCGCTTAGCCATCCCAAACCTCTGGCCCGCCGCTGATAGTGCTGTCAGGCGGATGGGCAACGTTCGAATCTTTACCAGTGTAATCAATGTTTTGAAGGACAGCGCGTATCGCGGCAAGACGCGCGCGTTTCTTGTCGTCGGACCGGACGATGGTCCAAGGCGCACGTGGGCGGTGGCTGCGATCAAAGGTTTCCTGGATGGCGTCGGTATAGGCATCCCAGCGGTTCAATCCTTCAACGTCGATCCAGCTGAGTTTCCACTGTTTCAAAGGGTCTTTTTCGCGGGCGAGGAAGCGGCGCAACTGTTCAGCACGCCCGACATTCAGCCAAATCTTGACAAAATGAATGCCTTCGTCGACCAGCATGTCCTCGAATTCGGGCAGTTGACGAAAGAATGCTTCTCGCTCGGCATCGGTGCAAAAGCCGAAAACCTTCTCGACCACTGCGCGGTTATACCAGGACCGATCGAACAAAGTTATCTCACCTTCGGTCGGCAAGTGCTTGATGTAGCGTTGAAAATACCATTCCCCCGCCTCGCGGTCCGACGGTTTGGACAGGGCCACGACATGCGCCACGCGCGGGTTCAGGTTCTCGCGAAATCGCTTGATCGTGCCGCCTTTTCCCGCCGCATCGCGCCCTTCGAAGATGACCACAACTCGCTTGCCCGTGGCTTTCACGTCAGCCTGCAACTTCACCAGTTCAAGCTGAAGGGCCTCAATCTCGGCCTGATAGATGTCCTTGTCCATGCGGGCGCGATAGGGATAGCTGTCTGACAGAATATCCTTCTTGCGGCCGTCCGTGATCGCCTTCTGGACCGCAAGTGGCGCGGTCTCTTGAAAGAATTTCGAGATGGCACCATCGAACGGCAAAGACATACGCAAACTCCTGATTTCACGCCATTATGGGGCGAAGGCCGCGGGTTGGCAATTGGCAGGCTGCATCGGTTGGGTCAGTTGCGGCGGTCCTGCTTGCTTTCCCCGATCTGGTCGATGTCAAACGGCGTGGTCAGATACATTTCGCTGATCCAGTTGGCGTAAAGCAGATGCGCGTGGCTGCGCCAGCGGTTTTCAGGGCGTTTGCCGGGATCGTTGCCGGGATAGTAATTTATCGGCACGTTGATCGGCGCGCCCTTGGCGACATCACGGTCATATTCGCCCTTCAGTGTGCCGGTATCATATTCGAAATGATTGAAGATATAGAGCGCACGATGCGCAGTGTCTTCGACCAGACACGGCCCAACCTCATCCGATCCCAAAAGCGTGGTCAACCCGACTGTGGCATCAATCTCGTCTTGCCGCATTTCGGTCCAACGGCTGACCGGCACGACGCAAGTATCGGAAAAGCCGCGCAGATAGGGCGAGGCGGGATCAAGGTTCTTTTGCGGAAAACACCCGAAGGCCTTGGCGTCCAGAATGTGCTTCTTAACCTTGTGGAAGTGATAGATCATCGCCATACCGCCCCAGCACACACCGAAGGTCGAATGCACGTTGGTCTGGGTCCAATCGAAGATCTGGCTGATCTCGTCCCAATAGGTCACGTCCTCGAACGGCATGTGTTCAATCGGCGCGCCGGTGATAATCAGCCCGTCGAACTTCTGATCGCGCACGTCCTCCCACGGTTGATAAAACGCGCCGATATGGGCCTGGCTGGTGGTTTTCGACGTATGTTCCGACGGGCGCAGCAGCGTCAGTTCGATCTGCAACGGATGGGCACCGATCAATCGTGCAAACTGGGTTTCCGTTTCGACCTTCTTGGGCATCAGGTTCAGCAAAGCGATCCGCATCGGACGGATGTCCTGCTTGTCGGCCTGATCCTCGGACATGACCATCACGCCCTCATCCTTCAGCACATTCGCTGCGGGAAGGGAGGAAGGTATCTTGATCGGCATGTCACATGTCCTTGGGTTGCGGGTGAAGTCTGTCAGATAATGCAGGATCAGGCGGCGTCAATGGCCGTGGCGATCATCGCCGTGAAATCGTCCGGGGTCTTGATGGCAGCAACGTCATGGGCACAGAGCGATACACCGTAGCGCGCCATATGCTCATAGAGTGGCTGGCGATGGGCAAGCGCCTGCGCATAGGTCCAACGGATGAAATCGTCGGGTTCAACATCGTCGGCCTTGACGCTGTTTTTTAACAAATAATCTTCCCAGATACGCGCCAGAAACTCCGGTTGATACGCCATTGGTTTGGGCGCGCGGTCAAAGCGTTCCACCAGTCGCCGGGTATGAGCCTTGTCCCCCCTGAGCCAGACCAGAAGGCAGTGCTGGCTGAGTTCGGCAATCAGTGGATCGTTTTCGCACAGGGCCGGGTCGATCCATTCGCAGATGGATCCGCCGCTGTCGCAAATGAAATGGGGATAGCCATAGATGTTTTCGGCCCGGTCGATGAAATGGCCGGTGTCCATCAGGGCGGCAGTTTCCGCCGTTCTAAACTGCGTTTGCCGTCGGCGATATTCTTCGATTGGCACGCCACCTTTGTCAGGCGCGCCCGGTTTGCCCAGATAGGTCGCAACCGGGGTCAGGTGATCAAATCTTACCTTGGGTGCGATGCGGATCGAATCCGACAGCAGAAGCTCGCGCAAAAAGGGGATTTTCATCGCCTCGGTTTTCAGATTGTCGGTGATGTATTCGTCCATGTACCGGGTGCCGATCCGGTAATCGATGGAATAGTGGAACCAATCGCCCTGTTCGCGCAGCATTGTCGAAAGATAGGTCTTGCCCAGCCCGGACATGCCAAAGAACAACACCCGCTTATGCGGGGCATCTATCCATTCCTGTGCGTTTTGATACAACATCTTGCATCCACCATTTTGCCCCTTGGTAAGCGGGGAAAGCGGGCGGGTCAAATGGTTCGCATCAGATTGGGACGGAAAGGGAAAATGAAAACGCCCCGCGCGGTCGGCACGGGGCATTCTGTGTTTCTGACGCAAGGGGTCGCTTAGAAGCGCAGACCCATTTTCACGCCGACGGCAACGGCGCTGCCACCGTCATAGACGACGGGCAGGCCACCGGATGTGACGGTCTTGCTGTCGAATTTGGTGTATTGAACGCCGGCCGAGATATCGTAGTTGCCTTGGGTGTATTTCGCGCCAAGAGCAACGGATTTCGATGCACCGGCAGGGGCCAGGAAAGTAGCACCGGTATCCATCCCATTCTCATAGCCGACGGACAGCGAAACCGACCAGTTGTCGTTCAGACGGCGACCGATTCCCAACTCGTACGAGGTGATATCTTCAACAAAGTTCACCCAGTTTGCATCCCCGAAAGCCGGGCCGGTCGTGTCAAGCGAGATACCATCCCACATGGCATGACGGATCGAGCCGAACACCAGCGTGTTTTCTGCAATGCCCGTCTGGAAATCGAGGTTGAAGGCCTCCGGCATGGTGACGGAGCCAGTCACGGCGTCCACGCCAAACGGCGTGGCGCGGAAACCAGTCAGAGCGTGGTCAACCGAAGTGAAATAAGTCAGGGCGACACGCAGAGCAATTTCAGGCTTCTCATATGCCACACCGACCAGACCACCCCATTCGTTGCCGCTTTCGGCACTCAGGGCGCCAAGGCTTGAAATGATCTCGCCCGATACTTTCTGGGCGCGGACACCACCGTGAACCGAGAACCCGTTGCCCATTTCATAGCGCAGAATTCCCGTCAGGGCAGAGCTTTTGACTTCCGCCATGCCAGGGGCAAGGGGGGCGTCGATATATTGGATGCTTGCGCCAAAGGGTTGGTCCCAGATCAGCGCAAGGCTCAGGTTATAGTTCAACTGGGTCTTGTAGCCCAGCGAAAACATCGAAAAATCAACCGCCGATTGGCTGATCGGAAAAACGCCGGCACCGACACCTTCGATGGTCGGGCTGACATTGGCATATGAGAAGGACAGGTAGTTGCCTTCTTCAAACAGGATCGAGATGTCCTGGTCAGACCTGTCGATCCCCGCCTGAGCGGTGGTTGCTGCGGCGGTGAAAAGCGCAGCGGTTGTGAGTGTAAGTTTGTTCATCATTCCTCCCGTGAACCACAAACTGTCCGAACTAGATATGTTACATTAGGGCAAGGCTATTTGTCGCACTTGATATTGGTCAATCGTTACCTTGGGTCACATAACACAGCGCCGTTTATAACCGGTTAAGCGATGTGGAAAGGACACGGTTTCAAGCGAAAATCCGGCTTCGACCGGCTATTGCATAAGTTGTATTGGGTGAACTAGGACGCGCGAGGTGTCGCCTCGGCGCGGATGTTGGCAAGGTTCGCCACAACAATCAGACTCCCGCCCAGCACGAGTGCCCAACCAATCGGTTCGTCATAAAAGACCGCGCCAATCAGTGCGATCAGGGGCAGGCGGGTAAAGTCGATGGGGATCACCACCGAGGCCGGGGCGAGCGACAGGGCGGTGGTCAGGCAGGCATGCGCCAGAAGACCGGCGCAGCCGATCAGAACCAGCCACGGTGCGGTTGCCAGGCTGGGCAGGGTGACGTCCCCGTCATACCCCGCTGTTACCATACCGAACACCAACTGCGTTGAGGTGAGCCAAAGAAGGATCGCCAATGTCGTTTCAGACCGGGTCAACCGGCGGGTGAGCATCGCCGTAAAGGCAAAACAGATCGCCGACAGTGCCGCCGCGCCAAGACCCACCGAGTTCACTGCGCCAGAACCGGGCTGCGCTATGATTACAATGCCGACAAAGCCCACCGCAGCGCTGATTGCCCGGATCACGGTCTGCCGTTCGCCCAGCACCAGCGGCGATAATGCCGCGACCCACAGGGGCGAAGTGAACTCCAACGCAAAGACTTGTGCAAGTGGTATGGCTGTCAGGGCGAAGAACCAAAGATTCTGCCCCGCAAAATGGGCAAGGTTTCGGACCACGTGCAGCGGCGCATTGAGCATCGTGATTTCGTTCTGCCGACCGCGTGCAATGAGTATTGTCAGAACAATGACAAACCCTACGCAGGATCGATAGAGCATCAGCTCGAACGTATCCAGTTGGTGACTGACCGCGCGCCCTGCAATGGCCATCGCCGAAAACGAGGCAATCGCGCCGGTCATCCAAAATGCGGCACGCACGGTGGGTGTCACGCTGAGACCTCTTCAATGGTGTAGTGACGCGGGATGCCCGCGGTGACGGCAGCCCATGGGCTTTGGGCCGCGCGCATCTGATGGGCGTCAAAATCGACCCGTGAGGCAAAGAGTTCAGAAACAAGATAGCGACCCGGACTGGTTTCATCTTCCGTGACGTCAAAGCGAAGACAGCCCGGTTCCGCCCGGGTCAAGGCGATGTGCTGGGGCAACGCGTCGTGAACCAAAGCACGTCGCGCTTCGGGAACATCAATGTAACCGGTCAGGAATATCTTAGGCATGGCGGCACGTTAACAGACGATTTCGGTTTTGAAAGCCGAAACACTCAGGCGCGTGCGTCCTTTGTCCGCCGTTCGAAAAGCACGTTCGCGTAAGCTGTGTCGCGATCAAATGGATGCTTGTTTCCGGCCTCGTCCAGCGCGTGCACCTCATAGCTGTCGTCCAGGTCATCCAGAACCTGATGCAACATTGTCCTTGTCTTTTTGCCGGCGTCGATCCGATATTCCAAAAGAATTGGCGCGGTGTTGCGGGACAGGAAGGTGCGCCCACTGCGCAGGACATCCAGTTCCGCGCCTTCAACATCAATCTTGATCAACTTGATCCGGTCTGCAAACGGAGACCGCGCCACGTAATCATCCAGCGATTGACAGGGCACCCATTCGAAAGTGTCAACGCCAACCGATGTTGACCAGTCTTCATGTAGTGAGTTCGCCCCTCGGTTCCCGTCGCGCAGATGCAGTTTCAGAAACCCGTCAACACCTGACGAAGAACCAAGCGCAATCACATCCACATGGGCTTTCACATCGTTCAGCGAAATATTTCTGAGCAATTGTGCCGCCGTGTCTTTCGACGCCTCAACCGCTGCAAGCTCGCAACCACGTTCGCGACAAATCGGAATGCTGGCGGTTCCGATGTTGGCACCGATGTCCAAAATGACGTCGCCTCCTGAAAGGCCGAGCTTTTTGGCCATCGTATAGACCGTCATTTCAAACGGTTCGTTTCGTATGAAACTTTGAAATCCGATATGGTCGTTGAGGTCGACCAACAACCTGGTGCCCTGCCAGTTGATCTGCGCAACCGCGGGCTGGTATCGGAACGGTCTTATTTTTCTGATGTAATTCGGATCGAAAAACCGCGCCGCGCGGTATACAAACGGAAACTGATTGAGCTTCTGTAATACAAACATTACGGGACGAAACCGCAAACGTGCTGTGAAAAAGGTGATCGCCCTCACCAAGATTGCTTTCATGCTTTACGGTCCCACGATGGCCGATACCTCGTCGCAGTTAACACCTTTAGAGGGTGTCGAACAAGGGGATCACCACCCAAACGGGTGAAACGCTTTGGGTCAAATTGGGCTGGCGACAGAAGAAACGCGGCAGGCGCTTATTCCCACTCAATCGTACCCGGTGGCTTCGAGGTCACATCATAGGTCACACGGTTGATGCCCTTGACCTCGTTGATGATCCGCGTCGCGGTCTCGCCCAGGAAATCATGGCTGAACGGGTAATAATCTGCGGTCATGCCATCGACAGAGGTCACAGCGCGCAGGGCGCAGGCATAATCATAGGTCCGTCCATCGCCCATCACACCTACGGTGCGGACGGGCAGGATGGCGACGAAGGCCTGCCAGATTTCGTCATAGAGGCCATGCTTGCGAATCTGGTCGATATAGACCGCGTCGGCCTCGCGCAGGATGTCCAGCTTTTCGCGAGTGATTTCTCCGGGGCAGCGGATCGCAAGACCGGGGCCGGGGAAGGGGTGGCGACCGATGAAATGGTCGGGCAAGCCCAGTTCACGACCCAAGGCGCGCACTTCGTCCTTGAACAACTCGCGCAGCGGTTCGACCAGTTTCAGCCCCATCTTTTCAGGCAGCCCGCCTACATTGTGGTGTGATTTGATTGTCACCGACGGCCCGCCCGAAAAGCTGACGCTTTCAATAACATCGGGGTAGAGCGTGCCTTGGGCCAGAAATTCTGCGCCCTCGATCTGGTCGGCGTGTTTCTGGAACACGTCAATGAACAGTCTGCCAATGATCTTGCGTTTGGTTTCCGGGTCGGATTGCCCGTCCAACTCGCCCAGGAACAACTCCTGCTCGTCTGCGTGGATCAGCTGCATGTTATAATGGTCGCGGAACATGGTGACGACCTCTTCCGCCTCACCCTTGCGCAGCAGGCCGTGGTCCACGAACACGCAGGTCAACTGGTCGCCGATCGCTTCGTGGATCAGAACGGCGGCAACCGAACTGTCGACGCCACCGGACAGGCCGCAGATGACCTTTTTATCGCCGACCTGTTCGCGGATCACCCGGATCGCTTCGTCGCGATAGGCATCCATGGTCCAGTCGCCCTTGAACCCGGCCAGTTTCACGAAGTTTTCATACAGCTTTGCACCCTTCGGTGTGTGGTGCACTTCGGGATGGAACTGAACTGCATAGAAATGTCGCGATGGGTCGGCGGTGATCGCGAACGGCGCGTTGGGCGAGGTGCCGTAAACCTGAAAACCCGGTGCGATTTCAGAGACATGATCGCCGTGGCTCATCCAAACCTGTTCAACCCCATGTTCAAACCAGCCATCCAGCAAATCCAACTTGGCTTCAGGGGTGACGTAGGCGCGGCCAAACTCGGATGTGCCATGGCCGCTGACCACCTTGCCGCCAAGCTGCGTCATCATCGTCTGCTGCCCATAGCAGATGCCCAGAATCGGCACGCCGTAATCGAAAATCTCTTGCGGGGCGCGGGGGCTGCCGTCGCGCGTGACGCTGTCGGGGCCGCCGGACAGAATAACCGCTTTCGGGGCCATTTCGCGCACGAAATCCATCGTGACGTTCTGATAGGGGTGGATTTCGCAATAGACGTTCAACTCGCGCAGACGCCGCGCAATAAGCTGCGTCACCTGGCTGCCGAAGTCGATGATAAGAAGGCGGTCGTGGCTCTGATCTGTCATGGAAACCGATTAGGGCAGGGGCGGGGGCAACGCAAGTCCCGCCATGGGCACTTCGTGACTTGTTGGACACTTTTTCCAACCTTTTCCGTTCAGATGTCGCTTTTGCCCCATGAAGGACGCTTGCGAGCGGATTTGACCGGGGTCGCAGGATATTCACACATCAACAGGATAATTTGGAGGACATCCATGACCGAGGCACCCACCCGTCGTGGTCGCGGAGGCGGCGGCGCAGCACGGCGCGCGGAACGCACCGCTGTGCGGATCGAATGCGCCAAAACCATATCGCGCAATATTCCCAATCTCGAGATTCTCAACGAAGAGGCATTGGAGATCATCGAGTACAACGCCGAAACGGTTCTGGAAGAAGTCGGCGTCAACTTCGTTGAAAACCCGACCGCCCTTGAGCGTTGGAAAAACGCCGGCGCCGATGTCAGTGGCGAACGGGTGCGCATTCCGCGCGGATTGGCGCGTGAGCTGTGCAAGACCGCGCCCAGCAGCTTCACCCAACACGCGCGCAATCCGGAACGGAATGTCGAAATTGGCGGCAAGAACATGGTGCTTGCACCTGTTTACGGCCCCCCATTTGTGCGCGATGCAGCCGGCGGCCGTCGTTATGCCACGATGGAAGATTTCCGCAAATTCGTGAAACTGGCCTATATGTCCAAATGGCTGCACCATTCGGGCGGCACGGTGTGTGAGCCGACGGATGTGCCCGTCAACAAACGCCATCTGGACATGCTGCTTGCCCATATGACCCTGTCGGACAAGCCCTATATGGGGTCGGTCACGGCCCCGGAACGGGCGCAGGACAGCGTCGAGATGTCCGAGATCCTGTTCGGCAAGGAGTTCGTCCAGCAAAACACAGTGATGACGTCGCTCATCAACATCAACTCGCCCATGCAATATGACGACGTGATGATGGGTGCGATGGAGGTGTTCGCGGCCAACAACCAGGCCTCGATCATTTCACCCTTCATTGTGGGCGGGGCCATGGCACCGGTATCGGTGGCGGGCACGCTGACGCAGGTGCTGGCCGAGGTGTTGGCGGGCGTGGCCTACAGCCAGTTGGTGCGCAAAGGGGCGCCGGTCGTGGCGGGGACGTTCGTGTCGTCGATCGACATGAACTCGGGCGCGCCGACATTCGGCACACCGGAAGCGGCGCATGTGACCTATGGCGCGGGGCAGTTGTTCCGCCGCCTAGGGCTTCCCTATCGGTCTGCCGGGTCGTTCAACGGATCGAAACTGCCCGATGCGCAGGCGGCGTATGAAAGCGCCAACAGTCTGAACATGGGGCTTCTGTCCGGTGTGAACTTCATGCTGCATGCCGCCGGTTGGCTGGAAGGCGGTCTGGTTGCGAGCTTTGAGAAGTTTGTGATGGATGCCGACCAGTTGGGCACATTGCATCATCTTGCCAAGGGCATCGAGGTTGATGAAAACGCGCAAGCCATGGATGCCATCCGTGAAGTCGGGCCGGGCGGGCATTATCTGGGCTGTGCGCACACCCAGTCGAACTTCAAGACCGCGTTCTGGCGGTCCGACCTGCTGGATTACAAACCGTTCGAGACATGGGAAGAAGAAGGTGCGCGCGACACCGAAGCGCTGGCAACGGCGCGGGTGCAGAAACTGCTGACCGATTACCAGCAACCAGGTATTGATCCGGGTATTGCCGAAGGTCTGCGTGACTATGTCGAGACCAAGAAAGCCTCGATGCCGGATGCGTTCGGCTAAGGTGGAATCGTTCGCGGTCCGTTCCGGTCGGTTAACATCGGGGTAAGGGGGCTTAACGGCCCCCTTAACTCTTTGTGCAGGGGCGCGTGGATTACTGGACTTCGCGCGGGCTCTGGGGCAGCAGACGCAGCTCAGACATCAGCGCGATCAGCACCTCGACATGATGGGCGATGGAGTAAGACGCATCCCCCGATGTCCGCGTATCTTCCAGTCGCGCCTCTTCCTGTAGCAGCTCATCCAGCGCCTTTGCCGGGCTGGGCGTCATCGTGGTTTTCATGAGTTTTTTCAAATCTCTATCCCGATTATAGTCAACCAGCCCAAACCGTGCGGCGCGGACCAGGATACGCGGACGACGAAGGGCTTTTATACAGGTGAAGGCGTCGGTCATGGAGTGTCCTTTCAGTGATTCTCCATGATCGTGACACAACCTCAGCGGGTGTTGCGCAAGCCTCGTTGATACCGTGCGCGGCCTTTAACAAATCTTACCGGTTCAGCAATGATCCTTTCTCCAGACAATGTGGGTTAACGAACCGCTAACCAATCGAATGATAGGTCTTACCGGCTAAAATTCAACCTGCGGTTGTGCGGTGGAATATCGCGAAACGCACGGAACGCCAATTGGAAGGGGCTTGAATGCAAAACGCGACGCCATCTGGGATCGAACACAACTCTGTACTGCGCTGGTTGCCGGACGAGGTTCACCTTTATCTGAAACACACCGAGAAGGGTGCGTCGATCCGTTCACTTGCGCGCGACATGGGTGTCCATGCCTCGACCGTGATGCGTCAGGTGCGCAAGACCGAAGCGCGCAGGGATGACCCTTTGGTCGACGCTTTGCTGACCCGATTGGGGGCAGGGCTGCGCGACGGTCAGGCTGATCTTGCAGCAAACGAACACGCGCAGGATGGCCCCGACGAAGATCCGGTGTCGCCCCATATGCTGCGACTGTTGCGGGCGATGCTGAAGGACCGGGCCGTTATGGTGGTCAGTCAGGGTGTTGATACCGCCGTTGTGCTGGCCGCCCGTGATGATGGCGACCCTGTGACACTGGCGAAGGGTCCGACCGAGGTTGTGGAAGTCATGGCCCTGCGCGGTTGGATCGAGGGCAGCACGCGAGGACGGATCTGCCGCTATCATATGACGCCAGAAGGTCGGGTCGCCCTGAACCGCATGCTGGCCCAAATGGAGAGCCGCGCGACCGGATTTGCTGAAGCACAGACAACCTTCATGGGGATGTCCAATCGTCCCGGTCCGGGCAACCGCAAGCGTTCTGCCACAACATCAAAACGCCCGATTGGCGCCGACAGCCCCGTGCGGGTACTGGGGCGCGCGAAGGGACATCAAGAACCCTATCTGGGACCGGATCTGGTCAGCGCTGCCGAGCGGTTACACCGCGATTTCGCTCTGGGCCAGTGCGCCGTATCCGGGTTGAATTCGTGGGACCGTGTTCAGGCAGCCATCCCATCCTCGACCGGTGCGGCGGCGGGGAACCCGTCCGACCGCAAGCTCGATGCCCGCAAGCGATTTGCCGATGCGATTACAGCCCTTGGACCAGAACTTGCCCAGATCGCGATGGCGGTCTGTTGCCACGAACGCGGCATGGAGCGCATCGAGGCCGACATGGCGATGCCCGCGCGATCGGGGAAATACATGCTGCGGGTCGCACTCAGTTATCTTGCGCGCCACTATGACAAAGTGACAGGCGACGATCATGACCTGATCTACTGACTTGGGCTCGTGTGTGGATTGCCCAGGAAATCCATCAGATCGTCCGAAGTCATGATCTGACATTCCAGATCCGGATAAAGCTGGTGCAATTCGCGCTTGATGACAGTCGGATCTGGCAGGCTATCTGTCCGGATCAGATAGATGCCCTGAAACCCGAGCGCGCTCAGATGCTGACCGATCTCGATACAATCTGTTTGCGCGCAGAACAGGGCTGACATCACCAACTGAATGTTTTTCTTGCCAAATTCTGCGCGCGACAGGCGAAAAAACGTGTCGCATGTCATATGGGCCAAGCGACATGTATCCCTCAGCCGTTCATCTGCGATTGCGTCGCCCCCCAATGCCAACAGCATTGGTTTCTCAAAGCGGCTGTCTGTCATCAACCCGATACCCGTTCGAAGGCTTTTGCGGCCTCAGTCACATTATTCGTTGCAACGCAGGACGATATTCCCGGCCTGTCGTCCGCAATTACGGATCACACATATAAGGCGAGCAAAAGGTTTGCAATTCTCCCCCCATGAAGTTTGCCGTATTTTTTGCAGTTTGACCTGGCGACAATATCCCGCCATCCCTGTACCAGCGAAAGCTGAACCAAGGGTGCTACTGTGTGATGTCGTCCAGCGAAGTTTTGCAAGCGTTGCCGATACCCGTTTTGGTGGTTGGCCAGGATCAACGGGTCACAGGCCAGAACGGTGCTGCTGCACACCTGTTCGGCGCTGATCTGCTGGGGCGCCATGTG
Organism: Aliiroseovarius sp. B-4; assembly: GCF_056857795.1. NCBI lineage: Bacteria > Pseudomonadati > Pseudomonadota > Alphaproteobacteria > Rhodobacterales > Paracoccaceae > Aliiroseovarius > Aliiroseovarius sp. B-4. The sequence continues at coordinate 24,793 of NZ_JBSXNV010000029.1, forward strand.
GCGACCGCCATCCGCCAACCGGCATTGCTCGAGGCCATCGAAGCAGTGCTTGTTGGCGCGCAGCACGCCGATGCCCGTCTTGTATTCTCGCCCCATGGTCGCGATCTGATCTACAATGTGCATGTGGCGACACTTTCGTCTGAACGCAGCGCCATCCTGACATTTCTGGATGTCTCGCGGCAGGAAGAGGCCGGGCAGATGCGGTCAGATTTCGTGGCGAATGTCAGCCATGAACTGCGCACACCGTTGACCGCATTGACGGGCTTTATTGAAACTCTGCGTGGCCCGGCGCGTGATGATCCGGCCGCCCGCGCACGTTTCCTGGATATCATGGAAAAAGAAGCAGGCCGGATGAATCGGCTGGTAACGGATCTGTTGTCACTTGGCCGGCTTGAAGACATGGGGTGGATGCGCCCCACCGATCTGGTCGAACTGGATCAGGTGATCCTGATGGTGATTAACGCACTCAACCCCGCGGCAAAGGATCGCAATGTCGATGTGCGTGCCAGTTTTGACACCACCCGCCCCGTTATCGTGGTGGGGGACCGGGATCAACTGACGCAGGTTTTCACCAATCTGACGGAAAATGCGATCAAATATGGGCACAAGGGTGGAACTGTGCAGATCACTGTCAAAGCGGTGGCGCAGGTGCCCGCGTTCAAGGGGCCGGGGCTGGAGGTCACGGTGCAGGACGATGGCGACGGCATTGATCCCAAACATCTTGGCCGTTTGACTGAACGGTTTTACCGGGTCGACAACCATCGGTCACGTGAACTGGGCGGCACCGGGTTGGGGCTTGCGATCGTCAAGCACATCGTGAACCGGCATCGCGGGCGTTTGCGGATCGAAAGCACCCCCGGCGCGGGCAGTTGCTTTTCCGTTACCTTGCCGGTGCCCGATCCCACCTGACAACTTTTTCTCGCAATCTTCAGAAAATTTTCTGTCCGACGCGGTTTGTCACATTACTTTTACAAAACTTACACAAAACCTTTGATCAAGACCCATAGGACAGCCGCATGTCGTCCGAGGGGGCGATGCCATATTGAAACAGGAGCTATCCATGTCCTTCGCGAAACTGACCGCTTCCACCCTGGCCATCGCTGCCGTGTCTGCAACTGCTGCTGCGGCGCGTGATCAGGTTCAGGTTGCCGGGTCATCGACCGTGCTGCCCTATGCCTCGATCGTGGCGGAAGCCTTTGGTGAAAACTTTGACTTCCCGACACCGGTGATTGAATCGGGTGGATCGTCGGCAGGCCTGAAGCGTTTCTGCGAAGGTGTCGGGGAAAACACCATCGACATCGCCAACGCATCGCGCAAAATCAAAGCCTCCGAGGTCGACGCCTGCGCCACGGCGGGCGTCACCGACATCGTTGAGGTGCGCATCGGCTATGACGGCATCGTCTTTGCCAGCCAGATCGACGGCCCTGACTTCTCGGCGTTTGAGCCTGCCGACATTTACAACGCGCTGGCTGAACAAGTGATCGTCGACGGTCTGTTGGTCGATAACCCCCATCAGAAGTGGTCGGATTTCAACGCCGACCTACCCGACGCCGACATTGCGGCTTTCATTCCCGGCACCAAGCACGGCACCCGTGAAGTTTTTGAAGTCAAGGTGATGGAAGAGGGCTGCAAGGCCACCGGCGCCTATGACGCCTTCCTGACAATCGCAGAAGGGGATGATGACAAAGCCAAGGCAAAGGCCGCAGCCAAAATGTGCTACGGCGTGCGCACTGATGGCAAATCGGTCGATATCGACGGGGATTATACCGAGACGCTGGCCTCGATTTCTTCAAACAAAGACGGTATCGGCATCTTCGGTCTGGCGTTTTACGAAAACAACACCGACACGCTGAAAGTGGCGACCATGTCAGGTGTCTCTCCGTCAACCGAGACGATTGCAACCGGTGAATACCCGGTATCGCGCCCGCTCTATTTCTATATCAAGAAGGCGCATATCGGCGTGATCCCCGGCCTGAAAGAATTTGCCGAGTTCTTTGTCGCGGATGAAATTGCTGGCCCTGATGGCCCGCTGGCAGAATATGGTCTGGTATCTGATCCTGAATTGGGTGCCACGCAAGCCGCAGTCGCCGCGGAAGACGTGCTGACCAACTAAGTGAACGCGGTGTGGGGCAGGGGTCCCGCACCGCATTATCCCTGCGGGTTCGGCAACGGATCCGCATAGCTGCTGCAAGAGTTCTTACATGTCTGCACTTTGGCTTCTTGTGATCATACTGGCGCTGGCAGTCACCGGCTTCTTTCTTGGACGCCGACGCGCGATGGCTTCGGTCGGGGGGGATCGGCGGAAACTTCATTCCTTGCCGCATTATTATGGCTTCAATGTTGCAATGCTGGCACTGGTGCCGGCTCTTCTTGTTTTGGCACTGTGGGTTGTCGTGCAGCCCATTGCGATCAATGCCAGCGTGGCAGGCCTGATCCCCGACGGGCTTTATGAGGATGCCGGACAACTGAACCTGATCATGAGCGACGTGAACCGCGTGGCAACCGGGCTGGATCAACTGGTCCGCCAAACATCATTGACCGAGGCCGGAGTGGCCAGCCTTGACGCTGCCTCTGTTGATCTTCGCGGGCAACTGGCACAGGTCGGTGTCGCGGTTGGGGCTGATATCAGCCCCGCCATCCTGACCGCCGCGCAAGTGCTGCGCAGCAAAACTGAAACCGGCACGATGGCGTTGACAGTGATTGTCCTGATTATTGCGGCGGGCGGTTTTCTGGCCGCAATGCGCGTGACCTCGGGCACGTTCCGGGCCCGCAACCGGGTCGAGGCTGGAGTCAAGCTGTTGCTGATTGGGGCAGCATCCCTTGCCATCCTGACCACCATCGGCATTGTCCTGTCGCTGATCTTCAACACGATCAGCTTCTTTGGCATGTTTCCAGCCGGCGATTTTCTGTTCGGCACGGTCTGGAGCCCGGAGGGGCGCGGCGGATCCGAGCACTTGGGCATACTGCCGCTTCTGTGGGGCACGCTTTATATCTCGCTCGTCGCGTTACTGGTCGCAGTGCCCATCGGCCTGTTCGCGGCGATCTATCTGGCCGAATACGCCAACCGGGCCACCCGCGCCTTCGCCAAGCCTATGCTGGAGGTTCTGGCGGGCATTCCCACCATCGTCTATGGTCTGTTTGCTCTGACCGTGGTCGGACCGATGCTGGTTACTGTGTTCGGTGCGGACGGGTTGGGGTGGATGCAAGGCGCGCGGTCGGTGATGACCGCAGGGCTGGTCATGGGCATCATGCTGATCCCGTTTGTCAGTTCGTTGTCCGACGACATCATCAACGCGGTGCCGCAGGCGATGCGCGATGGCTCGTACGGGCTGGGCGCGACACAATCGGAAACCGTTCGTCAGGTGGTTCTGCCGGCTGCCCTTCCGGGCATCGTGGGTGCCGTGCTGCTGGCCGCCAGCCGCGCGATTGGCGAAACCATGATCGTGGTGATGGGGGCAGGGGCTGCCGCCCGGCTGGACCTGAACCCGTTCGAAGCAATGACGACCGTCACCGCCAAGATTGTCAGCCAGTTGACCGGCGACAGCGATTTTGCCAGCCCCGAGGCGCTGGTCGCCTTCGCGCTTGGTATGACCCTGTTCATCCTGACCCTTGGTCTCAATGTCCTTGCGCTCTACATCGTGCGCAAATACCGGGAGCAATACGAATGACCGACGCCGCTTTTCCAAACGGTGCCAACGGGTCCGCGCCGCGCGCGCCATCGTCGCTTCTGACCCAAGACGCCCGCACCAAGAAGCGCAACGCCGCCGAGGCCCGGTTTCGCGCCGGTGGCATCATGGCCATCGCGGTTGGCCTGATCTTTCTGGTGGTGCTGATCAGCTCGATCATCCTCAAAGGTGTGGGCGCGTTTCAGCAGAGTTTCATCACCCTGAATGTCGAGCTTCAGGAAGCGAAACTGGACAAGTCCGGGTCCCGTGACATCGAGGCCATCAAGAAGGTGACAACCTTCGGATATAACCCGCTGATTGATGATGCACTCGCACGCGCGATTGCCGAGATCGGGGCCGATAACCCGTTCAGCAAAGGCAAAGACCTGCGCAAGATGATCAGTTCGGGCGCAGCGGCAGACATTCGCGACCATGTCATCGCCAACCCGGATCAGATCGGTGAGACCGTGACGTTCAAGCTGCTGGCCTCGTCCCGTGTCGACGGCTATCTGAAGGGCCGCGTGACCCGTGAAAGCCTGGCCCGCGACAAGAACCTGACACCAGAACATCTTGATGTCATTGATGCGCTCACAGACGCGGGTGTGGTGACGAAATCGTTCAACCTTGACTTCATCACCGGCGCGGATGCGTCGGAAAGTCGCCCGGAACAGGCTGGAATCGGAGTCTCTATGCTGGGCAGTTTCTATATGATGCTTGTGGTGCTGGCCTGCGCTTTGCCCATCGGCGTGGCTGCGTCCATTTATCTGGAGGAATTTGCCCCGCAGAACGGGTTTACCGATCTGATCGAAGTCAATATCTCAAACCTTGCGGCGGTGCCGTCCATCGTGTTTGGCATCCTTGGTCTGGCCGTGTTCATCCAGTTCGCACATTTGCCGCAATCCGCCCCACTGGTCGGCGGGCTGGTCCTGACCCTTATGACGCTGCCAACCATCATCATTTCGACTCGCGCGTCTCTGAAATCAGTCCCACCCTCGATCCGCGAAGCCGCTTTGGGGGTAGGGGCCTCGAAAATGCAGACCGTGTTTCACCACGTGCTGCCGCTGGCCATGCCGGGCATCCTGACCGGCACCATCATCGGTTTGGCTCAGGCGCTTGGCGAAACCGCGCCGCTGCTTCTGATCGGCATGGTGGGCTACATCGCGTCGAACTATCCCGATGGTCTAGTCGAAGGTTTCATGGCGCCGAACTCGGCCATGCCTGCGCAGATCTATGAATGGGCCAAGCGTGCCGATCCGGCCTATTATGAACGCGCCTGGGGCGGCATCATCATCCTGCTTCTCTTTTTGATGAGCATGAATATCCTTGCGATCATCCTGCGCCGCCGGTTCGAACGCCGCTGGTGAGCCGCAAAAAAGAATGCGAAAGACCGAACCCATGAACGATATGACAAAGATTGAAAGGACCGCCGCGATGCACGACATCAAGATCACGGCAAAAGGCGTGCAGGTCCATTACGGCGACACGCATGCCATCAAGGATGTGTCGGTCGATATTCAGGACAACACCGTCACGGCCTTCATCGGCCCGTCAGGCTGTGGAAAATCCACATTTCTGCGCTGCCTGAACCGGATGAACGACACCATCGACATCTGTCGGGTCGAAGGCGATATTCGCCTGGACGGCGAAGACATCTATGACAAACGCGTCGATCCTGTTCAGCTGCGCGCCAAGGTCGGTATGGTGTTCCAGAAACCCAATCCGTTTCCCAAGTCGATCTATGACAACATCGCCTATGGGCCGCGCATTCACGGTCTGTCCCGCAACAAGGCCGACCTGGACGAGATTGTCGAAAAATCACTGCGCCGCGGTGCCATCTGGGACGAGGTGAAAGATCGACTGCACGCACCCGGCACCGGGCTGTCCGGCGGACAGCAGCAGCGTCTGTGCATCGCCCGAGCCATTGCGACCGAACCCGAGGTTCTTCTGATGGACGAACCGTGCTCGGCGCTTGACCCGATTGCCACCGCGCAGGTGGAAGAACTGATCGACGAACTGCGCGAGAACTACTCGGTGGTGATCGTCACCCATTCGATGCAGCAGGCCGCGCGGGTCAGTCAGAAAACCGCGTTCTTCCATCTGGGCAACCTGGTGGAATATGGGGATACGGATCGGATATTCACCAACCCCACAGACCCCCGCACCGAAAGCTATATCACCGGCCGGATCGGCTGACGACGGATCGCCTCTCAAAGGGCAGGAGACATACATGACCGACCAACATATCGCATCCGCCTTCGACCGCGACCTGGAAGAAATCCAGGCTCATCTGATGAAAATGGGCGGGATGGTCGAAGACGCCATCCGCGAAGGTGCCAAATCGTTGAAGCGTCGGGACGAAGAATTGGCCGATACCGTGCGCAAGAACGACAAGAAGATCGACGCGCTGGACCTGCAAATTCAGGAAGAATGCGCGCGTGTTCTGGCCCTGCGTCAGCCGATTGCATCCGATTTGCGCACGGTTCTGACCGTGATGAAAGTGGCCGCGAACCTGGAACGGATCGGCGACTATGCCAAGAACATGGCCAAGCGCACCACTGTTCTGGTGCATATGCCTCCCATCGACGGCGCTTCAGGGGCGATTAAACGGATGGCCGGGGAAGCGCAATCCATGCTGACAGACGCACTGGATGCCTATATCCGCCGCGATGCCGATCTGGCGCATGATGTGCGCCAGCGTGACCTTGAGATTGACCAGATGTATAACGCGCTGTTTCGTGAGTTTCTGACTTTCATGATGGAAGACCCGCGCAATATTTCATCCTGCATGCATCTTCATTTCATCGCCAAGAACATCGAACGGATGGGGGATCATGTGACCTCGATCGCGGATCAGGTTATCTATCTGGTGACCGGAGAAATGCCGGACGAGGCGCGCCCGAAAGGCAATGCGCCCAACTACGAGATCCCAAGCTCCAGTGAAACGGGGGCCAAGGGATGAGTGCAGATAAGCCCTGCGTTTTGCTGGTCGAAGACGAACCAGCCCAGCGAGAGGTCCTGCGCTATAACCTCAGCGCCGAAGGCTATGACGTCACCATGGCCGAAAACGGTGATGAGGCGCTGATCCTGATTGATGAGGTTACGCCAGACCTTGTGCTGCTGGATTGGATGGTGCCCGGTGTGTCCGGCATCGAAATTTGCCGCCGCCTGAAAACGCGCAAGGAAACCCGCACCATCCCGGTGATCATGCTGTCAGCCCGATCAGAAGAGGTTGACCGCGTGCGGGGACTGGAAACCGGCGCTGACGACTACGTGGTCAAGCCGTTCTCGGTCAGTGAACTGATGGCCCGCATCCGCACCCAGTTGCGACGCACACGTCCGGGGGCGGTGGGGCAGCGGCTGGAGTATCAGGATATCCTGCTGGACGGCGAAAGCCACCGCGTGACGCGGGCTGGTGCGCCTGTGAAACTGGGACCGACAGAATTTCGTCTGCTGTCGACGTTGATGGAAAAACCCGGACGGGTCTGGAGCCGCGAACAATTGCTGGATCGCGTCTGGGGGCGCGATGTCTATGTCGACACGCGCACGGTCGACGTCCATGTCGGACGCTTGCGCAAGGCGCTTTGCCGACAGGGTGGTGACGATCCGCTACGCACTGTGCGCGGCACAGGATATGCACTGGGGTAGCGCGCTCCCATGTGAACCCTTACATCGCATAATCAGTATTATGTAATATTTATACATACAGAATGAGTGTGGGATGTTAGCTATATCCTGCAACACACTCATATCATGTCACTAATGGACACTCGGTAAATGGGAATAATACCTCCATCATCCACCCTGGCGTCTGCGTCTTGCTTTCTGTGCACCGCTTAACACCACGTGTAACACAGACCGCCTCGATCTCCGCGGTGGCGGATCACGTTTGGGACAAACACTGACATCCTGTTTTTTCTCGACAATTATTGCACGAGCAGCAAAGAATGCGGTCGAGAAAAGGAATTGATTGATGATTTTGTTCGATGTTCTGGACGCGCCGCGCCGAGATTTGTCGGGAATACCTGACCCTGCCGCATGTCTACCAACATCATGGTATGACAGCATTGTAGAAGCCGGGACGATCTGAATGGATCCTACACTCGATTACATGGCGCGGATATGTCATTGCACGTCCATCGCAGAGCTTTGGGATATTCACTGTGAGGCGATGAATGAATTTGGGTTTGACCGGCTGGTCTATGGTTGCACCCATTTCACAACGCCAACATCGCTTGGCCCGCGTGAAGATACGTTAATACTGTCTTCTCATCCGCCCGAATACGTAAAACTTCTCTATACCGATGACGAACTGTACCGCCATTCTCCGATGATCGAATGGGCATCGAAGAACAGCGGCGCTTGCAGTTGGTCCTGGGTGCGTGAAAACATCGACAAGCTTTCGGAAGGCGGTCTGAAGGTTCGGGACATCAACCGTCAAATGAATGTCACCGCAGGCTATACGATCTCGTTTCCGGAATCCGCCAAACGTGCCCGTGCATTGATGGCGTTGACTGCCAGGAACGGGCTGACTCAGGATGAGGTCGATCAGATTTGGGAAGAGCATGGCAAGAGAATCGAGACCATGAATCATGTCGTGCATCTGAAAATAATGTCCCTGCCCCAACAAACCGATCGTGCGAAGCTGTCGGCACGCCAGCGCGAAGTGCTGGAATGGGTGGGCATCGGCAAGACCAATCAGGACATCGCGACGATCATGGGCGTTTCGGCTGCCACGGTCGAGAAGCATTTGCGAATCGCCCGGTCCAAACTTGGGGTTGATACAACTGCGCAGGCAATCCTCAAAATCTCATACCTGAATCAAATTCGCTCTCCTCATGGTTGATTGAATTGACCCTAGGGAACTTATTCAAGATAATTTCACGCCATTGTAGACCGTCTGCGAACAAAAAATCACATCTAGTTGACCTAACGGTACGGAAACCCTGACTTCCATTTCGCTTCATTTTGAGGCATTATAGACTTGTTCCGTGAGTGGTGGCTTTATAGCCGTTGGAACTTGAAGGGGTGGACGTACTGCGATTTCAGACAACGTCTCATTCTTCCGGGAAACCGGGAGCTGGTGCTGATGGAGTATTTTTCCCAGAGGCACCAGCAACCTAAAATACCCGGAAATCTAGAAAGAAACATACATGTCCCGTGTGGGTCTTTTGCGGCGTCAACCTTCCCGTTGGCGCCGCGCTTCATTTGGTGCCAGGTGCGATCAGCCATCCCGCTCTTTTCTTGCCCGATCAATACAAAAAAGGGCCGGTCGCCCGGCCCTCTCTGGACATCGTGGTGAAACCTGATCAGCCGTGTACGGCAGCAGCCACTTCGGCGGCGAAATCAGCCTCTTCTTTTGCGATCCCTTCGCCCACCTCCATGCGGACATAGCCAACGATCACGGCACCGGCTTCTTTGGCGGCGGCCTCGACGGTCAGATCTGGATTGATCACAAAATCCTGACCCAGCAAAGTCACTTCGGCCAGGAATTTCTTCATGCGGCCTTTGATCATGTTCTCGATGATGTTTTCGGGCTTGCCGCTTTCGCGAGCTTGCTCGGTCAGGATCGAGCGCTCTTTCTCAACGACGGTCGCGTCAAGCTCGGCTTCGTTCAGGGCTTGCGGGCTAGCCGCCGCAATGTGCATGGCAACCTGACGACCGAATTCTTCCGAACCACCATTCATCGCAACCAAGACGCCGATTTTGCCCATGCCGTCCGCAGCTGCATTGTGGACATAGGTCACAACGGTTTCACCTTCGACCGATCCCATGCGACGCAGCGACATGTTTTCACCGATGGTGGCGATCTTGTTGGTGATCGTGTCGGCGACCGACTTGCCACCCAGGTCAGCCGCGTTCAGCGCGTCCAGATCGCTGGCGCTTAGGGCTGCATTCGCGATCCCCGAAACCATCTGCTGAAACTCGGCGTTCTTGGCAACGAAGTCGGTTTCCGAGTTCACTTCAACGGCGACGCCCTTGCCGCCGGACACGGCGACGGCCACCAGACCTTCGGCGGCCGTGCGGCCTGCTTTCTTGGCGGCTTTCGCCAGACCTTTGGTGCGCAGCCAGTCGACGGCGGCGTCCATGTCGCCATCATTTTCGACCAGTGCTTTTTTCGCGTCCATCATCCCAACGCCGGTGGATTCGCGCAGTTCTTTGACGAGTGCAGCAGTGATTGCCATATCTCAGCTCCTTGGTGTCTCGGGGTCTGGGGCGTTATATACCCGCCCCCGGATCATTTCTGTATCAAGAAATGCGAGGCAGATCGCCCTGCCCCGCAATTGTGCGGTCGTTACTCGACCGGCGCAGCTTCTTCAGCAGCTTCAGCAACAGCTTCTTCGGTCGGAGCTTCTTCCATCGCACCGAGATCAACGCCAGCTGCACCCAGTTGGGCCGACATACCGTCCAGAGCCGAACGCGACGCCAGATCGCAGTAAAGCGCAATGGCACGGGCCGCGTCGTCGTTGCCCGGAATGATATAATCCACACCTTCCGGCGGGCAGTTGGTGTCAACCACGGCCACGACCGGGATGCCCAGCTTGTTGGCTTCGGCAATCGCCAGCGCTTCTTTTTTCACGTCGATGACGAACAGCAAATCGGGCACACCGCCCATTTCGCGAATGCCGCCCAGTGACGCTTGCAGTTTCGCCTGCTCGCGTTCAATGCCCAGACGCTCTTTCTTGGTCAGGCCTTCAGCACCGTTCGCAAGTTTCTCGTCGTATTCTTTCAGACGGTTGATCGACTGTGACACGGTCTGCCAGTTGGTCAGCGTGCCACCGAGCCAACGGTGGTTCATGTAATACTGCGCCGACTTCTCGGCGGCTTCAGCGATTGCTCCAGCGGCTTGACGCTTGGTGCCAACGAACAGCACGCGGCCACCCTTGGCGACTGTTTCGCGTACCGCGTTCAGTGCGGCGTCGAGCATCGGCATCGTTTGTGTCAGGTCAAGGATGTGAATCCCGTTGCGCTCACCATAGATGAACGGGCCCATACGGGGGTTCCAGCGTTGAGTCTGGTGACCAAAGTGAACGCCAGCTTCCAATAGCTGACGCAGTGAGAAATCAGGCAGCGCCATGTTCTTTTCCTTTCCGGTTTCTACCTTGACGGGGCCATACGAGCAGTTCATGTCCTTGAAATCTAACCACTTTCACGGCTTCGATCTCTTGGTCATTCCCCGGCTCAACCGGCGGACGTCCGAGGATGTCTCCCTCATCAGCCCAACCCCGCCTGTGGATTGATGGGGGGCGTATAGACCCCAACCCGGGGACTGACAAGCCCAAAATGCGGGGCTTTGGCTATATTTTGTTGGTTCTTGCTGTGTCGATCGGTTGCCGGCTGATCCGCTCTTGTGTCACGCTGCAATCCTCGGCAAACAGACAGCATGACGTTGACACATGATATTCTTTGTATCGGGTCCGTGCTGTGGGACGTGATCGGGCGCACACAGCACCCGATGCGCATCGGCTCGGACGAACCGGGGCGCATCACGCGACTGCCGGGCGGTGTGGCCATGAACATCGCCATGACGGCGCAACGATTTGATCTGCGCCCCGCCCTTTTGACCGCGATTGGCCGTGATGCCGAAGGGGAAGATCTGTTGGCCGAATGCGGCGCGCGCGGCATGGTCACGAGCTATGTTTACCGCCCGCCTGGTTTGCCCACCGATGTCTATATGGCCATCGAAGGGCCGCAGGGGCTGGTCGCTGCATTGGCGGATGCCCATTCTCTGGAAGCTGCTGGTGATGCAATTCTGGCACCGCTGGAAGACGGCTCGCTTGGCTCTGCCAACAAACCATATGCGGGCGTGATTGCGCTGGATGGCAACCTGACGCTGCCTTTATTGTCGGACATCGCGGGTCGCCCCAGCTTCGCCGACGCCGACCTGCGCGTGGCCCCGGCCAGTCCCGGCAAGGCGCGCCGATTGGCACCCCTGATGGGACACCCGGGCGCCACCCTTTATGTCAACCGCGAAGAGGCCGGATACCTGGCCAATCAGCGGTTCGACAATGCGCTTGAAGCGGCCGAGGGGCTGCTGGCCGCCGGGGCGAACCGTGTGCTTGTCACCGATGGCGGCAGCTTCGCCGCAGATGGCAGCAAGCTGCGCGGGGTGATCCAAACCCCCTGCCCGGCCGTGCGCGTGCGCCGGATCACCGGTGCGGGCGACACTTTCATGGCCGCACATATTGCCGCCGAAATGGCGGGCAAAAATCCGGCTGAAGCGCTGGCGCATGCCCAGGAAACCGCCGCCCATTACGTATCCGGAGAAGACGACACATGACCCTGCCCCTGACCTTTTCGCCCGAGGTTGAAACAGCGCGCAAAATTGGCCAACCCATCGTGGCGCTGGAAAGCACGATCATCACCCATGGGATGCCGTGGCCGCAGAATGTCGAAACCGCCCGCGAGGTCGAAGCCGTCATTCGCGAAAACGACGCTGTGCCGGCCACCATCGCAATTCTTGATGGACGACTGCATATCGGTCTGACCGATACCGAGCTTGAGACTTTGGGCCAGGCCCAGAACGTGGCAAAACTGTCGCGCGCCGATCTGGCCGCTTGCATCGCGACCGGCGGCACGGGCGCGACCACAGTGGCCGCCACGATGATCGCGGCGCATCTTGCGGGAATTGAAGTCTTTGCGACGGGCGGAATCGGCGGCGTGCATCGTGGGGCCGAGACAAGCTTCGACATTTCTGCCGATCTGCAAGAGCTTGCCAAGACGCCAGTGACGGTTGTCGGGGCCGGTGCGAAAGCCATTCTCGATTTGCCAAAGACGCTTGAAGTGCTGGAAACGCTGGGCGTTCCGGTCATCGCATATGGCCAGACGGACTTTCCGGCTTTCTGGTCGCGCAGTTCCGGACTTCCTGCACCCTTGTCGATGGATGATCCCGCCCAGATCGCGGCGGCAATGAAGGTGCGGCGCAGCATGGGCCTGACGGGTGGTCATTTCATTGCCAACCCGATTCCCGAGGCGGACGAGATTCCCACCGAGGTGATCACCCCGGTTATCGAAGAGGCTCTGGCCGCCGCCGCTGCGGAGCGGATCGCGGCCAAGTCAGTAACTCCCTATCTGTTGGATCGCATCTTCCACGCGACCGACGGGGCGTCGTTGGTGGCGAATATTGCCCTTGTCAAAAACAACGCGCGCCTTGCGGCACGCATCGCTTGTGAATTGAAGGCCTGAACACAGTTCGGTGATAAAAGTCAGTGGTGAAAAGCCGCCGGTCCCACGCCGATGCCGGTCGGCCGCGACTTACGCGCCCATCGCGATTTTTGCGTCCAATTCGGCAGGTTCCGGGTCGCGCAGGACATAGCCACGCCCCCAGACCGTTTCGATATGGCTGTCGCCCCCGGTTGCCGTAGACAATTTCTTGCGCAGTTTGCAGATAAATACGTCGATGATCTTCAGTTCCGGCTCGTCCATCCCGCCGTAAAGGTGGTTCAGGAACATCTCTTTCGTCAAGGTTGTGCCCTTGCGCAACGACAGAAGCTCCAACATCTGGTATTCCTTGCCGGTCAAATGAACGGTGCGCCCGTCAACATCGACGGTTTTTGCATCCAGATTGACGGCAATAGGTCCGGTCTTGATAACCGATTGCGAATGTCCTTTCGACCGGCGAATGATTGCGTGGATGCGGGCAATCAGTTCTTCCCGGTGGAATGGTTTGGTCATGTAATCATCAGCCCCGAACCCAAAGCCCTTGATCTTGTTTTCGGTGTCATCGGCCCCGGACAGGATCAGGATCGGTGTTTCCACCCGCGCCATGCGAAGCTGACGCAAAACTTCGTGCCCATTCATGTCAGGCAGGTTCAGATCAAGAAGGATAAGATCATAGTCATAGAGCTTTGCCAGATCGATGCCTTCTTCACCAAGATCGGTTGCATAGACATTCAGATTGGCATGGGTCAGCATCAATTCGATGCTACGCGATGTTGTCGGGTCGTCTTCCACCAGAAGTATACGCATATTTCGGGTTCTCCGCTAAAAAGTCCTAATGTTCGCAGTCAGCATCTCGTGAAATGGTTAACCACACGTTACCCATGCAGAACTTTTAGCGAAAACAATCTAAGGTTGTCTATACCTTTGTAGAGAGGTGGCCTTCAACGCGGCCTCTCCGTGATCGGACACGGCCCGGATCCACTCGGCCAGCTCCTCATCGGACAAGGCATAAAGCTCTTGCGCATCTCGTTCCGAAATCAACCCGGACATTACGCCCCGCACCACGGCCGCTTTACGGCTGGCGACCCAGCGCCGTGTGGTTTTCGGTGGCAGATCAGCACGCGTCATGATCGACCCATCCGGCAGGGTCACTGCGCGCGGCCCTTCAACTTTTTTCAGATACATATCCAGCCCTCACGTCTTGGTCTGTGACGATTTTCGACCGTTACACTTAAAGAGAGGTGAAGCTTCCCCTTGTTGTTCATTCGAATTTTCATATATTCCGACATTCTTCTGGAAAGGATTTGGTCATGTCCACGACCGTCAAAGCCAAAACAGCCCCGGTGCTGAATTCACTGGGCTTCGCCAAACCGCCCGCCGAGACCCGTGTCGTGGTCGCGATGTCGGGTGGCGTGGACAGTTCGGTCGTGGCCGCGATGCTGGCCGAAGAAGGCTATGATGTCATCGGCGTGACCTTGCAGCTTTACGACCACGGTGCAGCCCTTGCCAAGAAAGGCGCCTGCTGCGCCGGAATCGACATTCACGACGCCCGCCATGTTGCTGAAAGCATGGGGTTTCCGCACTACGTGCTGGATTATGAAAACATCTTTCAGGACGCTGTGATCGAAGAGTTCGCCGACAGCTATCTGGGCGGAGCCACCCCCGTGCCCTGCATCCGCTGCAACGAGCGGGTTAAATTCAAGGACCTGTTGGAAACTGCGCGCGATCTGGGGGCCGATTGCATGGCGACGGGACACTACATCCAGCGCACCGTGGGTCAGGTCGGCCCGGAGCTTCACCGCGCCGCCGATCCTGCCCGCGATCAGAGCTATTTCCTGTTCTCGACCACTGCCGAGCAGTTGAATTATCTTCGTTTCCCCCTGGGCCACCTGAAAACCAAGGATGAAACACGGGCGCTGGCGCGAAAATACGGGCTGGAAGTCGCCGACAAGCCCGACAGTCAGGACATATGCTTCGTGCCGGATGGGAACTACGCCAGCGTCATCGAAAAACTGCGCCCCGGGGCCGCCGAACCCGGCGAGATTGTGCATGCAGACGGGCGCGCGCTGGGGCAGCATGACGGCGTCATTCACTACACCATCGGCCAAAGACGCGGGCTTGGTATCGGCGGATTGTCCGATCCGCTTTACGTGGTCAAACTGGACGTGGATGCCAAGCAGGTCGTGGTCGGGCCAAAAGAGATGCTTGCCACACGCACAGTTCCTGTGCGTGAGATCAACTGGCTGGGCGACGAACCCTTCATGTCGCGCATGGAATGGCATATGGGCGTGAAAATCCGATCAACCCGCCCGCCGCGCGAGGCGATCATCCGTCCGATTTCCGAGACCGAAGCAGAGGTCGAACTTTTGACTCCCGAAGAAGGTGTCAGCCCCGGACAGGCCTGTGTGTTCTATTCATTGGACAGCTCGCGCGTCTTCGGCGGCGGCTGGATCTGGCGCGGCTGAATCGGTTTTTTTTGCTCCGGTTCACACCCCACTTGACCAATGTGATTGCGGCGGCGGAATTATGGGTTGAGAATGCGAGGGAAACGACACTGAAAAGGACTTCTGATGCGTAATCTACTTCCCGCCCTTGTCGCCGCCGCGCTGCTTGGTACGCCGGTTCTGGCTGCGGAAACCTATGAGCAGCGTTTGGCGATCGCCACCGGCTATATCGAAGCCACCCTGGAAGACATGGACATGGAAGCAATGGTCAAGACCATGTGGCAACCCCTTGTCGATGATGTCACCGCCAAAGGCATTCCCCTGAATGATGACCAGATCGCCCGGATCGACCAGCTTTATCAGGATGAAATGTCCGGTCCCATGTACGAGATCATGCGCGATCAGGCAGCTGTCATGGCCGAATTGTTCACATTTGACGAGATCAAGGCCATTCGCGATTTCTATGCCACCGATCTGGGTCGTTCGGCGATGAGTAAACTGCCACAGGTGACAGAACGGCAGACGCCAATGGTGATAAAAATGGTGCAGGAAAAGATGCCCGAGATCATCCCGAAAGTTCAGGCGATCCTGAGCGAAGGCGCTGAGGCAGAGTAGCGCCTAAGCTGTATCGGCTGGCGCGTCAGGCTGTTTGTGCCCGCGCCACCACGTTCAGAACCGAACGGGCGGCCCGAAGTCCGGGTGCCTCGCCCCCTTTGCCAAGACGATCCATTGTCAATGACATCGCGCTTTTTTGGGCCGAGGGGTCGGCCAGCGTTGCCAGAAGCGCCGGCGCGATCTGGTCGGGCGTGCAGTTTCGCCCAAGAAACTCCGGCACCACCCGCGTTTCGGACACCAGATTGACCAATGTCACGGTGTCGATTTTCAACAAGCGCCCGATCAAGAGCCGGCTAAGCCAGTTCATGTCATAGGCAATCACCATCGGTGTCGCGGCAGCCGCGAGTTCAAGTGATACCGTCCCGGACGCAGCTAAAGCCACATCTGCCGCCCGAAATGCGGCCCGTTTCTGATCTGCTTGATCAGCAGGGATCAGGATCGGTTGCACGGGCCATTTGGCGGTCATGTCACGCACCAGCCCGTCCACGCCCTGCGCCACCGGCAATACGACCTTGATGTCGGGGAGGTCGTGTTGAACACGGCCCAAAGTCTCGCCAAAGCGGTCAGCCAGGCGCGCCACCTCGCCCTTGCGCGATCCCGGCAATGCCAGAAGCAAGGGAACATCACCAATCCCACGATCGTCGCGAAAGGCCTGCGCCTGCGCATCCGATGCGACCGGCTCCGCCACAACCGGATGGCCGACAAACTCGCAACTCATCCCCGCGGCTTCCATGTAAGGTGGCTCGAAGGGCAATAGCGCCAGCACATGATCGATCCACTGCGCCATTTTCTCGGCCCGTTTCGGACGCCACGCCCAGACCGAGGGCGCAACGTAGTGCACCGTGGGAATGTCGCGGCCAAAGGTCAGCCCCTCAACTTCATCCTCTTTCACGATCCGCGCCACGCGCAGACAGAAATCCGGACTGTCGATCGTGATCATCACATCGGGACTGGCTTTAATCACCGCCTCGGCCGTTTCACGGATGCGGCGTTTCAGGTGGAAATATTTGGGTGCGACCTCGGCAATACCCATGACAGACAGGTCGGACATGGGAAATTGCGATTGCAATCCTTCACCAGCCATCGCGGTGCCACCGATGCCCAGAAACTCGACGTCATCCACCACAGATTTCAGTCCCGCCATCAGCGCCGCGCCCAACCGATCACCCGAGGGTTCGCCCGCGATCAGGAACACCTTCATGGCGTGGCCCCGCGCACGTCCAGGAAAAGATCATGCTCTTCAATCAATCGTACGACTTCGTCTTGCTCCATAACGATCACATCGCCTGCCGGTATCACGATGCCGCCCAGGCCCGCCTTGGCCACCGCCTCCACGGTTGCCGGGCCAATGGTCGGGATATCCATGCGCTGGTCTTGTCCGGGTTTGGAACGTTTTACAAACACGCCACGCGCGCCCAGCTTCAGATGTTCGGGAGATTCAGATACGAAACGCAACAACGCATCGGTGCCCTGAATGGTCTCGATCCCCAGACATTGTCCGCCCGCCACAACTGCCCCCTGCGCCAGATCTTCGGGGACCAACGTGTTCAGAATGGACCAGGCACGATCCGCATCCCGGCGGTCCTGATCGCTGGGGGTGCGACCGATGACCGTGGCGTCAAGGCTCAGCCCTTGCGCCACATCGGTGGCGGCGACCACCTGAAACCCCTGTTCTTCGAAAACCTCGGCCACCAGCCGCAAAAGCGCGTCATCGCCCTTGCCCAGAACCGCCTTGACCCGAGGAAACAGGCCCAGAGTCACACGGTCCATCCGCAAGGGGTTCAGCTTAGGGCGATCAACCTTGCCCGCAAAAACCACGCGCGCGACCCCTGCCCCGCGCATGGATTTGAACAAGGCACCCAGTTTTTCATAGCTCGCCTCGACCAGTTCATGCCCGTCCGGGGCGGCCACTTCGACGCCCTTGATCGTCACGAACAGCGCGCCCGGATTGCTGGCGGCAATGCGGTGCGGCAGGTCCCCGGTTCCGGCGATGATGGCAAGGCGGTCGGTCATTGCTGCTCGCTATTTTGGGGTCAGGAAACCACGGTCGCTGTCACCGGTGATAAAGGCAACCAGTTCGCGAACATAGTCGCTGTCTGCGCTGTCCGCCAAACCGGCGGCGCGGTCGCGAAACGACCCCTCGCCGTTTTTCAATACCTGCAAGGCAGACCGTAAGGCCGCGATATCAGCTCGCGCCACCCCACGACGTTTCAACCCGACAAGGTTTAACCCGTCCAGTTCCGCGCGCGGCCCTTGCACCAAAGCATGTGGCAAAACATCGGCTGTCACCATCGACAAGGCGCCGATGATCGCACCGCGACCAATGCGGATCCATTGATGCAACCCGGACAGACCCCCGACGATCACATCATCTTCGATGACCACATGACCGGCCACCGCGACATTGTTGACCAAAATGACGTTGTTGCCAATCTGGGCGTCATGGGCCACATGGCTGCCCGCCATGAACAACCCATCGTCACCAATGCGCGTGACAAAGCCGCCGCCGGCGGTGCCGGTGTTCATGGTGACATGTTCACGGATGCGGTTGCGTTTACCAATCACCAGCCGCGTATCCTCGCCCGCGAATTTCAAATCCTGTGGAATCTCGCCAATCACCGAAAACGGAAAAATCACAGTCTCGTCGCCTATTTCGGTATCGCCGGTGATCACCACATGGGATTTCACCTCGACCCCGGCACCAAGCCTGACCTTCGGGCCGATCACGCAAAACGGGCCGATCCGGCACTCGGCACCAACAACCGCGCCGTCTTCTATGATCGCGCTGGCATGAACCAGGGCTGTGGGATCAACGCCCCCTTTGGCAGTCATCGGTCAGCCTTTCCCGCCGGTCACGTCGATCATTGCCATAAAGGTCGCCTCGCAGGCCAATTGGTCACCGACCATGGCGCGCCCGTCGAATTTCCAGACCTTTGCGCCGCCGCGAATGGTGGTCACATGCAGCTCAAGCACATCGCCCGGCACGACCTTGCGACGAAACTTGGCGCTGTCAATACCCATGAAGTAGACAACGGCTCCCGACCCGACAAGGCCCAACGACAAGGACACCATCACCGCCGAGGTCTGCGCCATCGCTTCGATGATCGTGACACCCGGCATGATCGGCAGACCCGGAAAGTGTCCCTGGAAATGCGGCTCGTTCATCGTGACCATCTTGATGCCCTTGGCAAATTCCTTGGCGCGAATATCCTCGACCCGGTCCACCAGCAAAAAAGGATAGCGGTGGGGAATACATTGCTGGATCAGTTGGATATCTGCGGTGCTGGGCACGTCTGATGTCATAGTCACGTCCTTTGCATATGGGGCTCTTGGTGGCCCAGTCCTATCTGACTACCAGTCTGGAACGGTTGAAACAATTGCTATCAGTTATCAGGCGATGTGCCGTCCGGGGCTGCGTCCCCCAAGGGAAAGACCGGCATTTCGGGTGCGGGCTGTTCCGGGGGCACAACCTCTCCCGCCGGGGATGAGGGCGCGCTGTCTTGCAAATCGCTGCCATCACCCAGCACCTGATCGATACGCTCAACCGCAAGTTTGGTGATGTCGATGTTCTGCGTGGTCAGCAGTATGGCGCGCCGATCCAAGATGACCACAGCGCCCAATTCGCGCACCAGCTTTCCCAGAATCGGGCCGATCCGTTCAAAAAATGCGGCTTGTTCCCGTTCCAGCGTGCGGACAAATTCCTGCTCGCGTTCAGTCCCTTCAGTGCGCAGAGCTTGAACTTTTTCGTCGAACGCCTTGGCAAGTTTGCGAAAGTCATCGGGCGACATACCGTCCCGCTTATCGGTCAGTTCACGCTCTTCCTTTACCAAGGCCTCTTCGACCTTGCGCGTTTCACTGGCCAGCCGCACGCGTTCAGACTCGACCGTTTCGACCACCCTGCGGCCATATTGTGTGTCGGAAAACAGACTTTGCCGATCAATGGTGACAATCTGAGATACGGCGCTGCCAGTCTGCTGGGCCATCACCGGCGTGGGAAGTGATCCGAAAATCAGCCCCGTCGCCAATGAGACCGGAAAGAAGAACCGGACGGCATGACGCCGCAAACCGCAACATGCGTATCGCAGCGCCAGCCGGATCACTGGATCAGAACTCTGCCGAAATCGTAAGCTCGAAGCTGTTCTCTTCGTCATAGTCTTCCTTGGCCAACACATGCGAGAAGTTGAACCGAAGCGGACCGATCGGTGTGTCCCAGAAAATCGACGCCCCGATTGAGGAACGCAGATGCGCGCTGTCGTCAATCGTGCCGCCCAACGTGTCGTCCAGCCCCCACAACGTCCCGGCGTCAAGGAACAGACCGCCGGTGATGCCGTATTCTTCGGGCAAGCCAACGGGGAACTGCGCTTCAAGACGCGCGGCCGCAAACTTGTTGCCGCCCAACGTATCCTGATTGATTGCAGTCAGGTCCCGCGGTCCGATCCCATTGGTGGCAAATCCCCGCAATTTGGACGGGCCAAGGCGGAAGCGGTCCGTCACACGCGACGGGTTGCCATCAAGACCGTGAAGGATCCCGCCCTCGACGGTCGCCGTCAGTGTCACTTGATCGTTCCAGATCTTGGTCTGAGCCTGCGCCAAGGCGGATGCCCTTGCGTATTGATAATCTGCACCCAGACCGCCCAGATCGCCGTCGAACTGAAGCAGATACCCGCGGTTCGGGTCCAACCCGGTGCGGCGCGTATCATAGCTCCAGGTCAAACCGACACCCGCGCCAACCTGCCGGCCGCGCGCGCCTTCGTTTTTCAGGACTTGCGAGCTATCATTATCGACATCGGTGATTTCCGCGCCATCGCCATACACACGCAGACCAAGCCGGGAATATTCTCTGATCGGAAACGAGATTGAAGGCCGAATTGCCAGCGAGCGCGTGTTGTAGAAGGACGAGGCGAAGGCGGTTTCCTGATAATAGGCTTCGAACCCCAGCTCCAGATCACGATCCAGGAAATTCGGCTCGGCAAATTTGAACGAGAAACTCGACGTATCCTCACCGCTTGAATAGCTGGCGCTGAGATACTGTCCGCGACCAAGGAAGTTGCGTTCCGTGAAAGCAATATTCAGACCAAAGCCGTTTTCAAGACTATAGACGCCGCCAAAACTCAGCGATCCGGTCGGGGCTTCTTCGACATCGACATCAATCACCACCTGGTCGGGTGCAGATCCCTCGCGTGCCTCGACATTCGAATTCGAGAAATATCCAAGCGCGCGCACACGTTCTGCCGCCTCGCGAATTTCGCGGGGGTTGAACGGGTCGCCTTCCACCACGCGGAACTGGTTGCGCACCACGCGATCCAACGTGGTCGCGTTGCCTTCGATGTCGATTCGTTCGACGATGATGCGCGGGCCGCGGACCAGAACCAGATCAATATCCAGCGTGCGCGCGCGTTCGTTGCGGGTCACTCGCGGTTCAACGCGGACGAAATCCTGACCATTGCGAATGGCCAGACGTTCCATTCGCGCAATGGCGTTGTCCATCAGCGCCGGGCTGTAGACAACACCCGAGCGCAATTTATGCACCGCTTGATAGTCGGCCGCGTTTATATTGTTCACCTCGGACGAGGTGGTGATGTTGCCAAACCGGAACTGTTGGCCTTCTTGCACCGAAAAGGTGATGAAGAAAGCGTCGCGCTCGCGGGAAAATTCGCTTGTGACGCCCGTGGTTTTGAAATCCACATAGCCGCGCGACAAATAGAAGTCGCGCAACACCTGCTTGTCGAACTCGATCCGTTCCGGCGCATAGGTGTCGGCCCGGATCAGGGCACGCAGGATGCCGGCCTGCTTGGTTTCAAGAACCCGCCGCAGTCGACTGTCCGAAAACTGACGGTTGCCGACAAAGGACAGACGCTCGACCTCGACATTGCGGCCTTCGACAACTTCGAATACCAGATCGACACGGTTGTTCGAGCGGCGGATGATTTTCGGTGTCACCTGCGCCGCCAATCGGCCTTGCGCCTGATACAGCTCGGTGATGGTTTGAACGTCCAGCTCCGCGTTGGCCGGACTATAGACCTGACGTGGCTGGGATTTCAGGAGGGGTGCAAAGACGTCATCTTTGACCTTGCGGTTTCCTTCGACCGATACAACATTGATGGTCGGGTATTCGCGGACCTTTACCACCAAAGTGTTGCCGCGTGGCAGGATTTGCACGTCTTCGAAAAGGCCAGAGCCGACAAGACGTTGATATCCATCATTCAACTGCGCCGCCGAGACGGCCTCTCCTTGGGCGATTCCCAGATAGGACAGGATGGTGGCGGCTTCGATCCGCTGCGTGCCCTCGATCTCGATCCGCTGGAACGCATAGGATTGCGCGACCGCAACATGCGGCACCGTGACCGTAACCCCGGTAATTGCCAGAAAAAATGCCAGCCCACCGCTGGTCAAAAGACCTTTTGCGCCGCGCCCTGTTGTCTTGAAACGGTTGCTGCCCAACCTCTTATCAAATGCCATCGTATTTACTTTCCCCAGACATCCCAGTGCCAATGTGGATAAGGGGTTGCGACGGTCTTGTCAAAGCGCGAAACAAGACTTTCGAAAGGGGGCGGCGCCGCGCCAATTCGATCACGTCCGGCGTGCGTGCGATGTAGATTGTCCAGATGCGCTCGACGCGATCAAATCCGGCATCCGGTCATGACAAACCCGCGCACAGGGTTGCTGTGGCGGGTCAAGGTGATGGTCGTGCCATCCCGGCGATTTTCGGGGGATCACAAAAGACTATGCAGCGCCGCGCTTAAGACGAGAGCGGCTGCAATCGCGCTCGCGAAAAATAATCTATCCCAGTTCAGATCAACCAAAACAGCGAATGCGTTTGATCCGCGATCTATCCGGTCCATTGCCCAACCCTTTCAACGAGTCGTAGTTCACGACATCTCAAAGATTAGAAAGGGATTGCGGCACAACCTTTTCAGAAATGCGGCAAGATTGTGGCAAGCGCGGGTTTACAGTGGTTTCACGGGCAAAACAGGTCATTTGTGACCCCAAACACCATCAAGGACAACACCAGAGACAGACCAATTGCCAACAGAACATTAAGAACCTTGTCGGACGGTGCTTTGCCCGTCACCGCCTCCCATGCATAGAACACCAGATGTCCACCGTCCAGAACCGGGATCGGGAACAGGTTCAACAGACCGATGGCCGTCGACAGCATCGCAATAAAACTGATGAAGCTGGTGGCTCCCATCGACGCGGCCTGCCCCGAGACCTGCGCAATGCCAATTGGACCGGACAGATTGCAGCTTGAGATCGCACCGGTGATCATATGCCAAAGCCCCGACAGGCTGGCGCGGATGATATAGACCACCCGTTCAGCCCCGGACGCGACGCTTTCCCAGACACCGGGTGTGCGGGTCGCCGGTTCAAACACCATGCCCGAGGTGATGCCGATCAGCCAACGGGTTTCAAACCCGCCATCGGCGCTGGGAATGTCTTGCCGGCGCGGGGTCAGCGTTACCTCAAGCGGTTTGCCCTCGCGCACGATGCCAAGGGTCATGGGGCTTCCATCACCGTTCACCACGATCTCGCGCAGGGTGTTGAAGGTGGGCACCGGGGTGCCATCGACCGTCGCGATGAAGTCGCCTTCTTTCAAACCCGCATCAATCGCCGCCGATTGCGGGCTGACAGACCCGACAAGGGCGGGAAAGGGATGGGTTGCGGTCAGATCCATCACCTGCCCATCGCGCCGAACCCGATAGTCGATCAGGGCCGTATCGGGCAGCTTTTCGACCAATGTGGCAAAGTCCGCCAAGGGCGGAGTCTCGATCCCGGCAATCGACAGGATCTCGTCCCCGGATCTCAGGCCATCTTCCATTCCCGGCACGTCCAATGGTGTGGCAACCGACAGCGGATCACGCGCGACGCCGGTGGCAAGCGCAAGCCCGGCAAAGACAATGATCGAAAGAATGAAGTTGAAGATCGGCCCGGCTGCAACCGTGGCTGCCCGCGCCCAGAGCGGGGCCCCATGCATGGTATGGCGCCTTTCCTCGGCGCTCATCTCCGCCATGGCGTCTTCATCCGCGCTGCCCGACGCGACATTGGCGTCCCCCCGGAACTTGACATATCCGCCGATGGGGAAGGCCGCGATCTGCCATTGCGTGCCGTGTTTGTCCATCTTCGAGGTCAAAACCGGGCCCATCCCGATCGAAAACACGTCAGCCTTGATCCCAGACCAACGCCCGACGATGTAGTGGCCATATTCATGCACCGCGACAATCACCGTCAGCGCAGCCAGGAACGCCAATATCGTAAAGGCGAGGTTTCCAAAATCGGGAAGCAACCCGGTGAATTCCATGGGATGTCTCTCCTGCTCTTTTTTCTACTATTGGCCGCTTACACGGCGGGGTATGAACCGATGACTTGCTGGGCAGTTATCCGTCCCATTTGGTCGGCGGCGCGAACATTATCAAGGGTCATTGCGCCCTGCATCAGGGTCACATCTGCGTCAAGACGCGTCAAAACCTGTTCAACCACGTCAGCCATATCCATGAAACCGATGCGGCCCGCAATGAAACTGTCCAACGCCTCCTCTTTCGCCGCGTTGAAAATCGCTCCGCACAAGCCGCCTGCCGCCATCACCTCGCGCGCCAGACGCAGCGCGGGGTATCGTTGCTCGTCAGGTGCACGAAACTCCAAGGTTGCAATTTGGGCCAAATCCAGACGATCCACTGGCAATGTGCGCCGATCCGGCCAATGTAGCGCATATCCGATGGCGTGGCGCATATCCGGGGCGCCAAGATGTGCCATCAAGGCACCATCGTTGAACCCGACAAGCGCGTGAACCAGACTTTGGGGGTGCACGACGACTTCGATTTGATCTGCAAGAAAACCAAAATACTCTTTGGTTTCTATTACTTCCAATGCCTTATTAAACATGGATGCGCTGTCGATGGTGATGCGTTGACCCATATCCCAGTTTGGATGGGCACTGGCTTGCGCCAACGTGGCATGAGCGAGTTTTTCCAACGGCCAGTCGCGAAATGCCCCACCCGAGGCCGTGATGATCACCCGCTCGACCGCTGCCAGGTTTTCGCCTGCCAGCCCCTGAAACACCGCCGAGTGTTCGCTGTCCACGGGCAGAATGCGAGCGTGATGCGCTTTTGCCGTGGCCATGATCAGCGGCCCCGCCGTTACCAGGCTTTCCTTATTGGCCAGTGCCAGCGTCGCGCGGGCTTCCAGTGCGCGCAGACCTGGCAGCAAACCGGCCGCCCCCACGATTGCGGACATGACCCAATCGGCGGGTCGCGTGGCGGCCTCCTCAATCGCGGCCTCTCCTGCCGCAGCCTCAATCCCGGAACCGGACAACCTGTCGCGCAGGGCTGGCAGGTGCTCTTCATGGGCGGTGATCGCGATGTCCGCGTTCAGACGGATTGCATCGCGCGCCAGCAAGGCCACGTTATGCCCACCGGTCAGCGCCACAACGTCATAGGCGGCAAGGTCACGCGCGATCAGGTCAATCGTGGATTGCCCAATCGACCCGGTCGCCCCAAAGATCGAGACCCTGCGCTGCGATGTCGGTGTCATGCGCCCTGCCCTGTCATACCGCTGAAATCATAAAGGATGCGGCCCCAGTCAGAAGCAGCAGAACCGCCGAGGCGCCGATCATAGCATCAAACCGATCCAGCACACCGCCGTGACCCGGAATAAGGTTTGAGCTGTCTTTCACATGCATCTTGCGCTTGATTGCACTTTCAGCGATGTCACCCATTTGACCGGCGAAGGCGATCACGGGGGCGAACAAGGCTTCCGTCGGGGTGAAATCGCCCAGACCTGCCCCAAGCAAGCCAATCAACAGTGCACCGACCCAGCCCGCAATCGTGCCGGACCATGTCTTCTTGGGACTGACCTTTGGCCAGAATTTCGGCCCACCAAGCGTGCGGCCCACAAAATAGCCAGCCACGTCGGACATGATGATGATCAGCAAGAACCAGATCAGAACCTTGCCCGGTCCCATCACCACAAAGCCCAAACCGGCCAGCATGATCAGGCTGCAATAACCCAGAAACAACAATTTGTGCCGTTTGATCAATGCGGTGCCCAGCAGCGGTGGAATCAGCAAAAACAGCGTTCTGGACGCGATCAAACCACCTGACCGATCGGCGATATCAACGCCAAGCCCGGTAACGAATATGGTGATGGTCGCCAGAATTCCCAACAGAATATAGACGCGCGGTATCTCGGGTTGCATCAGGCGCGCGAACTCCCCCACGGACAGCCCGATCACTGTGCCAATCATGATCAGATAGACCGGATTGCCAAGCGCAACGGCTACGATTGCGATGGCCGCCATGGCGATGGCAGAAAGCACGCGCGGTGCCAGATCGGACCATTTCGAAGAAGAATTTGCGGTTGTCATGCGGGGTTTATGGCACTCACACGCGCGGCCCTCAAGCTGTTGATCACGCAGATGTGGGGCAAAGCTATGGCGTGGCGCAATTGTCGCGCCACCGATGGGCCGATCAGGGACCGGTCTGAAGGTTACTCGGCAGCGGTTTCGACCGCACCGAACCGGCGCTCGCGCCCGGCAAAACGGTCGACCACCTCCTCAAAGACCTCGGCTGAGAAATCGGGCCAGAGCGTGTCGATGAACTCATACTCCGCATAGGCGGATTGCCACAGCAGAAAATTCGAAATTCGCGCTTCGCCGGATGTGCGGATTACCAGGTCTGGATCGGGTAAAACGCATGTATCCAAGTAACTTGTAAGCGTTTGTTCATTCACGCTTTCAGGATCCAGCTGACCCGCGGCCACATCCAACGCCATGCGACGTGTTGCGCGTGCAACCTCGTCCCGGCCACCATAATTCAGGGCGATGGTCAGATGAACACGGTCATTGCCTTCGGTCAGCGTCTCCAGCTCGTGCATCAGAGCGATCAGCTTCTTGTCCAGCCGGTCACGATCACCGATGAAGCGCACCCGCACGCCCTCGGCCAGCAAGGCACGCGCTTCTTTCTGGATATAGCGACGAAACAAGCTCATCAGACCGGCAACCTCGGCCTGAGTCCGCTTCCAGTTCTCGGTCGAGAATGCAAAAATGGTGATGTATTTCACGCCCAGATCCGGGCAGGCTTCGACGATCTCGCGCACCCGTTTGGCACCTGCGTGATGGCCAAAAAGTCGGGGTTTTCCACGACTTTGCGCCCAGCGGCCATTGCCATCCATGATGATGGCAACATGATCAGGCGACTTATGCACCTTCTCTGCTTTGTCCGCGGCTTTTCTGCCCATCGACATGCCCAATTCTGTTTATTCGATCAATCTTCGCCCGATTGAGGGTCAGACCTGCATGATCTCTTCTTGTTTTACCTCAAGCGCCTTGTCGACATTACCAACAAATCTGTCTGTCAGGCCTTGCACTTCATCATGCCAGAATTTGTGATCATCTTCACTCATTCCATCATTCTTTGCCTTTTTAAGCTGTTCCATGCCATCACGACGCACATTCCGAATAGAGACGCGCGCGTGTTCTGCATATTGCGCGGCTACACGGCTCAACTCGCGGCGGCGTTCTTCGTTCAACTCGGGGATCGGCAGCATGATGATGGTGCCATTGAGCTGAGGATTGATGCCCAACCCGCTTTCGCGGATCGCCTTCTCAACCGCGTTGACCATGCTTTTGTCCCAGACATTGATGGTCACCATACGCGGTTCCGGCACGTTCACGGTGCCCACCTGGTTGATTGGTGTGCGCTGCCCATAGGCTTCGACCATGATCGGCTCAAGCATCGAGGCCGACGCACGCCCCGTGCGCAGCGACGCGAATTCCGTTCTGAGCGATGCAATCGCACCGTCCATTCGGCGTTCCAGATCACCCATATCCAGTTCAAATTCTTCGTTTGCCATCCTGTGGCTTCCCCTTGTCTTCTTCTCGTCCCTACGTCCGAGCGTCTTCGGCCCGGTATAACGCCACCAGCCATATGATGTATAGGTCCGGTTGACCGGACCCAGCACGGTGTTTCATCGGTTGGCGAAAAATCGCCCCATGCGTCTGCGCCGGTCAGCTGCCAACACGGGTATAGGTGCCCTTGCCCGACAGGATGCCCCGGAACCCACCCGGTTCATCCAGCGAAAATACGATGATAGGCAGGTTGTTGTCACGCGCCAAGGCAATTGCCGACGCATCCATCACCCCCAACCGCTTGGCCAGAACATCGTCATACGAAACTTTATCATAGCGCACGGCATCCGCATTGTTGACCGGGTCCTTGTCATAGACCCCATCGACTTTCGTTCCCTTGAAGATCGCCTCGCAAGCCATTTCATTTGCGCGCAAAGTCGCGGCTGTGTCGGTGGTGAAATACGGGTTTCCAGTACCTGCCGCAAAGATGCAGACGCGCCCTTTTTCAAGGTGGCGCACCGCGCGGCGTCGGATATACGGCTCGCACACCTGATCCATCGGAATGGCCGAGATCACACGGGTGTAGACCCCCAGACCTTCCAATGCCGATTGCATTGCCAACGCGTTCATCACCGTGGCGAGCATTCCCATGTAATCCGCCGTCGTCCGCTCCATCCCCTGGGCCGATCCTTGCAGCCCCCGGAAAATATTGCCGCCGCCGATCACCATGCAGATCTCGACGCCCATATCATGGACCGATTTGACCTCTTGCGCGATGCGCTCAACGGTGGGCGGGTTCAGACCGAACCCCTGATCCCCCATCAGCGCTTCGCCGGAAATTTTCAACATGACGCGTTTATAGGTCGGTTGCGGGATATCGACGTCGCTGTCTGACGCGTCTTTGCCCGAAACCCCTGAGGCCTGATCACTCATCGGTTGCCACTTTCTGGTTGTCGTGATTGTTTTGGCGCAAAATGACCGATCAAGGCACATTATTCAATGCGCGATCCGCGTCCCCTGTCAAAAAAGCCCCTTCGGGGCGAGATGTGCACGAGGCCACATGTCCCAGACCCGAGTTGACATAAAGTCCATCGCCAAAAGCGTACCGAAAGATCGACCAGTTGTGATCGCTGGCCCAACGGCGTCAGGAAAATCAGCCTTGGCCATGGCCATCGCGGAAGCCTCTGGTGGGGTGATCGTCAATGCCGATGCCCTTCAGGTCTTTGACAATTGGCGGGTGCTGACCGCGCGCCCGTCAATCGCGGACGAGGCTCAAGTGCCGCATCGGCTTTACGGGTATGTTCCGCGCAACTATCCTTTTTCCGCCGGGCATTGGCTGCGCGATGTTGCCCCGATCCTGAAAGGCCCGCTTCGCCCGATCATTGTTGGCGGGACGGGGCTGAACCTGACTGCCCTGACCGAGGGGCTGGCCGACATCCCTTTGACTCCGCCCGAAATCCGCGTCGAAGGCGCACAGCGGATGGCCGAAGGGGGATTGTCCGCCCTTATGGCCGATCTGGACGCCGAGACACTGGACCGGATCGACCAGCAGAACCCAGCCCGCGTGGCCCGCGCATGGGAGGTTCAACGCACCACCGGGCGCGGCTTGGCCAGTTGGCAAGACAGCACGCCGCCACCGTTATTGCCGCTCGCTGACACCTGCCCTTTCGTGTTTCACACTGACCGGGATTGGTTGCGGGACCGCATCGCGCACCGCTTTGATTTGATGCTTGAACAAGGCGCTTTGGACGAGGCGCGCGCCAACCTTGACGACTGGAACCCCAAAGACCCCAGTGCCAAGGCCATTGGGGCGGTCGAGTTGATCGCGCATCTGAAGGGAGAAATGACGCTGGAAGACGCCCGCAACCATGCCATTGTCGCATCGCAGCAATATGCCAAAAGGCAACGGACATGGTTTCGCAAGCGGATGGGCAACTGGCAGGTGATTCCCCTGCCCTGACCGTGCCACACTGCCCGCACGCTGATGGCTGACCGTTATCATTTCTGCATCAATCCGCCGAAAACCCGTCATTTGTCGCCCAAAGCCTGTGGACAAGCTGTGGATAACGCTGTTGCATAAAAAATCTGGGGACAGCGACGTGTTTTTGGGATACCCATGATACGTTGCTCGATATTGCCCGTATTATACGTCTGACGCTGAACCTATGACCAAATCCGATACTTTTTCGTCGCCCTTCCGTGTCCTGCCGCTTGCCCGGTTGGGCAGTGGTGGCAGGTGGCGCACCGAGGCCATGCGATCCTATGGCGCGCCCGTTCTGTTGTGGTTCACCCGCGGTCAGGGCCGGATCACCGTCAACGGTGTGACCGCCGGTTATGGTCCGCATAACTGCTTGTTCCTGCCCGCAGGCACCATGCACGGTTTCGAAATGTCCAATCAGGTGAACGGCACCATCGTGGTCTTTCCGCAAGGCAGCGAAGAGGCGTTGGCCCTGCCGGACGAGGCTGTCCATATGCGTCTGCGCGAAGCGGACAAGCAGATGGTTCTGAACGGTCTTGTCGATGACCTGCAACGCGAGATGGAAAAATACAGCGATACGGCCCACCGCGCCATGATGTGCCATGCGGGCCTGCTGTCTGTGTGGCTGGAGCGCCAACTGGCCGACACCAAGGTCGAGCAATCGGAAATCGGGGCCACAGGGCGTCTGGTGAACGCTTTCGCCGCGCTCGTCGAACAGGAGTTCCACACCGACAAGACGGTGCGCGACTATGCCGCTGAACTGGGCGTCACACCGACCCATCTGAGCCGTGTGTGCAACCGAACCTGTGGGCGCCCCGCCTCGGCCATCCTGCAAGACCGCATCCATTACGAGGCGCGTCGTTTGCTGACAGAAACGCATATCCCGATCAAGGACATCGCCAAATCGCTTGGCTTTGCCTCGGCAGCCTATTTCACTCGCGCATTCCAGAAGCAAACCGGCACCACACCGTCCGCGTTTCGTAAAGGCGGCTAACCCGGCTGACGAATTCGCAACACATGGGTAGTGTCGCCTGAAACACTTGCCAAAAGGTCGCCCTGACGCTGTAACCCGAGTGTTTTTTTCATGAATTACAAACGCGCTTCGACGATCGAGTTGATCCTTCTTTCCGCTGCGGCCTATGCGGCCATTCCGGTCGCCCTTTCGGAAATGGATCCACAGCTCGTTTCAAGTTTCCCGGTCGTCCTGATTGCACTGAAAGTCGCGATTTCATTGCCTGTGGTGGTATCTGCCTGGGGGCGCAGCCGGTTCCTTCTGTCCCTAAAGGACCGGAACATCCTGTCGCTGGCCTCGATACAGGCCTTCTTTTTCATTCTGTCCCTGCTTCTTTTTACGATGTCTCTTGCCTCGCTTGATACGCCGGTGGCCATCGTCATCGCCGAAACATGGCCAATTCCGTCGGCCATCGCGATGGGGTATCTTTTGCGAGATCAACTCAGCCGGTTGAACGGCAGTGATTATCTTTGGGGTAGCATCGCTTGTCTAGGCGTGGTGCTGGTGCTTGACCTTCCCTCAAAGCTGGATGGTGTGGATACGAGCACATGGATCGGCGCCTTGCTTGCTCTGGCCTCGGCTGTGGCCATGGGCTTGTCCGTCGCGTTCAAGGCGCGCGCGGTGAAGTTGATGCGCGACCGTCATCACATCGGTCCTGTCCTGAGTTATTTCCTTTTGCAGTTCTTTTTTCTGCCAGCTCTGCCACTGTTCGCGATCTATTTCGTGTTCCTTTCGGGCAGCAATCCAGAAATTGATGTGCCAATGCCCAGCCTCTGGGCAGCCTTGCCATGGATGATTGTGGTGGTCGGGCTGAACTTTTCGTCCTCGGTTCTGTATTCCTTTGCCACATTAAAATTGAAACGCGCATCCGACGGGTTTGTCTGGTTCTTTACACCCGCCTTTTCCCTTTTGCTGTTCTCGCTCTGGACCGGAGAATCCCTGAAGGGGCACGAGCTGATCGGCCTGACCTTCATCCTGAGTTCAAATCTGCTGCTGACCATCGCCGCCGACACGTCAAGGGCATTCAAGTCGCTTGTTCTGACGGTTTTGGCGGCTGGCTCATGGTGTTACTTCGTGCCTCCTTTTTTCATCGAGAACGAGTTCTATTTCGATGCCCTGAGCATTCTGAGCATCTTTTTCGTCGTCATTCTGGTCGAGGGACTGGGCCAGGTGTCACGCCAGACAGAGGAAGAGGAACGTCTTTTGATCGGGTTGAATCATGCCTTGGCCGACAAGGATACGCATCTGTCCGACGCGTTCCAGAACCTGTGCAGGCGCCAAAGTCCCGTCAGTTTCAAACGCCGCTATCACTTGCTTCGCCGAGCCTTGATCGCAGATGGGTATCGAGAGATTGCGCAAAAGCTTGACCATCTGGCACATGTACGAAATCGCACCCTACGGTTAGGCAGGCATGTCTCGCTGGCGGCCTGTCTTGTAGCCACGGCCGCCATTGGCCTTTTGGCACGCCCCGAAACATGGTTGGCCGAGATGTTCATTACCGTCTACCTGCCATCCATGGTGTTCTCATTTTTCATTCTGATCGAAGGCCAGTTGGATCAGGAACGGTCGCTGTTTCGGCGCCTGACAACGCCCAGCGGCGATCATGTCATTCGGATCATGTCACTTCGGTCGCCGCGCGACAGCGTGATCTGGTCCCTGATCCTAAGCGCCTTCATCATCGTAACCTACGCATACGCCCTCTCTCTTGCCCCGGCATAAACTGGTCAGATCAGGGTCAGGGTTTTCGCTCACCCTATTCGTTGCAAATGAAATGACTTTATGTTAGTTAACATCGAAACAGGAGGACACTCATGAAGATCGAACAGATTCACCACGTCGCCTATCGCTGCAAGGACGCGAAGGAAACCGTTGAATGGTATGGGAAAATGCTGAACATGGACTTCGTTCTGGCGATCGCCGAAGACCATGTGCCATCAACCCATGAGCCCGACCCGTACATGCACGTCTTTCTTGACGCCGGGAACGGCAATGTGCTGGCTTTCTTCGAACTTCCCACCAAACCCGAGATGGGGCGCGATCCGAACACGCCGATCTGGGTGCAGCACATCGCGTTTAAGGTAAAAGACCGCGACGAACTGATTGAGTTCAAAAAACATCTTGAGAAAGAAGGTGTCGAGGTCCTCGGCGTCACCGATCATTCGATATTCCATTCGATCTATTTCTTTGATCCCAACGGGCACCGCGTCGAACTGGCCTGTCCCGACCCCGAAGAAGAAGCGATGCTGGCCCGGATGGACGAGGTCAAATGGGATATGCTGAACGAATGGTCGCAAACCAAACGCGCGCCAAAACATGCCGAATGGCTGCACAAGAAAGAATTGTCCGGGGTAGAATAATCAAGGCCACCACTCTAATCTGGGCGCGATCCTCACAAGGACGCGTCCAGATGCCCCAACCCCGCTTCGCCCCCCTGCCAAAGCCCCCTTATTACGCGGTGATTTTCACCAATCAACTGGCCAAGGTCGCGCCGGGATACGAGGCAATGGCAGACAAGATTTTCGACCTTGCTCGGACTCAGCAAGGGTTCTTGGGGGCTGAAACCACCCGCGATGCGTCGGGCCATGGGATCACCGTGTCGTATTGGGCAGATGAAGACGCCATTCAGGCGTGGAAACAGGTATCAGATCATTTGATCGCGCAAAAGCTCGGGATCAAAGGCTGGTATGAACGATACAGTTTACGGGTGGCAAAGGTCGAACGCGCCTATTGCGGACCGCATGGCCGTTCTGTCTGAGCGGCTATCCTAACTGCCCAGAATGGCCCGGACATAGCCGCGCGTTTCTTTGTAAGGCGGCACCCCAGAATATTTCAGCACCGCTTCCGGCCCGGCATTATACGCCGCAAGGGCCAATTTCCACGACCGGAACCGATCATATTGCTGGCGCAGATAACGTGCGCCGCCCTCGAGATTCTGGGCGGGGTTATGAGGGTCGACCCCCAAC
Organism: Aliiroseovarius sp. B-4; assembly: GCF_056857795.1. NCBI lineage: Bacteria > Pseudomonadati > Pseudomonadota > Alphaproteobacteria > Rhodobacterales > Paracoccaceae > Aliiroseovarius > Aliiroseovarius sp. B-4. Next base: position 58,471 of record NZ_JBSXNV010000029.1, read on the forward strand.
TTGCGCGCGGTGAACGGCATAAGCTGTGCCAGTCCAATTGCGCCTGCATGGCTGCGCGCGCGCGGGTTCCAACCGCTTTCCTGTTGCACCAGTCGCAAGAACAGGTCTTGTGGAATGCCGTGGCGCAGCGCGGCGGCTTTCGCCAGCGCCAGATACTCGCCCTTGTATTTTCCGTTAAAGGACGGAATGCCATATGTCGGCACGGCATCTTTGTTGGGGGTCAGGCGCGTGCTGGCCGCATATTGCTGGGCCGCGCGCGTATCCAGAACACGGGTCTGCGAGGCAAAAGCCGCCCGACCGCCCGAGCTTGAGAACAGGTTTTCTGCAAAAGCGGCCTCGCCCATCGGGGTGATGCCCGCCGCAAGACCCAAAACGGCACCGTATGTCTTCAAAAATTTCTTGCGCGACATGCCTGTCCCCTGAAAATCCTCGGGCGCAATATACGCAACTTCGTCTTTTTGGGGAAGAGGGTGCGGCATTTTGCGAAGATGCGCTCTGACACGCTTGGAAATCCCGCCGTTCTGGACGGGCCAATCTGGCAAGGTCAACGGGATTTCCGTTTTCATCTGCGCCACCACATGGTGTAACGATGGGGTCGAATTACAGAATCGAAAGGACGACGGATGGCGGGTTCGCTTAACAAGGTCATGCTCATCGGCAATCTGGGCGCTGACCCGGAAGTGCGCACATTCCAGAACGGTGGCAAGGTGTGCAACCTGCGTATCGCCACGTCGGAAACCTGGAAAGACAAACAAACGGGCGAGCGGCGCGAGAAAACCGAGTGGCATTCGGTTGCGATCTTCCAGGAAGGTCTGGTGCGCATTTGCGAGCAATATTTGCGCAAAGGGTCGAAAGTTTTCGTCGAAGGCAAACTGCAAACCCGCAAATGGCAAGACCAATCCGGTAACGACCGCTATTCGACCGAGGTGGTGCTGCAAGGATTTGACGGCACATTGACCATGCTTGATGGGCGCGGCGAAGGCGCTGGCCAAGGGGGCGGCAATCAGGGTGGTGGCAATCCGGGTGGCTATGGCGAAGGAGATCCCGGCGCCGCGCCTGCGGGCGGCGGGTTCGACGATGAAATCCCGTTCTGATGACATCTGAAAAGACACAAGCAGCCGTCCTTTTTGGGCGGCTGTTTTCCTAGGCCCGTCCGGCCAACGCCTCATCCAGAACCGCGCGCACAACGTCCATATCAACGTCATCGGCCACGAAAGCATCCCCAATGGCGCGGGCAAGGATGAACCGCAGCTTGCCCTGCTCGACCTTCTTGTCCTGCCCCATCAGTGTGATCAAACCGTCTGTGTCCGGCAGATCGCCTGCAATATCGGACAGGTCCTTTTTCATGTCCATCGCCGCCAGATGTTGACGGAATCGCGACGGGCTTTCCTGACTGATCAGCCCCAACCGAGCCGACGTTTCGAACGCCAACACGCACCCGATGGCGACGCCTTCACCATGGAGCAGACGGTCGGAATAACCCGTTGCCGCCTCGAGCGCATGGCCGAACGTGTGACCAAGGTTCAGAAGGGCGCGATCCCCCTGCTCGGTCTCGTCGCGCACCACGATGTCGGCTTTCATCTGGACGGATCGGCGCACGGCCTCTTCACGCAGTTCCATATCGCCCGCGGCCAGTGCCGGGCCGTTGACCTCAAGCCATTCGAAGAACGCGCCGTCGCCCAGCCCGCCATATTTCACGACCTCGCCGTAACCGGCCAGAAAATCGCGCGGGCTCAGCGTCCCCAACGCCTCGATATCGGCCAGAACCAGAGAAGGTTGATGAAAGGCACCGATCAGGTTCTTGCCCTGCGGTGCGTTGATCCCGGTTTTGCCCCCGACCGAACTGTCCACCTGTGCCAGAAGCGATGTGGGAAGCTGCACAAAGCGCACACCACGGCGTAGGATCGCGGCCGCGAACCCCACCAGATCGCCGATCACACCACCGCCAAAAGCCAGCACGACGTCCTTTCGCTCGACCCGTTCTTCCAGCAGCCATTCGACCGTCTGCATCAGATATGGCCAGCTCTTGGTGCCTTCGCCGGGTGGCAGAACCAACGCCTTGGAGGCAATACCCTGCGCGGCAAGCCCATCCTGCAAACGCGACAGATGCAGCCCGGCCACAGTCGTCTCCGTCACGATCCAGACTATCGGTCGGTTCAGTAGAGGCGCGATTTCGCTCCCGGCCCGCGACAACAGCCCCGGTTCGATTCGAACGTCGTAGGCGCGGTCATCAAGCGGCACATGGACCGTAGTCATATCAGGTCTCCTCAAGCACATCGGGTCGGCTCAGCAACGCCCTCACCACCGCATCCGCCATATCGGCAATCGTGAAATCACGCTGTGCCTCGACCGACAGATCAGCCAGTGCATAAACGGGAACGCGGGTGTCATAGATTTGGGTCAGAGTAGCCTTTGGGTCTGCGGTGCGCAGCAAAGGGCGGGTGTCTTTGTGTTTGACCCGTGCCCACAGCAAATCCAGATCGGCATTCAGCCAGACCGCCACACCGCGATCCGAGATCATTTTCCGGTTCTGTTCGGACATGAATGCGCCACCACCCGTGGACAGCACCGCGCGTTCCGTGTCCAGAAGGCGGCCAATCACCTCTGATTCGCGCTTGCGAAAGAATTCTTCGCCATCCCGTTCGAAAATCTCTGCGATCGACATGTTGGCAGCCCGGACGATTTCTTCGTCACTGTCCAGAAACGGCACATGCAGACGGTTGGCCACCGCCTGTCCCACTGCGGTCTTGCCCGCACCCATCATGCCCACCATGACGATGGATTTCTTTACCTTGAATGCCAAAACGGCGCCCACTTGCCCAAATTCGGATTTCTTTCCTGAATGGCGTGATCTTACCGGAAATGCCATATATAAAATCAGACAAAATACCACTTGAGGCAGAAAATGGGTGGAAAGACATGCTGATCCGTTTGATCAAGCTTATATTCTTCTTGGCAATCGTTGGCTTTATCGGCCTGACCGGTTACGCATTCTTTGGTGATATGGCACCAAGGACCGCGCCGCAAAGCAGCACTGTGATGCTGAATGGCGGCTGAACGACGACCGGAGCGACGACGAAAACGCGCCGCTTCTCTGAGCGGCGCGCTGTTATGTGCTCTTGGCAGTTTGGCATCACCCACGGCGGCACAGACCCCGCAAGGGGCCGGTCCCCTGTCGGCTATCGACTGGCTGTCGGACAGTATCGCGCTGCCGCCCCCGTCATCGGACAGCGCCATTCTGCCCCCGGCACTGGATGAACCCGCCACAAGCACCGGTGCCTCGGTCGCCGAGGTGACGATGGCGCTGCTGGAAACGCCGGTGCTGGATGCCGTGGGCCTGTTGCCCAGCGTCGTAACGGGCCTTCCGCGCAACCTGTGGGGCCTGTCGCGCCCTGACGACCTTGCGCGCCGCATTGCGGCCCTTGATCTTGACCTGTTGCCCGCGATGCAAAACCTGCTGCAACGAATGATGCTGGCCGAACTTGACCCTCCGAAGGGGGCCAGCGCAGGCGAGGATCGCTTGTTTCTGGCGCGTGTCGACCGGCTCTTGTCCATCGGTGCGCTGGATCAGGCCGAGGCCTTGCTGGCGCGGGCGGGGTCAGTAAATCCACGCGTCTTTCGCCGCGCTTTCGATACGGCGCTTCTGTTGGGCAACGAAGACCTGCAATGCACCACCCTGCGCGCCACGCCCGAGCTTAGCCCGACATTCCCCGCGCGGGTGTTCTGTCTGGCCCGCAGCGGCGATTGGGATGCCGCCGTTCTGACCTTGGAAACCGGGCGGGCGCTGGGGTATATCAGCGATGAAGACGATGCATTGCTGGCGCGGTTTCTGGATCCGGACCTGTTCGAAGACGAACCGGGCCTGCCCCGACCAGATCACCCCTCGCCCCTGACATTCCGCATGTTCGAAGCCATTGGGCTGCATATCAACACCGCATCCCTGCCGCTGGCCTTCGCGCAATCCGACTTGCGCGCAAATATCGGCTGGAAGGCTCGGGCCGAGGCGGGCGAACGATTGGCCCGTGTGGGTGCCGTCACCGAAAACCAGCTATTGGGGCTGTATTCCGAACGCAAGCCCGCAGCGTCCGGCGGCATCTGGGACCGGATGAGCGCGGTGAAGCGCGTCGAAACCGCCCTGGCCGCACAGGATGACGACAAAACGGCGCGCGCGGTTCTGAACCTGTGGCCACACCTGGAAGAAAGCGGTCTGGAAGTCCCCTTTGCGCAGCTGCTCGGCCCCGATCTTGCCACGCGTAATCTGCCGGGAAATGCGGGGGACATTGCGCTGCGACTCGGGCTTCTGTCGGCGCAATATGAACAGGTGGCCGAGGCCGCACAACCAAGCCCAGGCGACGCGCTTGCCCCGATTCTTTTGGGGATCGCCCGCGGTCAAACCGCTGACCTGTCGCCGATTGACGATCGCACCCGCGCGGTGTTGGAGGGGTTCTCGGCCACCGCCCTGCCGGTCCGCCTGCGCTCGCTCGTCGAACAGGATCGACTGGGCGAAGCCATCTTGCGCGCGATCGAGCTGTTCACTGCGGGCAGCAATGGCGATCTGGATGAGCTGACCGATGCGCTGGCCTTTTTCCGACAAGTGGGGCTGGAACAGGTTGCCCGTCAGGCCGCGCTTGAATTCCTGATCCTTGAGAGGCGCGGATGAACGCCGACCACGCCCGCTGGATTTCGACCTTTCTGGACGCACAGGCGGCCGAACTTGACGCGTCCGAGAACACGCTTTTGGCCTATGGGCGCGACCTGAAAGGGTTTGCCGAATTTGCGGACGACAGGGGGATGGGCTTTGCCGACATTGCCCGCGCCGATATCGAGGCTTTCATGGTGGATTGCGACACGATGGGACTGGCCCAATCCACCCGCGCCCGTCGCCTGTCTGCCATCAAGCAATTATATCGGTTTGCCTACGAAGAAGGCTGGCGCAAAGACAACCCGGCAATCAAGATCCGGGGGCCGGGACGGTCGAAATCCCTGCCGAAGATCCTGAGCGAAGATCAGGTTGACGCGCTATTGACCACCGCGCGCGATTACGGTCGCAGCCCGATGGACCAGCAACGGAACACCTGCCTGATGGAATTGATCTATGCGACCGGTATGCGGGTCAGCGAGCTTGTCTCGCTGCCCGTCGCTGCCGCGCGGGGCGAACCACATATGCTGCTGGTCAGGGGCAAGGGTGGCAAGGAACGCATGGTGCCGCTGTCCGCCCCGTCCCGCGATGCGCTGGCCGTCTGGCTTGCGACCCGCGATCAGGCCGAGGAGGAGGCGCGCGCAAAAACCGGCGCGAAGCCGTCGCCATTTTTGTTTCCGTCTGGTGGAAAAAGCGGCCATCTGACCCGGCATCGTTTCTATGGGCTGATCAAAGAAATTGCCGTGGCCGCCGGCGTCGCGCCCTCGGCGGTAACGCCCCATCGCCTGCGCCATGCCTTCGCCACGCATCTGCTGGCCCATGGCGCTGACCTGCGCTCGATCCAAACCCTTCTGGGCCATGCCGACATCTCCACCACCGAAATCTATACCCATGTGTTGGAAGAACGTCTGAAAGACCTTGTTCTGACCCATCACCCGCTATCGGACCCCGACTGACGCGTTATTGCGCTATACATTCGCGGGCGGACAGGCTATCAGCCCGCTTTCGCATCCAATACCGCAGGGCCACAGCACATCATCGCCCATCTTGCCCTGCCCAACAGAACAGAATTGATCGCCCGTGAAACAGCTTATCTCTGACGCGCTTGCCGAGCGCGGATATGACACACTGACACCGGTCCAGACCGCCGTGTCCGACCCCGCGCTGGAAGGCGCGGACCTGCTGGTGTCGGCACAAACCGGATCGGGAAAAACCGTAGGCTTCGGCCTGGCCATCGCACCGGTTCTGTTGGGAGAGGACGATCAGTTCGGACCGGCCGCAAGCCCGCTGGGTCTGGTGATCGCCCCGACGCGCGAACTGGCCATGCAGGTCAAACGCGAGCTGAACTGGCTGTTTGCCAAGACCGGAGCGGTTGTGGCGTCCTGCGTGGGCGGGATGGATATGCGCGATGAACGTCGCGCCTTGGCCCGTGGCGCGCATATCGTCGTCGCCACGCCGGGGCGTTTGCGCGACCACGTCATGCGCGGCTCGATTGATCTGTCAGCATTATGCAGTGTGGTGCTGGACGAGGCAGACGAAATGCTCGATCTGGGTTTCCGCGAAGATCTTGAGTTCATTCTGGACGAAACCCCCGAAGATCGCCAAACCCTGCTGTTCTCCGCAACCGTGCCGAAAAGCATCGCGACCCTTGCCGCGCGTTATCAGAAAGACGCGCAACGTGTAACCACCGTGGCCGAGAAAAGTCAGCACAGCGATATTGAATATCGCGCCATGGCCGTGGCCCCCCGTGATGGTGAAAACGCGATCATCAACGTGCTGCGCTTCTTTGAAGCTCCCAATGCCATCATCTTCTGCAACACCCGTGCGATGGTCAGCAGGTTGGCCACCCGCCTGTCGAACCGTGGCTTTTCCGTCGTGGCTCTGTCTGGTGAGTTGACCCAGAACGAACGGTCAAACGCGCTGCAATCCATGCGCGACGGTCGGGCACGGATCTGTGTGGCAACCGACGTGGCGGCGCGCGGCATCGACCTGCCGAAGCTGGATCTGGTGATTCACGCCGAACTGCCCAACAACCACGAAACCCTCCTGCACCGGTCGGGCCGCACCGGGCGTGCCGGGCGCAAAGGGGTCAGCACGCTGATTGTGCCGCCCGCATCGCGCAAAAAGGCCGAACGCCTCTTGCGCTTTGCCAAGCTGACCGCAGACTGGGGCCCTGCCCCTTCCGCACAAGAGGTTCATGCCGAAGATCAAAAGCGCATTCTGGAAGATGAGGTCTGGACGCAGGAGCCGACCGCGAACGAGGCCGCCTTGGCCGAAGAGCTGGTGGCGAAATTCACCCCCGCTCAATTGGCCACAGCCTATCTTCAGCTTTACCACACGGCCCATGCCGCCCCGGAAGAGCTGTCAGCGACCAACGCCAAACCTGAAGAGCGCAAGCCGTTTGGGCCAAGCGTCTGGTTCACCCTTGCCAAAGGGCGGGAACAGGGGGCCGATCCGCGCCACTTGCTGCCGATGCTGTGCAAGGCGGGCAATATCACCCGCAACGACATCGGGGCCATTCGCATTCAGGACGATAAATCCTATTTCGAGGTGAAGGAGGCTCAGGTCGACGGGTTCCTTTCCACCCTCGGCGCAGGCATGACGATCGAAACATTTGCCGTCGAACGTTTGGACACCCCCCCGGATCTTGGGCGCACCGGCAAACCTGCGCCGCGTGGCAAGCCACGCAAGTTTGACAAGGCGGACCCGAAGCCGCACCGCAAAGGGCCGGTCAAGACTGCCGCGCCGTCCGAACGCAAATCCAACCCCAAGCACAAGTGGAAAGACGACAAGGACGCAGATCGTCCGGTCAAACCCTATGCCAAGTCGAAGGACGAGGATCGGAAACCCCGCAAGGCACCCAAACCTGATGGCGACAAGCCCAAGGGTAAACGCCCGACCGACGGTAAAAAAGGGCCACCCCCGCCGAAAGGTAAAGCGTCCAGCAAGAAAAACAGGGCCCGTGCTGCCGCCAAGGCGATCGCAAAAGCCAAGGGTGGTGACAGCGCACCGAAACGGCGGCAAAGCTGACGAAGAACCGCGCCCCTAGGCGAGCGGGGTCTGGCCTTGTGGGGTGTAAAGCGCTGAGGCGCGCGTCTCGAACGCCGCGACGATCCGGTGCATCGCTTCGTTGAACACAAGCCCGATCACCTTTTGCAAAATCGCGCTCTTGAATTCGAAGTCCACGAAAAACTCTACCTCGCACCCATCCGGATGCGGATGAAATATCCAATGGGATTTCAAATATTTGAAGGGGCCGTCCAAATATTCTGTGTCGATCCGTTGCCCTTCTTTGTCCAACCAGACCCGGCTGGCAAAACGTTCGCGAAACACCTTGAAACTGATCACCAGATCGGCGTCCATCAGGTCGCGCCCGTCCGGCTGAGGCGTGATACGACGCACACGCGCGGCGGAATTCCATGGCAGAAACTCGGGATATCGACCCACATCTGCCACCAGATCATACATCTGTTCGGCCGTATATGGCAGGACGCGTTTTTCACCATGTGTCGGCATGACGACGTTTTCCCTTCTCACTTGCCCGCACATGTCCTAGGAATACGACCGGAAATCAAGGGGGAAGACATGGCACAGCGACCATATGTCATCGACACGATGATCTCGGCCAAGCAGATTGCGGCACGGGTTGAAGAGCTGGCGCAGGAGATCCAAGACGAGTTCAAGGGCACCGACAAGCTGGTGGTCGTGGGGCTGCTGCGCGGATCCTTTGTCTTCATCGCCGATGTTGTCCGGGAATTGGATCTGCCGGTCGAAGTCGATTTTCTGGAGGCTTCGTCCTACGGAGATTCGACTGAAAGCAGCCGTGAAGTGCGCATTCTCAAAGACTTACGCGGCGAGATTTCGGGGCGTGACGTGCTGGTGGTCGAGGATATTGTCGATACTGGCTTCACCCTGAAACATGTCGTTGGACTGTTGAAGGCCAAATCCCCGCGCAAACTGAAGACCATCGCGCTGTTGGACAAACCCTCCCGCCGCGAGGTCGACATCTGCGCCGACTGGATCGGGTTTGACATCCCGGACGAATTCGTGGTGGGCTATGGCATCGACTTCGCACAGCGCGACCGCAATCTGCCGCATATCGGCAAGGTGCGGTTTCTGGATGAAGACTGAACCATGAACCCACGTTGGTTCATGCGCATGTCAAGATGGGCGCGCAACCCACCATCAGCCAAACGGGTAAAGCTGATCTTGGCTGTGGTCGCAATCAGTTTGCTGATTGTAGCAATTGAAAAGATGTTCGGAATGCCGGATTGGATGCAGATTGAACGCGTCCGCTTCAAACCTTAATTCTGTTTTCAATCAACCTCTTGCAAGCTGCTCCTCACGCGCGGTGCGCAGCCGCGCGAAGTCATCACCCGCGTGGTAGGATGATCGCGTCAGCGGGGTCGAAGACACCATCAGGAACCCCTTGCCGTAAGCCGCGGTTTCGTAATCCTTGAACTCATCGGGATGCACGAACCGCTCTACCGCGTGGTGTTTCGGGGTCGGTTGCAGATACTGCCCGATGGTCAGGAAATCAATACTCGCCGCGCGCATATCGTCCATCACCTGCAACACGCCCTGCCGATCTTCGCCAAGCCCCACCATGATGCCGGATTTGGTGAACATCGACGGATCAAGCTCTTTCACCCGCTGCAACAGGCGCAGCGAATGGAAATACCGCGCACCGGGACGCACCTGCGGATAAAGACCGGGCACGGTTTCAAGGTTGTGGTTGAACACGTCCGGCCGCGCCTCGACCACGGTTTCCAGAACGGTCGGGTCGCATTTCAGGAAATCCGGGGTCAGAATCTCGATCGTCGTGTCGGGCGACTGGTGACGAATGGCGCGGATGGTCTGGGCGAAATGGTCTGCCCCACCGTCCTTCAAATCGTCCCGGTCCACCGACGTGATCACGACGTGATTCAGACCCAGCTTTTTCACCGCATGGGCCACGCGGCCCGGCTCAAACGCGTCCAGTTCGTCGGGTCGTCCCGTAGCGACGTTGCAGAAGGTGCAGCCGCGCGTGCAGATATCGCCCATGATCATCATGGTGGCGTGGCCCTGGCTCCAGCATTCGCCCGCATTGGGGCAAGCGGCTTCCTCGCACACCGTGGACAGCTTGTTTTCGCGCATGATCCGGTGCGTTTCGGCATAGCCTTTGCCGCCGGGTGCTTTCACACGGATCCAACTGGGCTTTTTCGGCTGTGCATTGTCCGGGCGATGCGCCTTTTCAGGGTGGCGGCTTTCCGGGATTTTCAGGTCACGCATGGCATTCCTCCGCGCCAAAGTCGGCTGTGTGACATATAACGTTATCCTGCTGACGAGTCACCTTGAAAGCCGCATGGCTGACATGATCCTGGCGCATACCAAGCGCCGCGCCGAATGCATGGCAGTGGTCATCTGTGACCCAATGCTGCACTTGCAAAATCTTCGTTGAGCCCCATCTGGAATCGTTCTAACAACATCACCGACCCAACCCGCGCGATTCCCCGGGCGGGCGACAAGAAAAGGATTTTGACATGCAAACCGGCGTTCGCGTTCCCAACATCACCTTCCGCACCCGTGTCCGTGACGACAGCATCGAAGGCCCCAACCCCTTCCGTTGGCAGGACATGACTTCGGACGATTACTTCAAAGGCAAGCGCGTTGTGCTGTTCTCGCTGCCCGGCGCGTTCACGCCCACCTGCTCGACCTACCAACTGCCCGGCTTTGAAAAAGGTGCCGAAGATTTCCGCGCACAAGGCATCGACGAGATCTATTGCATGTCCGTCAATGACAGCTTCGTCATGAACGCCTGGGCCCGCAACCAGGAGCTTGAGAACGTCAAGGTCATCCCCGACGGTTCGGGCGAGTTCACCCGCGGCATGGGCATGCTGGTCAACAAGGACAACCTTGGCTTCGGTGCCCGCTCGTGGCGCTATGCCGCCGTCATCAACGACGGTGTGGTCGAAGCATGGTTCGAAGAACCCGGTCGCTGCGACAACCACGGCGAAGACCCCTACGGCGAAAGCGCGCCAGAAAACGTGCTGGCTTGGCTGAAAGAGGCGGCCGAGAAAGTTGCGTAAGGCAAATCGAAAATGCCAATTGGGCCGCTGATCTCAGCGGCTCAATTTTTGAACGTGTTCATAGCCTGCCTGCATATCTTCGTTGCGGATCGGTACCGCCGTTCAGAAATGCAAGTGCAGGGCCAATTCAGCTTAGCGCGATCAGCCCCTGAACGCCTTGTTCTCAACGGGGCGCGTCCGGATTACACAGACAGGCAATCGGCTCCGAAAGGTCCGATTGATGGCTTGCAGCGGTCGAAGCGTCCGCAAGTGCGTCCATTTTCTTCGCCAGCTTAATATCCAGATTCGTTAGTCCGTCGGCATCATGTGTCGTCAAGGTGACGTCGACAGTTCGATAGACATTGAGCCATTCTGGGTGATGGTTCCACTTTTCACACCAAATCGCCACGCGGGACATCCAGCCCCAAGCCTCCACAAAATCACGAAAGATATAAACTTTTCGAATTGCATCACGGCCCGAGACCGCTCCCCAACCGACTTCTCCCAATGGGATAAGATGTTCCCGACGCTCTTCGGGTGTCAAAATATCTGCCATTCTCAGCTTTCCTCCATTCAAAAGAGTATAACTTGCCGAACAGCCGGCAGAAACCTGTGTCCACTCGGATGCGAAGAAGATACTGGATACCTACGCACCCAAAGCCTTCAACCCCGTCAAGAACCGCGCCGCGTTCTCCTGATAATGCGCGGCGGACGCCTCCAGCCCTTCGATCGTCGCCGCATCCAGCTCCCGCACCACTTTGCCGGGTGCACCCAGCACCATGGACCCGTCGGGGATCACTTTACCCTCGGTCACCAGCGCCCCTGCCCCGATCAGACAGTTTTTGCCGATCACAGCGCCGTTCATTACGGTGGCGTTCATACCGATCAGGCTGCCGTCACCGATGGTGCAGCCGTGCAGAAGCACTTTGTGGCCGACCGTGACGTTTTCACCGATGGTCAGGGGGAAGCCCATATCCGTGTGAAAGACGCAGTTTTCCTGCACGTTTGTTCCCGCGCCTACGTCGATCAATTCGTTATCGCCGCGCAAGGTGCTGCCGAACCAGACCGAAGCGCGCGCGCCAATCCGCACCTTGCCGATCAGGTTGGCATCCGGCGCGATGAACGCGTCATTGGCGATGTCAGGTGAAACCTCGTCCAATTCGTAGATCATTCACTTCCCTCTTCAAATTCGGCTTGCAACTTACGGACATGGTTCAACAATCCCGGTTGCTGGTTGCGGCGCTGCCGGGTAGCCTCGACAATGGTGATCAGTCTTTGTGCGGTTTCTTCCAGATCATCGTTGATCAGCACATAATCATAGCTGCCCCAATGGCTGATCTCGTCCCAGCTTTTCTGCATCCGCTTGGCGATTGTCGCTGCGTCGTCCTGTCCGCGCCCTTCAAGCCTTGCGCGCAATTCCTTGATCGAGGGCGGCAGGATGAAGATCGATAGCGAATGCGAGGCAAGGGACGAATTGCGGATCTGCACCTCGCCCTGCCAGTCCACGTCGAACAGAACGTCACGTCCCGTTTCGATTGCCTTGCGCACGGGTTCAGACGGCGAGCCGTAGAAATTGCCAAAGACGTGGGCGTGTTCAAGCATTTCGCCCTGAATGACCATGTCCTTGAACTTGGGTTCGTCCACGAAGTGATAGTGCTGCCCGTCCACCTCGCCCTCGCGCGGCGCGCGGGTGGTAGCCGAGACCGAGAAGCTGAGCGTCGGATCCCAGTCCATCAGCCGCCGCGCCAAAGTGGATTTGCCCGCGCCGGAGGGCGAAGACAGGATGATAAGAAGGCCGCGCCTGTCGGACATATCGTTACTCCACGTTCTGAACCTGTTCGCGCATCTGATCGATGACATGCTTCAGGTCAAGGCCAATGGCGGTCAGATCCTTGAATTGTGCCTTGGAACACAAGGTGTTGGCCTCGCGGTTGAATTCCTGCATCAGAAAGTCGAGCTTGCGGCCCACGGGCTGATCCGAAGCCAGATGCCCGCGTGCGGCGTCGATATGGGCGTTCAGCCGGTCGATTTCCTCGCGCACATCGGTTTTCACGGCCAATATGGCAAGTTCTTGCGCAACGCGATCAGGGTCGGCCCCGTCGGTATTGGCCATCACGCGTGACAGGGCGTCTTGCAACCCGGTGACTTGGGCATCCTGACGGGCGGCCATCACGGCCTCGGCCGCCGCGACAAGCCGGGCCACCTCGTCTAGCTGATCTGACAAAACCTGGACCAACGCCGCACCTTCTTGTGCCCGCGACGCAAGAAGCTGATCCACCAGCGCGGGAATGTCTTCTGTCAATCTGGCCAGCAAGGGCGCCGTGTCGTCATCTGTCATGGCGCGTTGTTCCAAAACGCCACGCATTCCAGCAATATCAGTGGGTTGCACCGGCGCGACCCGCAAACCGCGCGCTTCGGCTTCGGCGGCAATAGCGGTCAACTGGGTCAACACGCGCGTCAGTTCGTCGGGGTTGATCGATTGCGATCCCGCCTCGTCCCGACGGGTGATTTTCAGGCTGACCGAGACGCTGCCCCGCGCCACTGCCGCCTTCAGGCTTTTGCGAAGAACCTCCTCCAGGCCACCCAACCAATCGGGCACCCGAATTTTGATATCCAACCCGCGCGCGTTTACCGACCGCAGGTCCCAAACCCAGTTGTACCGGGCATCCTCGGTCGCAGTGCTGGCAAAGCCCGTCATGGATTGTGGCATGTAGAATTAACCATTTGCTAAGTTTTTATGCCAATTTCGAATGGAATGTGACATATTAAGACATCGGTAAGGATTATCCTTCCAATCGTTAACAAACGGTCACAATTTGAACAAGCTCGCTGGTTATCACCAAATTTATTAAAATCGTTTCAAACCCTGGGACGCGAAGATGAAAATTGAGTATCTTAAAGATGGTAATGTTGTCACGCTGGCGTCAGCCCGGCGGACGATCAAATTTCCTGCCATCGCACAGATTGAAGCTTACTGGCACGCACTGCGGAATGGTCGTCTGATGCCCGCACGCGGTGACGTGGACCCTCGCGGTCTTGGAAAAAACCTGACATATGCAATGATACTGGAACGCATCGCGCCGGGCCATGCCCGCATCCGTTTGGCGGGTCAGCATGTCAGTGATGTTCTGTCGATGGAAGTGCGCGGCATGCCTCTAAGCGCGTTGTTTACACCCGACGCCCGACACGAGATGCAAGAAGCGCTGGAAAGCGTGTTCACGACACCCGCCGAAGTCAGTCTGACATTGCGCAGCGAATCCAATCTGTTTCACAAGAAATTGGACGCGCAATTGATCCTGCTTCCCCTGAAAGACATCCACGGCAATGTCACGCGCGTTCTTGGCGGGTTTCAGGTCGATGGAAAACTTGGCCGTGGACCGCAACGGTTCACAATTCGCAGCTTGGACATCCGTCCATTGACGGTGGCACAGACGCCTGAGCACAAAAGTTGCGATGCGGCGCGGCGGCAAAAGCGCGACATTGCCCGACCAGGTTACTGGGACATCCGTGGCGCGCCAACTTCCCGATCGTCGGGATCGGACAAGCCGGATGTGACGCGCGTCGATATCCGGCCGACGCAGGCTGGACAAAATCGCAAAGGCGAAGGTCATATCATGCGCCCATCGGATACCAGCGGCATCCCGGTGCCGGGCATGGCTGAACTTGCGGCAAGTTTCCATGGAGCCTCGCAGCCCTTGCGCATGAACGCGCCGGCACGGCCCGGTGGCCATCTGCGGCTTGTCAAACAGGACTGAACAACCGCACCCCGCCGCGCGGGCATCACAGACAAAACAAACCCCGGCCGTTTGGACCGGGGTTTTCTTTTGTTTCCGCGTGTTCGGGCGATCAGCTGGCTTTGACGGCCGCCGCGTCTTCGCTGCGCATCGACGACAGCTCTTCCGCCACAAGGAATGCCAGTTCGAGAGACTGGCTGGCGTTCAGGCGTGGGTCGCAGGCTGTGTGATAGCGGTCCGACAAATCCTCGTCCGTGACGGCGCGCACGCCACCAGTGCATTCGGTGACGTCAGCACCCGTCATCTCGAAATGCACACCGCCGGGGATGGTGCCTTCTGATTTGTGGACGGCGAAGAATTCCTGCACTTCCTTCAGCACGGATTCGAACGGCCGGGTCTTGTAGCCCGTTGCCGATTTTATCGTGTTGCCATGCATCGGATCGCAGGACCACACGACGTTGGCCCCTTCTTCCTTCACGGTTTGGATCAAGCGCGGCAGGTGTTCTGACACTTTCCCTGCCCCGAAGCGCGCGATCAGGGTCAGCCGACCCGCGTCGTTGTTCGGGTTCAGCTTGGCCATCAACAGCTTCAGGTCATCCGCCGTCGTGGTCGGCCCGCATTTCAGACCAATCGGGTTCATGACCCCGCGGCAGAATTCCACATGCGCCCCGTCGGGTTGCCGGGTGCGATCCCCGATCCACAACATATGGCCGGACCCCGCAACGGTTTTGCCCGTGGTGGAATCCAAACGCGTCAGCGCCTCTTCATATTCCAGTAACAACCCTTCATGCGAGGTGTAGAAGTCCACGGTCTGCAAGGTATGGGCCCGGTCGCTGTCGACACCAGCGGCGCGCATGAAGTCCAGCGTGTCCTGAATACGCTCGGCCATTTCGCGGTATTTCTCGGCCTCATCGTTTTCGGTGAAACCAAGGGTCCAGCTGTGCACCTTATGCACATCCGCCAGACCACCCGTTGAAAAGGCACGCAACAGATTCAGCGTCGCGGCCGCTTGGGTATAGGCCTGCAACATCTTCTGCGGATCAGGAACGCGCGAGGCTTCGGTAAAGTCCAACTCGTTGATGATGTCTCCGCGGTAGCTTGGAAGCTCGACGCCACCCACCGTCTCGGTCGGGGCTGAGCGTGGCTTGGCGAACTGACCGGCCATCCGGCCAACCTTGATCACCGGCACTTTCGCGCCATAGGTCAGCACCATCGCCATTTGCAGCATCACTTTGAACGTGTCGCGGATCGCATCTGCCGAGAAATCCGAGAAACTTTCGGCACAATCCCCGCCCTGCAACAGAAACGCCTCACCGCGCGAGGCGCGACCGAGCTGTGCACGCAGGCGCATTGCTTCGCCGGCAAAGACCAGCGGAGGATACTTCGCAAGCTGTGCCTCGACCTCGGCCAGTTTGGCCGCGTCGGTATAGTCAGGCATCTGCACCCGTGGCTTTGTGCGCCAGGTCGACTTGTCCCACTCCGTCATGTCTCTGCTCCGTCTTGCGTCATGATCCCGCGGCTGCGGGTTTAAGGCCCTTCTTCTAGCGCGGTCAGCGCTAACGTGCAATTACCGTTATGGAATAGGGATAGGTCGCGTTAAGGTCCTGAAAGGCCAGTCCTGACTGGTTGTGTAAATGTCGGCGGTTTCGCTCTTGCCGCATCCGTTCAAACCTGATGTGGTCCCCGGCAACACAAAGATACCGATCTGCACAAGGTGACTCGGATGACTGAAAAACCCGTATCGACGCGCTCGGCCCCCCAACGGTTTGTTTTCGTGCTTGTCGAAGGGTTTACGCTGCTCAGCTTTGCGGGCGCCGTGGACGCGTTGCGCATTGCCAACCGCGCCGCCGGACGAACGCTTTATGAATGGGTGATCATGGGCGAAGGCGGACAGACCATTACATCGTCTGCCGGGCCGTCGTTCAATCTGGATAGTGATCTGGGCGAGCTTCGGCGCGACGATACAGTGATCATCTGCTCGGGTGTGGATGTTCAGACCCATTGTTCACAAAAGCTTTTGAACTGGTTGCGGCGTGAAGCGCGCCGTGGCGTCAAAGTCGCAGGCTTGTGCACCGCCGCACATGTGATCGCCAAGGCAGGTCTGTTGAACGACAAACGCGCGACCATTCACTGGGAAAACCACGACAGCTTCGCCGAAGCCTTCGACGAGGTCGATCTGACAAAACGCGTATTTGTGATCGACGGCAATATCATGACCGCAGCAGGCGGCACTTCGTCGATTGACCTGATGCTGAAACTGATTGCGGATGAACATGGCGAGGACATCGCCAATATCGTCGCCGACCAGCAAATCTATACCTCGATCCGCACTGACCGCGACACCCAGCGCCTGTCGGTGCCCACACGGATCGGTGTGCGCCATCCCAAGCTCAGCGATGTGATCCAGAAGATGGAAGCCAATATCGAAGAGCCTATTTCGCCGTCAATCCTTGCTGCCGACGTGGGCATGTCGACACGACAGCTTGAACGGTTGTTCCGGCGCTATCTGAACCGTTCGCCCAAGCGGTATTACATGGAGTTGCGGCTTCAGAAGGCCCGCAATCTGTTGATGCAAACGGATATGAGCGTGATCAATGTGGCGCTGGCCTGTGGCTTTTCAAGCCCGTCGCATTTCTCGAAGTGCTATCGGTCGCATTATGACACAACGCCTTATCGTGAACGTGGCAGCCACGCCACTCGCGTCGCGACGTGATCCGAACCGACCGGTTGTGCCTGCGCGCGCCGCGACAGGACGATCTGGATGCCCTGCACAGGGTGTTTGGCAACGTTGAGGCCATGCGATACTGGAGCCATCCCGCCCATACCCAGCGCGCGCAGACGCAACAGGTGCTGCACGACATGATTCGGTCGCACACGGCCACCGGCGTTGAATTTGTCGTCGAGCATCAAGGCCGGGTGATTGGCAAGGCCGGTCTTTGGCGCATTGCCGAACTGGGATACATCCTGCATCCCGATCATTGGGGCCAGGGGTTGGCCCACGAAGCCCTTGGGGCTGTCCTGAACGCCGCCTGGGACCGGCATCCGCAGATTGACAGGATCACCGCCGAAATCGACCCGCGCAACATCACCTCGGCCCGGCTGCTGAGTCGGCTTGGGTTTCAGGTGACGGGCCATGCCGAAAACACCTTGCAGGTGAACGGGGAATGGTGTGACAGCACCTACTACGACCTGTCCCGACCCCAACGCCAAGCGTGACGTGCCGCTTTTTTCCGTCCGACACCGCTTGGCTCTTTTCTTTTCCGAAACGCTTGCCTAGGCTCGCCTTCGGATATTTTCCAACTGGGAGAGAAAGTATGAAAAAGATTCTTATGGCAACCGCCGCCAGCGCATTGATGAGCGGCGCAGCCTTTGCAGAAGAAGTGAAGGTGGGTGTCCTTCTTGGCTTCACCGGCCCGCTTGAATCGCTGGCGCCCCACATCGCGGGCGGCGCGGAAATGGCCATCGCAGAAGTCAACGATTCGGGCTTGTTCATGAACGGGTCCACTGTGACGGCTGTGCGCGGCGATTCAACCTGCGTCGATGCCGCCGCAGCCACCGCAGCCGCCGAACGTCTGGTCACGGGTGAAGGCGTCGCCGGTATCGTCGGCGCAATGTGCTCGGGCGCGACCGGTGCGGTTCTGACCAGCGTGGCTTTGCCCAACGGGATCGTGCAGATCTCGCCGTCAGCCACGTCGCCAGGTTTGTCGACCATCGAAGACAACGGACTGTTCTTCCGCATGGCCCCGTCCGATGCGCGTCAGGGCGAGATCATGGCCGATATCATCACCAGCCGTGGCATCAACGAAGTGGCGCTTACCTATACCAACAACGACTATGGGAAGGGTCTGGCCGACAGCTTCGCGGCCGCGTTTGAAGCAGCCGGTGGCACTGTGACCATCAACGCCGCCCACGAAGAAGGCAAAGCTGACTATTCGGCCGAGGTTGGCGCGCTGGCATCTGCTGGCGGTCAGGCGCTTGTGGTGGCGGGATACTCGGACCAGGGCGGTTCGGGCATCATCCAGGGCTCGCTTGACACCGGTGCGTTTGACACATTCGTTCTTCCCGACGGCATGGTGTCTGACATCCTGACCCAGAAGTTCGGCAGCGACATCGACGGCAGCTTCGGCCAACACCCGAGTTCGTCAAATGACGGCGCTGGCAAGCTGGAAGAAATGCTGGCCGCTGGCGGGATCGACGGCACGTCGCCTTATGCCAAGGAAGGCTATGACAGCGCCGCTGTTCTGCTTCTGGCGATGCAGGCCGCAGGGTCTACCGACGGCGCTGCCGTCAGCGCAGCCGTGACC
This sequence comes from Aliiroseovarius sp. B-4, assembly GCF_056857795.1. Lineage (NCBI taxonomy): Bacteria > Pseudomonadati > Pseudomonadota > Alphaproteobacteria > Rhodobacterales > Paracoccaceae > Aliiroseovarius > Aliiroseovarius sp. B-4. The sequence goes on from NZ_JBSXNV010000029.1 coordinate 77,195, forward strand.
GAAGTGGCCAACGCCCCCGGCGAACCCATCGGCCCTGGTGAGCTGGCGAAAGGTCTTGAGATCCTGGCAGCAGGCGGCGACATCGACTATGTCGGCGGCTCGGACGTTGAACTGATCGGCCCCGGTGAAAGCGGTGGCAGCTATCGTGAGATCGAAATCAAAGATGGCGCCATCGAGGCTGTTAAGTTCCACTAAACAACCTTATAAACCTAACGAAACAGCCCGGATGTTTTCCGGGCTGTTTTGGTAAGGCGGGCGGCCTACTTCCGGTTGCGAGAGGGGACAGACATGATCGTCATCGAAGACGTTCACAAGCATTTTGGCGGCTTTCACGCAGTGGACGGCGCGACAATGCGGATCGAGGAACGCTCGATCACCGGGTTGATCGGACCCAACGGCGCGGGCAAGACCACCTTGTTCAACGTGATTGCCGGGGTGCTGCAACCGACATCGGGCCGGATCACCATGGCGGGCGAAGACATCACCGGATTGCCGCCGCACGAATTGTTTCACAAGGGCCTTCTGCGCACGTTCCAGATCGCGCATGAGTTCGGCTCGATGACCTGCCGCGAGAACCTGATGATGGTGCCCGGCGGGCAGACGGGCGAACAACTCTGGAACACGTGGTTTGGCCGCAAACGCATTGCCGATGAAGAACGCGCCCTGCGTGCCAAGGCCGATGAAGTGCTTGAGTTTCTGACCATTTCCCACATCGCCGACCTGCGCGCGGGCGAAATCTCGGGCGGGCAGAAAAAGCTGCTGGAACTGGGCCGCACCATGATGGTCGACGCCAGGATCGTCTTTCTGGACGAGGTCGGCGCGGGTGTGAACCGCACGCTGCTCTACACGATTGCCGACGCCATCAAACGTCTGAACGAGGAACGCGGCTATACTTTCGTGGTGATCGAACATGACATGGATTTCATCGACCGCCTCTGCGACCCGGTGATCTGCATGGCCGAAGGCAAGGTTCTGGCCGAAGGCACGCTGGACGAGATCAAGGCCAACGAACACGTGATCGAGGCCTATCTGGGCACCGGTTTGAAAAACAGGGATAAGGTAGGCGCATGAGCGGGAACCCCTATCAGGACGATCGCGGCAACAAGGATGCGTCGATCGTAAACCCAAAGGGTCAGGGCTCGATGATCCCGGCCACCGGCACCGGGCACCAGATGCACACGGGCGATGCCTTTCTGATTGGTGACAGCATGACCGGCGGTTATGGGAAATCCGGCCCCGACATTCTGCATGACTGCACCATCGCCGTGGACAAAGGCCAGATTGCGGTGATCGTCGGCCCCAATGGCGCGGGCAAATCCACCGGCATGAAAGCCGTGTTCGGGATGCTGAACTTGCGGCAAGGCTCGGTCCGGCTGGATGGCGAGGATATCACCGACCTGTCCCCGCAGGCGCGTGTCCATAAGGGCATGGGCTTCGTGCCGCAAACCCAGAATATTTTCACGTCAATGACCGTTAAGGAAAACCTCGAAATGGGGGCGTTCATTCGCGAGGATGACATTTCCCAGACCATGGCGCAGGTCTATGAGTTGTTCCCGATCCTTTATGAGAAACGCAACCAGGCCGCGGGCGAGTTGTCGGGGGGCCAGCGACAGCAGGTTGCCGTGGGGCGCGCTCTGATGACCAAACCGAAAGTTCTGATGCTGGACGAGCCCACCGCCGGCGTCAGTCCCATCGTGATGGACGAGCTGTTTGACCGGATCATCGAAGTGGCGCGCACTGGCATCTCGATCTTGATGGTGGAACAGAACGCGCGGCAAGCGCTTGAAATTGCGGATAAAGGCTATGTTCTGGTGCAGGGCGCGAACGCGCATACAGGCACCGGAAAAGAACTGTTGGCGGACCCCGAAGTGCGCCGGTCGTTCTTGGGGGGATGAGGATGCTGAAACATATTTGCATGGCCGCCGCGACCAGCTTTGTCGCCCTGCCCGCCCTTGCTCAGACCTGCACCTTCACCACAGAATGCTATGAAGCCGAGGCCTGTCAGGACACCAGCTTTTCGCTGACCGCCGCGTTGGACGACGCGAAACTGGTCACGGATTTTGGCGATCTGACCGTCGTGGGCGTAAAGAATGACGCGCCCCTGACCACCGTCTTCGCCACCGGCGAAGGCGCGGAATACCTGTTATCGCGCAATGCCGGCACTGCGCGCTTTACTGCCCACTCCAATGACGGGCCCACGTCGATCACCTATCTGGGCACATGCGAGGGAGAGTTCTGATGGATCTTCTGAACGCCATTGTGGCGCTTCTCAACTTCGTCGTGATCCCCGCGATGGCCTATGGCAGCCAGCTGGCGCTGGGTGCGCTGGGCGTCACGCTGATTTACGGCATCCTGCGGTTCTCGAACTTTGCGCATGGCGACAGCATGGCCTTCGGGGCGATGGTGACGATCCTTGTCACCTGGTGGTTCCAGTCGATGGGCCTGTCCATCGACCCGCTGCCCACCGCGCTTCTGGCTCTGCCCTTCGGTATCGTCGGAACCGCCTTGATGCTGCTGGCCACCGACCGCGTGGTCTATCGGTTCTATCGCCGGGTCAAAGCCAAACCCATCGTGTTTGTCATGGCCTCGATGGGCGTGATGTTCATCATGAACGGTGTTGTGCGCTTCATCATCGGTCCCGATGACCAGCAATTCGGTGACGGCGCACGTTTCATCATCAGCGCGCGCGACTTCAAGACCATGACCGGGCTGGAGGAAGGATTGGCGTTCAAGACCAGCCAGGGCCTGACCATCGTGACCGCTGTCATCGTCGTCGCCGCGCTGTTCTGGTTCCTGAACAAGACGCGCACCGGGAAATCCATGCGCGCCTTTTCCGACAACGAGGATCTGGCGCTGCTGTCCGGTATCAATCCCGAACGCGTCGTGATGATCACATGGATCATCGTGGCCGGTCTGATCACCATCGCAGGCGTGCTTTACGGTCTGGACAAGACCTTCAAGCCGTTCACCTATTTCCAGCTTCTGCTGCCGATCTTCGCCTCGGCCATTGTCGGTGGGCTGGGCAACCCGCTGGGGGCCATCGCGGGCGGCTTCGTCATCGCCTTTTCCGAGGTCGCAGTGACCTATGCGTGGAAGAAGGTCGCGACCTATGTGCTGCCCGAAAGTCTTGAGCCGTCCAGCCTCGTGCAGTTGATGTCCACCGACTATAAATTCGCGGTCAGCTTTGTCATTCTGATCATCGTGTTGCTGTTCAAACCCACGGGTCTATTCAAGGGGCAATCGGTATGAGCCAATCCCTTCGCACACCGCTTCTGTTTGCGCTGGTGGCGCTTCTGTTCGTTCTGCAAGGTTCCACGGACTGGTGGATCTTTGCGGGCAGTTGGAACTCCTCCCTGACCATCCTGAACATGGCGCTGATTTCTGCCGTGATGGCGTTGGGTGTGAATTTGCAATGGGGTTATGCGGGCCTGTTCAATGTCGGGATCATGGGCTTTGTCGCTTTGGGAGGATTGGCCACAGTCCTGATCGCGATGCCCCCCACCCCCGGGGCTTGGGGCGCGGGCGGATTCAGGATCGTCGCGGGCCTTATCATGGGCGCGGGCACGATCATGCTGATGGTCTGGCAATACAAGACCCTGGCGCAAGGGCGTTTGCGCGCGCTGGTCATGTTTGCCACGCTTGTGGTCGGTTTCGTCGTCTTCCGCTGGATATTCGATGCGGGCGTCGCAGGGGTCGAGGCGATCAATCCGGCGCAAACCGGATATCTGGGCGGGTTGAATCCCGGCGGTCAAGACAATTACCGTGGCCATGGATATATGACCCTGCTGGCTTGGCCGGTGGGCGGATTGCTGGCGGCGGGGGCCGCATGGCTGGTCGGCAAGACCGCACTTGGCTTGCGGTCGGATTACCTTGCCATTGCAACGCTGGGTATCGCCGAGATCATCCTTGCCGTCGTCAAGAACGAAGATTGGCTTGGCCGTGGTGTGAAAAACGTGATCGGACTGCCCCGCCCCGTGCCGTATGAGGTGGACTTGCAACAAAGCACCAGTTTCATCCAAAAGGCCGATGCGATCGGTATGAACGTCACCACGGCCTCGACGCTGGCGGTGAAGCTGTCCTATTCGCTGCTGTTCACAATTGTGTTGGTGGTGCTGGTGATCTTGGCGCAATTGTCCCTGAAATCGCCTTGGGGTCGCATGATGCGCGCCATTCGCGACAACGAGGTCGCAGCAAGGGCGATGGGCAAGGACGTGACCCACCGCCATTTGCAAATTTTCGTGCTCGGGTCAGCCTTGTGCGGACTGGCGGGTGCCATGATGACCACGCTGGACGGGCAGTTGACGCCGGGCACGTATCAACCGCTCCGCTATACTTTCCTGATCTGGGTGATGGTGATCGTGGGAGGATCGGGCAACAACCTTGGGTCTGTGCTGGGGGCTTTCGTCATCTGGTTTTTCTGGATTCAGGTTGAGCCGATCGGCAATTGGCTCATGTCGATTGTCACCTCCGGCATGACGGACGGATCGCCCTTGAAAACGCATCTTCTGGATTCCGCGGCCCACATGCGCCTGTTTTCTATGGGGATCATCTTGCTTTTGGTGTTGCGGTTTAGCCCAAGGGGGCTGATCCCCGAGAGGTAGCACCGGCATGTCCCAAGCCACTTCCCTTGCAGTCTTGATCATGGCCGCAGGCCAGTCGCGGCGGATGGGGCGGGACAAGCTGTTGCTGCGGGGTCGTGACGGTGCGCCCTTGCTGGCCGACCGGATCGACACCGCACTTGCCACCGGACGTCCTGTATTTGTCGCCCTGCCCGACCAAGACACCGACCGGCTGAAAATTGTTCGCGCGACAAAAGCCACGCCCCTTTTCTGCCCGAATGCCAGCCTTGGCATGAGCCACAGCCTGTCGGATGCGATAGGGATGTTGCCCCTTGATCTGGATGGAGTGTTGATCATGCTGGCCGATATGCCAGCCCTGACAACTCGGGACATAAACCAGGTCTGTGCGGCCTTCGGTCCAGATTGCATCTTGCGAGGTGGAACGCAGAACCTTACCCCCGGCCATCCGGTGCTTGTTCCCGCACGGTTTCTGAGCAAACTTGATGTTCTTCAAGGGGATCAAGGCGCACAAAACACCCTAAAGGACGTGCCAACCCGGATTGTTCCCCTTCCGGACGATCACGCTGCCTTCGACATTGATACGGGCGAAGATTGGCAATTGTGGTTGACGCGGACCGCGCAGCCCTGATTGCGCCGGTTCGCGTGTTCTAGCCAAACAGCAAGGCAACCTCGCGATCATCCAGGACGGGTCTTGTGCGCACATAGGCCGCGCGGCCCTGTTGGCTGACCAGTTTGGGAAGATGCGACAGGATTTCCTGCGCTGTCTTGGCGTCTTCGGCGACGATTTGATCCATATTCGGCCGCAGGCTTTCCAACCAGTCATCACCGCATTTCACAAGCTCATAGGTGTCAAACAGCAGATGCACGAATATGGGGTTCACGGTCGGATCTGGTGAGAACATGCCAATGTCGGCAAGATGGATGGCCGGGCACAACACTTCATTGGCCCCAAACAAAATTTCGGTCTGATAATGCGATACAAGAACCAACTGGTCCGATGTCACAAGCGTTGAGCTTTCATGACCATCAAATGACGTGCGGCGCATCGGTACACTCGCCTCATCGGCCACGCGTGATGTGCCAACCCAACGCAGGGTCGAGAAACCACCACCATAGGTCTTCACCTGATCCCCGATCTGCAATTCACGCGCAATCACAGGGCCGCGCAACGTTTCCACCCGCGTATTGGCCGACAGTCCAGACGACGCGATGCCCCTGCGGGAGTGGCGCCCCCGCATTGGGTCATTCACTGGCGATGTCGATGAAAAGCCCGTCCAATGGATCGGGATGGTCTCCTGCACTCGGATATCACGCAAGCTCAACTCAAATACCCCTGAAAACAAGCCGGATAACCCCCGGCGATACGAACATATTAGCAATTTGCGCCCAAATTATGAAGAAAACCTTTGAAAATCAGTGTGTTTTCAATCCTTGCGGGTAAAGTTCAGGCAATATGGCCGCATTCGCGCCATGATTCACGACCTATGGTTGCGGCGTGGACATCTCTTAACCACCCTGGAGTTATGCAGTGAAGTGACTATGATTCTTGCAATATTGTCGGCCCTATTTGGACATCAGGCGGTCCAATGATGTCATCAGGTCAGCCAGAAGCTGATCGACGGGTTCACAACCAACGGACAGCCGCACAAACCCGCCGGCCACATCATCCCCCCAACGCGCCCGTCGTTCAGCCGAACTGTGCAGACCGCCAAATGAGGTGGCGGGACGAAGATAGCGGCAGCCTGTGATGAACGCCTCGGCCCGGTCTTTGGTGTCCAGCGTCAGCCCGATCAGGAATCCAAACCGCGACATCTGCCGCTTTGCCAACGCATGCGCAGGATCGGTCGCCAGCCCCGGATAACGGATCGCAGTAATGGCCGGATGATCAGCCAGGGCCGGGGCGATGATTGCCGCCGATTGGCACATGCGATCGAACCGCACGTCGAGCGTTTCAAGCCCGCGATGCAACAGCCACGCCGCATGGGGTGCCGGGATGGCGCCGGACATTTTGCGCCAGTCCAGAACCGCGTCGCGCAGCGCCGTCTTGCGCGTGGCAACATGGCCCATCAAAAGGTCGGAATGTCCACCCGGCGCCTTGGTATCGGACGCCACGACCATATCCACCCCCAGATCCAGCGGGCGCTGGCCAAATGGCGTCATGGTCGTGTTGTCTACGATGGTGGTTCCGCCCGCCTTGCGCACCGCCGTTGCGATCGCATGGATGTCGCACAGGTCCAGCCCGGGGTTGGAGGGGCTTTCGATGAACGCCACGTCGATGCCATCAAAGCCACCATCCGCAAAGCCAAGGATGGGCCGCTGAACCACGCGCACACCGAACTGTGACAGAAATCGGTCAGACAACAGACGCGTGACGTAATAGCCGTCCGATGGAATCAACAGGGTTTGCCCGGCCTTCAGAGTGGCAAACAGCGCCGCCGAGATTGCCGCCATGCCCGACGGGAACGCAACGCAGGGCGCGTCTTCCAGCACGGACAGGCTATGCTCCAGCGCGTCCCAGGTTGGGTTGTCCACGCGCCCATAGGCCGCCGCACCCTCGGGATCACCCGGCAGATGAAACATCGAACTGGATACGAGCGGCAGCGCAACTGGATCGCCTTTTGATAAAACCTGCCCCCGAAGGTGCAACAGATCAGCGGCAATCTTCTGTGCGTGTTTATCCATACCTTCATCCCTTACGACACATCGCGCAAGGATGCGCCACGTGACGACCGTTCTACCTGACTTCGGAGTGGTGCCCAAGGAGAGACTCGAACTCTCACGCCCGTGAAGGCGGGGGATTTTGAATCCCCTGCGTCTACCATTCCGCCACTTGGGCACTGCGATGGGATTACCCAAGCGCCGAGGCAACGTCAACGAGGTTTTGGCCTGCCCCCGGCGTTTTTATTGCTGCTAGAACATCACCCCGACCAGCCACAGCGTGATGCCCGGAAAGGCGACCAGAACCACAACGCGGATCAGGTCGGACAGCACGAAGGGCGCGACCCCGCGATAGGTTGCCGACATCGGTATATCGCGGGCCATCGAGTTGATGATGAACAGGTTCATGCCCACCGGCGGCGTAATCAATCCGACCTCGACTACGATCAGGGCAAGGATGCCGAACCAAATGCCCGCCTCTTCAGGGGTCAGACCGAAATCCAGCACCTCGATGATCGGATAGAAGATCGGGATGGTCAGAAGGATCATCGACAGGCTGTCCATGACACAACCGAAGACCAGATAGGCGATCAGCATCAGTGTCAAAACCACCAGTGGCGAAAATCCCTGTCCTGTGACCCATTCGGCCAGCATTTGCGGGGCCTGCGTGAAGGCAAGAAACGAGTTGAAGATCTGCGCGCCCAGCACGATGAAAAAGATCATCGCAGTGGATTGCGCAGTGGACAGGATGCTGTCCAGAAACCCCTTCCAGGTCAGCCCGCCGGTCATCACACCGTAAAGCCCGGTGGCAACCGCGCCTACGGCGGCGCCTTCGGTTGGGGTGAACAAGGCTTGCACACCAGTCTTGGTCCAGTTCCAGTCCGCAGCGATACCGCCCATCACCAGACCAAAGATCACCACCACCGGCCAGATCGACAACAAAGTCCGGAACCGGTGCGCATAGGGCACCCGATCCGCGGTGGTGGCGCTGTCTGGATTGATCCGCACCATGACGGCCACGGTCAGCATGTATCCAAGCGCGGCGAGGATGCCCGGCACCAAGGCGGCGATGAACATTTTTACGATGTTCTGCTCTGTCAGGATCGCATAGATGACCAGAATGACCGAGGGCGGGATCAGGATACCAAGTGTCCCGCCTGCGGCCAGAACGCCGGTGGACAGGGCGTCGGAATAGCCACGCTTTCGCATTTCCGGCAAGGCCACTTGCCCCATGGTAGAGGCCGTCGCCAGCGACGAGCCACACACCGCGCCGAAACCCGCACAGGCCCCGACGGCGGCCATGGCCACTCCACCCTTGCGGTGGCCAAGCCAATCGCTTGCAGCCTCGAACAATGCGCCGGACATGCCGGATTTCGTCGCAAACTGCCCCATCAGCAGAAACAGCGGCACGATGGACAGCGAATAGCTGGAGAACGTGTCATACGACAGCGTCTTGAGCTGGCTCAGCGTCACTGATGGATGCCCCATCAGGTACCAGATGCCGAAAAACCCGGTCAGCCCCATGGCCAACCCGATGGGCAGGCGCAGAAAGATCGCAAGCAGCATCAGGGCAAAGGCGACAATCGCCAGTTCGATCCCGGTCATACCCGTTCCTCCTTGCCATCAAGCACCCAGTTGAAAGACCGCCAGACCGAATAGGCCGCGACAATCATAAAGAATGCCGCGCCAACCAAGCTCAGACCGAAAGGGATCCATAGGGGTATTTCAAGTTCATAGGTGCTTTCGGCAAAGAAGGGTTTCGCCCCCATGCCAAGGACATTGCGCAGACCGTCCGAACCGAACGGAAACTTCTCGCCGAACCCCAACCACAGCCGCCACAGGATGATGAACGCTGCCCCCGTCAGGAACAGATCCCCGATCAGTCCAAGGACCGCCTGCATCCTGTCGGACAGTTTGGAAATAAAGATATCGACCGTGACATGACCGCGCTTGAACTGGCACCATGGCATGAAAGCAAAGACCGCAATCGCGCATCCCATCTCAACGATTTCATAGTCGCCTTTGACGGGGCTGAGACCGAAACCCGAAAGCGTCCGCCCGATGATCGAAATCACCGTTGTCAGTGCAATTGCGACCAGAACCGCCCCGCCGGAATACGCCATCCAACGACTTGCGCGTTCCAACCAGCGGCCAACCCGTATCTGTGCCGATTTCGCGATTGCCAAAGCTATCCCCTGTTTATCTGATGCCGGGTCGGCGTGCCTTTTTCGATGCACCACCTTTGCGCAAAAAAAACTCCGGGCAAACCCGCTGCCCGGAGCTGTTTTTATCGTCGATCAGTTGTCGGCATATTTGGCGACAAGCTCTTTGGCATAGGCCACCATGCCTTCACCATCCAGGCCTTTGGAGGTCATGTCAGCCGCCCAGGCTTCAACCTGTTTGTCGCCAATGGCCCGGATTTCGGCCACCAGAGCCGGATCAAGCTCGTGAATGGTGTTGTCGGTGCCCGCCACAATCTCGCGCCCGATCACGTCGCCCTTGTCGAACGAGGCGCCGGCCCAACCCGAGGTCTCAAGTCCCGAGTTGGCGTCGATCACCGCTTTCAGGTCGTCCGGCAGGTTGGCATAGGTGTCCTTGTTCATCGCCCAGATGAAGAACGTGTTGTATAGCGAGCGATCGCCGGGAAATTCGGTGTGGCTGTCAGCCAGTTCATGCACCTTCAGCGGTGGCACGATTTCCCATGGGATCACCCCGCCATCCACAACGCCCTTGGACAGTGCTTCGGGGAAGGTCGGAAGCGGCATCCCGATGGGGGATGCGCCCAGTTCTTCAAACAACGCATTGGCCTGACGCGACGGTCCACGCAGTTTCAGCCCTTGAAAATCCTCAAGTGCCTTTACCGGTTCACCCTTCTTGTGGACAACACCGGGGCCGTGGACATGGGTGGCCAGAAGTTTGACGTCGCTCATCCGTTCCATCAGGTATTTTTCCGAATACTCCCACGCCGCCTTGGAGGAGGCTTCGGCGTTGCGGCCCGTCATGAAGGGCAGTTCGAACGCTTCTGCTTCGGGGAAACGGCCCGGCGTATAGGCGGGCAGCGCCCACCCACAATCAATCACGCCATCGCGTATCTGGTCATACAGCGCCTGAGGTTTGCCGCCCAGCTGCATGGCCGGATAAAGTTCAACCTTGATCCGACCACCGGATTCCTGTTCGATCTTTTCGGCCCATGGCGTCATGAAATAGAGCGGCGTGGACCCAGTCGGCGGTAAAAAGTGCTGACATCTCAGCGTGACTTCTTGCGCGAAGCTGGCTCCGGCGGTCAGCCCAAGTGCTACAGCGCCAACAAAAGCAGTTTTCATGGTGAATTTCATTTCGCTTCCTCCCAAACGCGAACTATGTCCGGTCTGCCACTGGCGGTTCCACCGCCTTACAGACAAACCGATAAAAACAGGCTCTTTGCCGTCACGCAAGTATTATCGACTGCACGGTCGGGTTTGCTTATGATCCTGTCGCTGAAATATTCGTAAACAAAACTCGTTGCATGCGCAACAACCTTGTAAACAAGACGATTTTTCCGCTACTTAACGCATGTAATATTGGCGTATGTGCATCCACGTCGGACGCTGTCGGTTCAATTCCCGAACCAATCCAAAAAGAATCACCGTTCAGATCTGGTCCGCCGAGAAGGTATCGCAACTGCGCATATCGCGACTCTCATAGCCCCGTAGGAACCAGTTCTGGCGCTGTTCGGATGTGCCATGGGTAAAGGTGTGCGGCATCGGTATGCGGCCTGCACTGCGTTGCAGCGTATCATCACCGATCTGACGAGCGGCGTTCATCGCCTCGGCCACATCGCCACGTTCCAGCGAGCCAAACCGTGCCTGCGCCTCGCGTGCCCAGATGCCCGAATAGCAATCTGCCTGAAGCTCGATCCGAACCGAAACCGCGTTAGCCTCGGCTTCACCAACCTGCGCGCGGATGGAATTGGCCTGCCCCAGAATGCCCAACTCGTTCTGCACATGGTGCGCCACCTCATGTGCAACCACATAGGCCGCCGCGAAATCCCCTTTTGCGCCCAACTGTCGGGACAGTGTGGTGAAAAACGAGGTGTCCAGATAAACCTTGCGATCCCCCGGACAATAGAACGGTCCGGTCGCACCAGACGCACCGCCACAGGGGCTTTGCGTGACACCTTTGTAAAGCACCAGCGTCACCGGATTGTAACTCTGCCCAACTTGAGTTCGAAACAGTTCGTCCCAAACTTCTTCGGTATCGGCCAGTGTGACCGAGACAAACTCACCCTCCTGCCGGTCGGCCTCGGTGATTTCGCCGCCGCCGCCCGATCCGAGCGTTCCGCCGCCTTGCAGGAATGGGGTAACGTCAACACCCAGGAAATAGCCGATGGCCAACACCGCCAAAAGCCCAAGCCCGCCGACCTGCGCCGCGCCCCCTGCCCGGCGTCGATCTTCGATGTTCCGACTTCCGCGCCGGCCTTGCCATTTCATCGTGATGCTCCCTTTGCCCACCCGAAAACCGAAGCATCGGACCATTGTACTATCGTTTCACAGCCAGTTTACCGGCCATTCGACTTCTATCAAGCCATGATGTCCCGCCTGTCCCTTGACGTCACGCACGGGGCGTGGTTCGTGAGCAAAAAGCAAGAGGCACGCAGATGATCAGGCGTCTTTACGATTGGACCATGGGATTGGCAGACACGCGCCACGCGTTGTGGGGGCTGGCGTTTGTGGCGTTTCTGGAAAGCTCGGTCTTTCCGATCCCACCCGATATCCTGATGATCCCGATGATCATCGCCCGCCCGTCGCGCGCTTTCGTGATTGCCACGGTCGCGCTGGTCGCGTCCGTCCTCGGCGGGGCGTTTGGCTATTTCATCGGGTGGGGTCTGTTTGAAAGCGTCGGCCAGCCTGTGCTGGAATTCTATGGCAAAACCAACGAGTTTGGCCACTTTGCCGAAACCTATAACCAATGGGGCGCCTGGGCTGTGCTGATCGCGGGTGTGACACCGTTCCCCTACAAGGTCATTACCATTCTGTCCGGCTCCACCGGCCTGAACTTTGGCGTTTTCATGGTCGCCAGCGTGATTGCAAGAGGCTTGCGTTTCTTTGTTGTCGCGGCCCTTTTGTGGAAATTCGGCGCGCCGATCCGCGACTTCATCGAGCGGCGTTTGGGTCTGATGTTCATCCTGTTCGTCGTGATCCTGATCGGCGGATTTTACACGGTAAAATATCTATGAGATTTCTTGACCGCTTCACGGCGAACCAGTTGATCGCCTTCGCAGCCATCTCCTCGGCGCTGATCCTTGGCGGCGCATTCGTCTTTCAGGCCTTGGGCTATGCGCCCTGCAAACTGTGCCTGTGGCAACGCTGGCCCCATGCTGCCGCCATCGTGATCGGAGGCGTGGCACTTTCGACAAAGCAGAAAGCGCTTGCCTGGCTTGGCGCGCTGGCGGCAGCAACGACATCCGCTATCGGCTTTTTCCACTCAGGCGTTGAACGCAAGCTGTGGGACGGCCCAAGCTCGTGCACCGGCAGCGGTGTCGCAGATATGTCTGTCGATGACCTGCTGTCGAAAATCAACGATGCGCCGCTGATCCGCTGCGATGAAATCCCATGGGATCTGTTTGGTGTCACCATGGCGAACCTGAACGCGGTCGGCGCGCTCGTGTTGGCGATCATTTGGGTGGTGGCGGCCACCCGAAAAACCTGATCAACCCTGTTTGCCTCGCAACAATTGGCGCAGGATACCGTGAAAAATCTGCACATCGGCGCGCGTCATGGGCATCCTGCTCCACATATTGCGCAGCGTGGTTTTCATGACCGGCGCCTTGGTCGGCGGATAGAAGAACCCGGCCTCATCCAGTCGAGCCTCGTAATGCTCCGCCAGTTTTTCAACCTCGATGGACGGTGCGCGCTCAGAGCCTGCCCATTCCATCACCTCGTGCTGAAACTCGGTGGTCTGGCGCCGCCATTCATAGGCGGTCAGAAGCACGCATTGCGCAAGGTTCAAAGACGCAAACCCGGGGTTCACCGGCACCGAAATGATCGCGTTTGCCCGCGCCACCTCGCCATTCTCAAGCCCGGTCCGTTCCGGCCCAAACAGGATCGCCACCTTCTTGCCCTCTGCCCGCATCGCGCGCGCCTCGGCCATGGCGCGTTCAGGGCTGAGGATCGGTTTCGCCAAATCGCGCGAACGCGCTGTCGTGGCGTAAACATAGTCGCAATCGCCGATCCCGTCCGCGAGCGTGTCATAGACCCCCGCCCCGTCCAGCACCCGGCCCGCACCAGACGCCATGGCCACCGCTGATTGGTTCGGCCAACCGTCGCGCGGGGCGATGATGCGCATCCGCTCCAGCCCGAAATTCAGCATCGCGCGCGCCGCTGCCCCGATGTTTTCGCCCATCTGCGGACGCACCAGCACGATTTCGGGCTGCGGCCCCAGATTATCCGTCATGTGATCCGCCAATGCCGACCCTTCCCTTTGATTGGGCGCGTGATACGCTGAGCGCAGCATCAGGGCAAGCATGAGGTCGCGCATGGCATATGACGAAGGAATCTATGAGCTTTTGAAAGACGATCTTTCAGCGACCCACGGATTGTCCGAAAAACGGATGTTCGGCGGGATCGCTTTTATGCTGAATGGCAACATGCTGTGCGGCGTGCACAAGGATGGCGCGATGTATCGCGTTGGCAAGGTAAATGAAGCCGCTGCGCTGGCGCTGCCCGGGGCAGAACCCATGGCGTTCACGGGCCGACGCATGGGCGGCTTCATCGAGGCGGGTCCGGACGCAATGGCAGATGATGACACGCGCGGCGACCTGCTTCGCTTGGCGCTGGAATATGTCGCCTCGCTGCCTGCGAAGTGACGCCGATCCCCTTGTCAGGCTTGCAAAGACGCTCTAGCCGTCTATGAAGCAGCAAAACACCCCACGAAGAGGATCGCGCGCGATGGCCGAGACAGTTTTCGAACTTCCCCAGCTTTATCTGGTGACACCGCCCGAATTTGAGCTGTCGCAGTTTCCCGATCAGCTCGCCCGCGTGCTGGACGCCCATGAAACCGCCTGTCTGAGGCTATCGCTGGCCACAACGGACGAGGACCGCATCATGCGCGCCGCCGACGCTTGCCGCGAAGTGGCCCATACGCGCGACGTGCCGATCGTGATCGCGGACCACGCTCTGATGGTTGAACGCCTGGGGCTGGATGGGGTTCATCTGGGGGATGGCGCGCGCCGGGTGCGCAAGAGCCGCGACGATCTTGGCCACGACGCCATTGTCGGAGCATTTTGCGGTGCCTCGCGCCATGATGGCATGACGGCTGGTGAAGTGGGCGCAGATTACGTCAGCTTCGGGCCTGTGGGCGCGACCGCACTTGGCGATGGCACCCGGGCCGAGGCGGACCTGTTCGATTGGTGGTCCAAGATGATCGAAGTGCCCGTGGTGGCTGAAGGCGCGCTGGACGAAGACACCATCCGTGCTTTGACACCCGTCACCGATTTCTTCGCCATCGGGGAAGAAATCTGGCGCACGGACGACCCATCGGCGACGCTGGCGCGGCTTTTGGGTGCAATGACCGGTTAAGTCGCCTGGTCCTTCAAATCGTCCAATCCGCTTCGAACGGCGGTTTCGCAATAGGCCGCCAGTTCTTTCCGACCGGCAAAGTCAGACACCTTGACCGGCGCGTGATAGACCACTTCAACCCGGCCCTGCCGACGTGCGGCAAGCGTTTGCACCAGATGCGGCGCAAAATCCATATCGCCCCACCAGCCGTAAAAACGTGGATCGGCACCATGGGGCGCGATATAGCGCACCGTGACCGGCTGAACCCACATGAAATCTCGCATTTCAGGCGTAAAGAACGCGGCGAAAAGCGTTGATTTGAAAGGCAGAACGCGGCGCGAGTCGCTGGATGTGCCCTCCGGAAAAAAGAGCAACTTGTGGCCGGCCTGGAGGCGTTCGCGAAAGACCTCGATCTGCATTGTGGCTTCGCGCCGGTCACGGTTGATAAACACGGTGCCCGTTGCGCGCGCCAACCAGCCGATACCGGGCCAACCCGCCACCTCGGATTTCGACACGAAATAGACGCGCTTCCTGGCGTTAAGCGAGAAGATATCAAGCCAGCCCGCATGGTTGGCAACCACCGCCCCCTTCTCGCGCATGGGAGTTCCGATCGCTTTGAAGGGGATGCCAAGGATCACAAACGCCACACGGCAGACAAATTGGGTGATGTGCGGTGTGATCGGTCGCCTGATGCCGCACAAGGGCCGCTCGATCAGTCGGATAAGCAACAGCACGACCAAACCGCCGAAAACAAGCACTGCCAAGGGAAACCCGCGCGCGACGATAAGCAGCCAATCTGCACCAGACGGACGGAAGGGATGCGGCTCTGGCTCACCATGCCACTGGGCGGTCATCTGTGGGACTTTCCGGTGTAGATTGCCTTGTGTTTCTCACTCATCTGTTCGGTGTCCATGATCAGGCACACATCCGTCGTGTTGAACTCATGGTCAACATAGGCCCCTTCCCCAACAAAGCCACCCAGCCGAAGATAGGCCTTGATCAACGATGGCACCGCCCGCATCGCGGCAGGCCGGTCGATATGATCCGCATCGATCAGGTTCATGGATTGAAAATGCGCAGGTTGAGCTTTGACCCGTAACGCTTCGGGTGCCAAGTGGCGGTGATGCAGCAAGGACAAAGGCGCTGCCAATGCGTTGATATCCGTGCCATGAAACGAGGCGACACCAAACAGAAGCTCGATCTTGTGCTCTGCCACATAGTCGGCCAACCCGGTCCAGAGAAGCATCATCGCGCGGCCGCCACGATAGTCAGGATGAAGGCAGGAACGCCCTAATTCCAACAGCTTACGACCCGAAGTTCGTAGTGGCGTAAGATCATATTCATCTTCGGAATAAAACCGCGACAAGCCGTTTCCGGTCGTCGACAGCCGATCCCCCCTCAGCAACCGATAGACGCCCACGGCAGGGCATCCTTCACGGGCCTGATCGAACAGAATCAAGTGGTCAAAATAGGGGTCAAACGCGTCACGTTCCAGCCGCGCGTCATGATCGACCAACTTGCCCGTTCCGCCCAGTTCAGCCACGAAAACGTCATAGCGCAATCGCTGGGCAGCGATCAGGTCAGCCTCGTCTCGGGCCAGGCGCAGGGCAAAATCGGGTTTGGGCATCGTTATTAACGTTTTGCTAACTTTGCTGGGCTTTTATGGTGGTGGCTTAGGGTTTGCAACTGAGTGGGTGGCTCGTTATGATTGTATTGCTTTCCGATGATTTACTTTAAGTTGCTTGCGGAGGTTCAAAAACCGGGATCAGGTCTATGCGATCCGAAACAATCACCTGCTTGCCAGCATGCTCAAAATTCACCGTGATCTTGCCGCCGATATTTGATTGCACCTGCCCTACGCCCCAGTCCGGTTGGTTCGGATGACGCACCAACATACCCGGTTCCAGCATCGATCCCAAATTCATCCGTCTTCCTTTCAAGGTATCTTCCATGACCCAACAAGACCGCGACCTGACGTCCCTTATCGGCTCTCGTATCTGCCATGATCTTATCAGCCCTCTGGGCGCGATCGGCAACGGCGTTGAACTGTTGCAGCTTTCCGGTTTGGCCGATAGCCCGGAAATGGCGCTGATCGCAGAAAGCGTCACCAACGCCAACCTGCGCATTCGCTATTTCCGCGTGGCCTTTGGTGCTGCATCTGAAGATCAACTGATCGCAGAACACGAAATCCGTGCCATTCTTGCGCCCGGCGTGGATGGTCGTAAGATTGAAGTAGACTGGCACCCCACCGGAAACCAACCGCGCTGCGCGGTCAAATTGGCTTTCCTGATCCTTCAGTGCTTTGAGACCGCAATGCCTTGGGGCGGTCGGATCGAAGTGCGCCGCGACGATGCACACTGGCGGATACAGGGTCAGGCGGACAAGATGAACGTGGACACCGTTCTATGGAACATGGTCTCGACCCTGCAAAGCGACGCCGACGTGCCCCCGGCGCAGGTTCACTTCGCGCTGGTTGGGCCCGAACTGGCCCGCCAAGGTCGCAATGCCGGCGTGACCATAGCAGAACATTCGATCAGCGTGGAGTTCTAGGAGATATCACGCGCGGGTCGTGCCGTCCCCTTCGACCAGATATTTGAACGATGTCAGTTGCGCCGCGCCCACCGGCCCGCGCGCGTGCATCTTGCCAGTGGCGATGCCAATCTCAGCGCCCATGCCGAACTCGCCTCCGTCCGCAAACTGGGTCGACGCATTGCGCATCAGGATCGCGCTGTCCAGCCGGGTGAAGAACCGTTCGGCAGTCGCGTCGTTCTCGGTCAGGATCGCATCGGTATGAGACGAAGAATAGCGGTTGATATGGTCAATCGCCCCGTCCACGTCGTCGACTATCCGGGCCGCGATGATACTGTCCAAAAATTCCTTGCCCCAATCGTCCTCGGTGGCAGCGATGGTGCCCGTCAGCCCGTCGCCCGCATGCACCTCGACCCCGGCATCCATAAGATCATTCAACACCTTCTGTCCCAAGATGACCGTATCGCGGTGAATCAACAGGCACTCGGCCGCGCCACAAATTCCTGTGCGTCGGGTCTTGGCATTCATCACCACCCGTGCGGTCTTGTCCGGGTCGGCGTCCTTGTCGATATAGATATGCACGATGCCTTCAAGGTGTGCAAAGACCGGCACACGCGCCTCGCGCTGGACCAATCCCACCAACCCCTTGCCGCCACGCGGCACGATCACGTCGATGTAATCGGTCATTGTCAGCATCTCGCTTACCGCTGCTCGATTTCGGGTCGGCACACGCTGGATGGCATCCACAGGTAAACCCGCGGCACGCAATCCGTCTTGCAAACAGGCATGGATCAGCCCGGCAGAATGAAAACTCTCGGACCCGCCACGCAGGATCACCGCATTCCCCGCCTTCAGGCACAGCGCACCCGCGTCCGCGGTCACGTTCGGACGGCTTTCATAGATCACGCCAATCACACCCAATGGCGTGCGGACGCGTTTGATATGCAAGCCCGAGGGACGATCCCATTCCTCAAGCACCTCGCCCACCGGATCGTTCTGCCGCGCCACGGCGCGCAACCCGTCGCACATGCCCTTGATGCGATCTTCGTCCAGCATCAAGCGGTCCATCATGGCGGGCGACAGACCCTTGTCGCGACCAAACGCCATGTCTTTCTGGTTGGCATCGGCAATTTCGGCCCGCCGGTCCCAACAGGCATCCGCAGCCGCCAGCAGGGCCTTTTCCTTGGCCCTTGCAGGAGCGAAGGCAAGCACCTTGGCCGCATCGCGCGCGCGGCGTCCGATCTCGGCCATCATGGACGTGATGTCTTCGCTCATGGTTGATCTCCGTTCTCTTGATCGCTGTCCTTACAGGGCCATGTCGTCGCGATGGATCAGGGCGGCGCGGCCCGGATAGCCCAGAATGGCCTCGATCTTGTCCGACCGCTGCCCCTTGATCGCCCGCGCTTCGTCCGCAGTATAGCGGCTTAGGCCAGCGCCCAGATGGGTTCCATCGGACCCATGTATTTCGATCGGGTCGCCGCGCTGAAAATCACCCCGCACCGCGGCCACCCCGGCAGGCAATAGCGATTTGCCCGAGCGCAGCGCGCGTTCGGCCCCCTGATCGACCACCACCGCGCCGCGCGATTTCATCGACGCAATCCAATGTTTCCGCGCTGCTTTCGGGTCGGTGCGCGCAGTGAACAAGGTGGACGCCGCGCCTTCGGCCAAGGCAGATAAGGGGTTCATTCGCGACCCCAGCGTGATCGTCATGTCACACCCTGCCCCGGTCGCGGTTTTCGCGGCCATCACCTTGGTTTTCATCCCGCCTTTAGACAGACCCGTGCCCGCGTCGCCCGCCATCGCCTCAATCGCGGGCGTGATTGCGTCGATGACGTCATAGCGCGTGGCGGCGGGATCGTCCTTGGGGTTGCCGGAATAGAACCCATCCACGTCCGACAGCAAAACCAGATGGTCGGCCCCAACCGTGACGGCCACCTGCGCGGCCAGCCGGTCGTTGTCGCCAAAGCGGATTTCATCCGTGGCCACCGTGTCATTTTCGTTCACGATGGGCACAACGCCCAGCGACAGAAGCGTCTCTAACGTGGCGCGTGTGTTCAGGTATCGGCGGCGATCGGCGCTGTCCTCCAGCGTCACCAGCACCTGCGCGGTGGTCGCACCCAAGGGGGCGAGTGCCGTTTCGTAGGCTCGCGCCAGCCGGATTTGCCCGACCGCAGCAGCCGCTTGCGACTGTTCCAGCGACAAGGTGCCCAAGGGCAACCCCAACACCCCGCGCCCCAAGGCGATGGAGCCAGAGGACACCAGAACCACATCCGCCCCACGCGCCTTCAGCGCAGCCACGTCGGCGGCCAGAGACTGCAACCAATCGGATTTCAATGTCCCCGTCGCGACATCGACCAGAAGCGCCGAGCCGATCTTGACCACGATACGGCTGGCCTTCGTCAGGGTTGCCACGTCTGTTGCTCCTCTCGGGGTTTCTGGCGGATGCGGTCCTCGGAAATCTCTTTACGCAAAGCACGCAGCACGTCGGTGGTCCCTTCATGAGCGACACCGGACATCAACATCACTGGGCCGGCGACGGCCTCAAGCATCTTGCGCTTTTCTGCGCGTTCCTCGTCATCCAACGCGTCGATCTTGTTCAGTACGGTGACGCGGGGCTTGCCGCCCAGAATGTCGCCATAGGCTTCGATCTCGGTGATGATGGTTTGCCAGTCTGCCACCACATCTTCGGACGTGCCATCGACCAGATGCAGCAAAACGGAACAACGTTCGACATGGCCAAGGAACAGATCGCCAAGACCCCGCCCTTCCGACGCACCTTCGATCAGGCCGGGAATGTCGGCCACGACGAATTCGGCGTTGTCAACACCGACCACTCCCAGATTGGGGTGCAGCGTGGTGAAGGGATAATCCGCAATCTTGGGCCGCGCGTTCGAGGTCGCGGCAAGGAATGTCGATTTTCCCGCGTTCGGCAGGCCCAGCAACCCCACATCAGCGATCAGCTTCAGACGCAGCCAGATCGTGCGCTCGACGCCTTCCTGCCCCGGATTGGCGCGGCGCGGCGCGCGGTTGGTCGAACTGGTGAAATGCAGGTTTCCGAACCCCCCATTGCCGCCCTTGGCCAGCACAAAACGCTGCCCGACCTCGGTCATGTCGACAATCACGGTCTCTTGGTCTTCGTCCAGGATCTCGGTTCCCACAGGCACCCGCAGGACAATATCGTCGCCGTCTGGTCCGGTGCGCTGTTGCCCCATGCCGGGGCGCCCGTTGCCTGCGAAAAAGTGTTGTTGATAGCGAAAGTCGATCAGGGTGTTCAGCCCGTCAACGACCTCGATGACAACATCGCCACCGCGTCCGCCATCCCCACCATCGGGACCGCCATATTCGATGTATTTCTCGCGCCGAAACGACACGCAGCCCCCGCCGCCGGAACCCGAACGGATATAGACCTTTGCGAGATCGAGGAATTTCATCGGGCGCACGCCTTTTCTGGTTACGATATTTGCGATAGAGGGAAATGAGCCGAGGCTCAAGAGTTCAAGGTGGTTTGCGTCGCAAACAGCTTACGGATTGACGGGGCGTGGCAGGGTGAAACTGCGCAGGGGAACATCGCCATTGCGCGCCGTGCATCTGCCGATTGTCGGGCAGGTCTCGGTGAAGCCCAGCTTGTCCAGCACCCGCACCGAGGCCGGATTGTCTTCAAACGCCGTTGCGCGGATCGCATCCCAATCGTAATGCGCCCATACATAAGCGATGAGTTTTACCCCCATTTCGGTTGCATATCCTTTGCCCCAATGCGCGGGCGCGAACATGTAACCCAGTTCCGGGCCATTCTCTTCGCGGGACATGATGCCCATGGCACCGACAAGCTGGCCCTGGCGAAATACCGGACCGGCCAGACCGACCGCCGGGTCGCAGGGGGCACAACGCGATTTCGTATACGCAGGGTCTGCGGGCCAGGGCCAACTGGCGGTCATGCGCACCACGTCAAAGTGAGACACCAGCGCGTGGAAGGCGTCGACATCGGCAGGCTGTGTGCGGCGCAGCATCAAACGGTCAGTGATCAGACGGGTCATCATCAGCGGGACTGCCAATTTGCGCGACTTAATTCGACTTTAATCAGTTCAACATCAATATCTTGAGAGGTGCAGTGCACCTGTTCGATCACGCCGGTATGGCGAAATCCAAGCGTTGTCAGCACCGTGCGCGACGCGATGTTGTCACGAAAATACCCCGAGCTGACCTGGTCGATCTCAAGATTGGCAAAGGCCCACTCCAAGAGAGCCGTCGTCGCCTCGATCATCACGCCGCGTCCTTGGTGCGCGCGCCCCAACCAGTAACCAAGTGTCGGGTCCAGTCCAACCACGCCCAAGACCCTGTTGTTCCGTTCAATGGCCAACCCGCCCAGCCGAGAGGTGTCGGCCAGATGGGTCAGAAACCCGTTGAAATCAGCAAGTGTATAGGGGTGCGGGACGACGGTCAGCCAGCGCGCGACCTCATAGTCGTTGAGCAAGTCAACCACCTGATCACCATCCGCAGCCGTCAAAGGACGGAGCGTCAGCCGCTTCGTCCTGATAAGACAATCATCCATTATAGCAACGCGTTAAGATATCTTGTTGATGTAAGTCCATGTCGGCACATTGGCGTTGCGCGCCACGCAGTGGCTTTCGGCGTCGCCGATATATTCAAACCCCGCATGGGTCAGAACACGGGCTGATGCGGCGTTGTCCTGAAAAACCTCGGCAAAGATTGACGTGTTGTGCTGTGGGTTGGCCGCAACAATCGCCTGCACGGCCTCTGACGCGATGCCGGTGTTCCAGAACCCCGGCGCGACCCAATAGCCAAGTTGAGATTGCGCCCGATCCAAATGGGTCAGACTGATCACGCCCAGGACTTCGCGCCCATCATTTTGCGCGGCGTCCATCACCCAGACATCTTCATTACGCTCGTCTTGCAACGACCGTTCGATGAATGCCTCGGTCGTGCCGGGTGGCAAGGGATGCGGGATCGACCGTGTGCCAGACGCCACGCGTTCATCCGCCGTATACATGGACAGCATCCCCGCATCCGAACGTCGAACGGGGCGAAGCACAAAGCGGTCCGCCTCGATAAGCGGTTGGCGTGTGATCTCAACATGCTTCATGGCTTTCCCTCCTCTGAAAAGCGCAGAACGCACCGGGTTGGTCAGTTCTCCCTGGTGGACATATCGCAGGATATGGGGGGCAATAAGACCAAATTATGAAATCCCGATGAATGGCAGATAGGTGCTTGATACAAAAAGAAAAGGGGCCGGCATTCACAGCCGGCCCCTGGTTTGTCACAACCTTGTCAGGTTCGGCTTACTCAGCGGCCTCCGCCACCGGGAGAACCGAAATAAAGGTGCGGCCTTTCAGGCCTTTATGGAATTGGACCTGGCCTTCAACCGTCGCGAAGATGGTGTGATCCTTGCCCATTCCAACATTCGCGCCCGGCCACATTTTGGTGCCGCGCTGACGCACAATAATGTTTCCGGGAATCACGACTTCACCGCCAAATTTCTTGACGCCAAGGCGACGACCGGCCGAGTCGCGGCCGTTACGGGATGAACCGCCTGCTTTTTTATGTGCCATGCTATCTCTCCTTAGCTCAGATTAGGCCAGCGTTTTGGCCTGCTCAACCCACTCGGGCTTAACTTTGACAGCGTCAAAGCTGTCAACGTCAACGGCCGCAAGTTGGGCGAAGGTGGTGATGCCAGCGTCGGCCAGCTTCTTGGCGGCGGCGGGACCGACACCGGTGATTGCTGTCAGGTCGTCCGCAGCAGCAGCCGCAGAGGCCTCGGCCTTCTCGGCTTTCTGCGGGGCAGCCTTTTTCGGCGCGGTTTTCTTGGCCGGCGCAGCGGCAGCACCACCCGGAACCGACCCCGCACCAATCGCAGCTTTCACGCCCGACTTGTCTGCACCCTTCTCCAGGATGTCAGTCACGCGCAAGAGCGTCAGTTGCTGACGGTGGCCCTTGGTGCGCTTGGAGCCATGTTTACGACGACGCTTCACGAAGTGAATGACTTTGTCGCCTTTGATCTGGTCGATGACTTCGGCCTGCACACCAGCACCGGCAATGGTGGGGGTGCCCACGGTTGCACCAACCATCAGAATCTCGTTGAACTGGACTTTTTCGCCCGCAGCAGCCGCCAGCTTTTCGACGCGCAAAACGTCTCCTGCCTGGACTTTATACTGCTTGCCGCCGGTTTTCATAACCGCAAACATTTGATCTTCCTTCATATTCCGCGTTCTGTGGCCCCGAAAACCCGGTGTTTGTCGAAGGGTTGATCCCTTCACTTGCCTCGAACAGCGCGCCCCGATGGGCAATGTTAAACGCCCCCACTCGGGAAATTCCCGGTAGGAGTGGCGGCTTATCGGGTGAAACGGCCTGCAAGTCAAGCCGGTTTCCAGTGAAAACTCCACCGGCGCACGACCCCGCTCTGCCACGCAACAACCCTTGCGACCCATGGCATGACATATTAGGCCTTGAATGGAAATATCCTGCATGTGCGCCCGCTGCTCATGCCTATGACCAAAGCGCAAGGAGCCTGCGATGCTGCCGCTAAATTCCAACCAGATCCCTGCCATGTTCAATCGCGCCATGGGGCTTGCACGCGGCGGCAAACCACGCGAGGCGCTGGACCTGTTTGCCCAGATTTCGAAGCTCGCCCCGAAACGCGCCGAGATCCCCTTTCACATGGGACAGATTCATATGCAGGCGGGGCGTCCAAAGGATGCGAGTCACTTTCTGGCACGCGCCGCCCAACTTGCGCCGACCGAATTGAAAGTGTGGCAGGCTTACGCTGCCGCCATCGCCGCCTATGGCGATGACACCGCCCGGAAAGAGGCAAAGGCGCAGCTGAAAGCCGCAAATCTGGGACAGCGCGATCGGAAGGCGATCGCCAAGGCAATGGATGCCGTCCAGACCAGCACCGCACGCGTGTCGACCAAAGTGACGACCGCCGAGATAGACAGGCTGGTCGCGCAGATCAATGCCGGCAAGATGGCAGAGGCCGAAGCGCAGGCGCGCCAATTGATCGCCACGCGTGGCGGAAGCGAGATTCTGTCGACCATACACGGTGCGGCACTGGCCAGTCTGGGCCGCACCGCGGAGGCGGAAACCGCCTTTCGATCAGCCTTGACCATTGACCCCGATTACGGCGAGGCCGCCGCACAACTGGGGCAATTGCTTTTGGCGTCCGGTCGTCATCAGGAGGCCAAGCCTTTGCTGCTGCATGCCCGACGGCTGATTCCGCACAACCCGATAGTTTTGGGCAACCTTGGCAAGCTCTATCAGGATCTGGGTTCGCCCTACGAAGCGGTGGATTGCCTTGACAGGCTTTTGAAACAGGATCCGGACAACCGTCTGGCCCTGATGACGCGGGCGCAGGCGCATCTCTCTCTGGAAAACGCTGCCGCTGCGTTGGCCGATCTGGATCATCTGGAGCGGCTTGCCCCGCCCACCGGAGAAACGCTTGCCCTTGGGGCGGTCGCCCGCAAGCTGGCGGGTGACGCCGATGCTGCCCATGAACGCATCAAGGCGGCTTTGGAGGCTGATCCGAACAATCTGCGCGTTGTCACCATTGCGGCCAACATCCTGCAACAGGAAGGGGCTATGGAGGCCGCTGATACCGTTCTGCGGGATGCCCTGGCGCGCGATGTGCGATCCGGTGCGATTTACCGGATGATCGCCCATGGCAAGAAACTTGCTGCCGATGATCCGGTCGTCACCGAAATGAAAGACCTGTGGCTGCGTGACGACCTGCCCGATGATGGCCGCATGGATTTGGGCTATGGGCTTCTGAAAGTCATGGAGGACCTTGGCGACGACGATCAAGCCTGGCACTATCTGTCGCGCGCAAATGAAATCATGGCAAAGCGCCACCCTTATGACCGCGCCAAGGCGCAACGGGATTTCGACAAGCTGAAAGCGTTTCTTGATGGCTTCGACAAGCGCCAGATTGGCAAGGTCGGCTATCAGGACAACCAAACCATCTTCGTGACCGGCTTGCCGCGATCCGGAACCACTTTGGTAGAGCAGATATTGGCCAGCCATTCGACCATTACCGGCGGAGACGAGTTGAGCATCCTGCACCCGTTGGTGTTTCGGTCTGTTGCAAGAACTGACCGCGACGGGGGCACTGTTGCCGATATGACCCCGGACCAGTTCGAGACCTTGGGCCGCGACTATCAGGCCGCCATTGATGTTCGTGTTCCGGGGGCGGAGCGGATCACCGACAAGACAATTTCGACCTATCAGATCGCGCCGCTGGCATGGCTGGCACTGCCCAATGCCAAGATTGTCGCCCTGCGCCGCGATCCGCGTGACAATTTGTGGTCGATGTTCAAGAACCGCTTTGTCACGGGGCTGCACCTTTATACCTACACGCAATCGGATCTTGTCGAGACCTATCGCCTGTTCACCCAATACCTTGCATTGTGGCAAGAGATGGCACCCGACCGTATCTATGAGCTTGAGTATGAAGCCCTTGTCGCCAACCCCGAACGGGAAGTGCGAAAGCTGTTGGAGTTTTGCGATTTGGAGTGGGAAGACGCCTGTCTGGACTTCCACAAGACCGACCGTGACGTGAAAACGCTGTCGCTGGCGCAGGTGCGGCAACCGTTATACAGCTCGTCCATCGGGAAATGGCGTAGATACGAAAACCAGCTGAGCGAGATGATCGACGGCCTGAAAGGGTTGGACGGAGTGCCAGAGGAGTGACCAGATGCGCCCCGCCCGCCCCATCTTTTTCCACTCACCGGTGGTCTAGAGGTCTTGCTGCGCCCCAAGCTCGCCCACGGCACGGCCCAGATCGGCGGACAATCTGACATAGATTTGATCCAGCGCCTCGAACATCGCCTGATTCAGCGCGTGACCGGCCTCGGTTTCGGAAAACGCCACATAGTCATCCAGCACATCCTGCGGCAGCGGACCATAAGCCATCGACAGAAAGGCAAACAACCATTCCGAAGTGTCGCGCCGGATTTCCTTCTCTTGCGACCAGACCTCGAACAGGATTTCCTGTTCGGTCAGCTTTTCGTCTGCAACCGGATGGGCGTCGGTCATCGCCCGCAAGAATGCATAGTTTGAATTCAGCGCGCCCATCACGTTGCGTTCAACCAGGTCATTGACCTCGACAAACCGCAGAATGGCCTCTTCATGCGTCGTCAGGATGCGTCCGCTCAGCCACGCGCGACGAGCACGATCTTCAACATCGGCATCCAGAAAGGCACGACGGGCAGTGATTTCAAGATCGACAACGCTCTGCACGTCATCCGTCTCATAGAAATCACATAGCGCATCCAGATGCGCGGCATCCAGCGCTGCTTTTATTGCAGACTCGGCTTCGGACTTCAGGCGGTCAACATCATATATCGCCTGCACCCGACGACGCCACGGATCGCCACCCGGATGGCCCAGCAAATCAACATCGGCCTCCAGCGCCATACTGGCCCCTTCCTCATGCATGATGTCCAGCAGTTCGTTCAATCGCAGAAGCGACCAGAGCTTGTCGTAAGTCTGCGTCTCGTTCTGCCCCACAGGTGTCACATCACGCGGCACAGCCCAGGCACTGGTTGCCACACCAGACACCGTCAGTGCGAAAAGCATCGCTGCGACGCCAAATATATGTCGCAGTCGAATGGGCATCACAGTTCCTGCTCGGGGCGCAGATCGACCAAACGGCTGGCCAGCGTCTCATACCGCTCGGCCATGATCTGATACTGAACCGCGTTCAAGATCTCGTAGACCTGGCCCATTTTCGGATCCTGAAGCGCGGCGAGATAATCGATCAGTTCTTCATCGGTCAGATCACGATAGGCATAGGCATTCGCGACAAGGCTGTTGACCTCGATGTTCTTGCGCATCTCACCCGACTGCGCCATCAGCATCAGGCGCAGATCTTCCTCCGAGATGTCAAAGTCGCTGGCCCCCGCCGCCACAGCCGCCATCAAATACCGGACTTGAATTTCCACGATCGACCTGATCGCGGTTTCCGTCGATCCAATCGCCGTGCCCATTTCGCGAAACAGATCAATGCGGATACTGTCTTGTTCAAGCAATTCGCCGGTCAGCCGCTCTCCTTCGGCATATTTCACGGTGTCATCCGCCATGTGGCTTTCATTTTCTACCTCGACCAAACGCTGGCCAAGCGGACTACCATAGAAGGCCGCACCGTGATCCAGAAGCTCGTCCGGCATGACGGCGCCCAGCATTTCGACCGCCTCCGAGATCATCTCGTCAGGGTTGAAAACCTCCTCGGCCAGTTTGACCCATTGGCGGCCAAACACATCGGGATCCTCGCCGGTCAGCGCCGGTCCCGCCATCGCGCCCTGCTGGATCGAGGCAATCGCAACGTCAAAGCCCGTGACCTTCAGGAAGTCGCGAATGTCCTGTTCTTCCGCCGCCTGCGCCGCAGTCGCACCCCCTAAAATCAAGAGCACAAAGGCAAATAACGGTGCCAATCTGTTAAGTTTCATTGGAACAATTGCCCTTTTGATTGGTTTGGTTCCCCATAACCTAGCCCCACACAGTTCGGGTGCCAAGCTCTGCTCGATCACGAAACCGCCGGTCGGCAATGAATTGTTCAAAAAAAATGGCTTGCACATGCCGCGCGAGCGAATTATGCCCCCCGCAAGACCCCCGCGGAGAGGTGCCGGAGTGGTCGAACGGGGCGGTCTCGAAAACCGTTGTGGGTGCAAGCCTACCCAGGGTTCGAATCCCTGTCTCTCCGCCATTTTCATCACATTGAAAATCGTCTAAGGCGCTAATTTCATGGAAGAAATCAGGCTTTCGGATCAGATCGCGGCCAGAAATCCGCTTGTTTTGCTGCACAACATGCTGCACAATCCGCTGCACGGGGGCGCAGGAGGCGACGGCATGTCCATTACCAAGCGAAGCAACACCTACCACCTGAGACGACGTGTCCCGAGGCGTTACCGGGACGTGGAGCCGCGCGATACCGTCTGGATCAGCCTGCACACCGACTCCGAGACCGTCGCCAAGAGCAAGGCGGATCGCGCATGGGGCCAGATGATCGAAGCATGGGAGGCCCGGCTTGCCGGTGATACCGATGACGCCGAGGCGCGCTATTCCGCCGCCCAGGAGTTGGCCCGCGTCCGGGGCTTCCGGTATCTCGACATAGGTCGAGTCACCAGCCTGCCCGTGGCCGAGCTTGTCGAGCGCGTGGAAGCCGTCTCCGCGCCCGCAGGATCGCCGGACATGGCCGAGGCCACCGCCCTCCTGGGAACCGCCCAGGAACCCCAGATCACGGCCACGCGGGCGCTGGAGCATTACTGGACTCTCGCCCGTGAGAAGACCTTCGGCAAGAGCGAGGACCAGCTTCGCCGCTGGAGGAATCCCCGGATCAAGGCGGTTCGGAATTTCGTCGCCGTCGTCGGCGACAAGGCAATCGACAACATCACCCGCGACGACATGCTCGACTTCCGCCAGATGTGGTTGGAGCGGATTGAAGGGGGCGAGGTCACGGCCAACTCGGCCAACAAGGACCTCATTCACCTGGGCGACATTCTCAAGACGGTGAACACCATGAAGCGGCTCGGGCTCGACCTGCCCCTGGGCGAGCTTTCCTTCAAGGAAGGCGAGACGCGGACGCGCCCGCCGTTCTCGGTCGAATGGATCAAGACCCGACTCCTCGCCCCTGGGGCGCTGGACGGGCTCAACGCCGAGGCGCGGGGCTTGCTCCTGGGCATGGTCAACACCGGCTACCGGCCATCCGAGGGCGCGGCCCTGACGGCAGACACGATCCGGCTGGACACCGACGTGCCGCACATCTCGATTGAGCCCACAGGCCGCCAGTTGAAGAGCCAATATGCCCGCCGGGTCATCCCCCTCACGGGCGTGTCGCTGGAGGCGTTCCGAGACTTCCCCGAAGGCTTCCCCAGATACCGCGACAGCGCCACGCTGAGCGCGACGGTCAACAAGTATCTCCGGGGCAAGGGACTCTTGGAAACGCCCGATCATTCGTTCTACTCCCTGCGCCATTCCTTCGAAGACCGGATGCTGGCAGCCGGGATTGATGACAGGATCAGGCGCGATTTGTTCGGCCACCGGCTCGACCGTGAGCGTTACGGCAAGGGCGCTTCGCTCGAACACGTCGCCAAGCTGGTCGCGGGCTTCGCCCTCTGAGACAGAAGGGCACGCGCCCGCCGCTGGACTTCGGTTTCCCCGGTGTCGAGAGCCCGCGCCTTCGCAAGCTCGGCCTCCAGGCGCTCGAACACGGGCGAGAAAGCCGGGTCGCGCTCCACCAGCGCGGCCACCTTGAGCAAGGCGGCCTCTATGCGTTGGATGGACACCACGCGACCCGACTCCCCCTCAGAAGGTGCCGTTCAGGCGGACGCGGACGGCGCTGGAAGGGTTGCCAGCGGCCAGGACGGCCACACCGACCTTGGTGTTGCCCGATGCCGTGGTCGTGACCAGGCCATCGCTGGAGCGCCAGTAGACGGCGGCCCCGACGGCGATGTCGTCGGTCGCGACCTTGGGCATCTCGAACACGCCTTCGGTCACCAGCACGAGCGGGTCGCCGATCTCGGTGTCACCCGAGGCAATGCCGAAGAGGGTGCCGAGCTTCACGCCGTCGCCAGAGGTCGTGGCGGCTTCTGCGGTTACGGTGATGTTCTCACCGGGTTGGATGTAGTTCTTCATGTCAGGTTCCTTTCGAGGTTCTGAATCGGAGGGTTGTCGGTGCCGCCCGTCCCGTCGCCTGGGCGATCTCGCGGTCGAGGGCGGCCAACGCGGCGGCCATCTCGCGGTCGCCCTTGTAGGTGATGGTCTCGCCGTTCTGGTCACGCACTTCCCGGACACCCGAAGCTCGGGCGTCCAGGAGCGCGTCACGCGCCGCGACAAGCTGGTCGACGGTCAGGGCCATGGGTTACGCCCCCGGCACCTGATGAGCCGCCCGCCAGTCGAGCCAGCCCGCGCCGAAGTCGAGGAAGGCGCGGAATTTCATCCCGAGCGTATCCCACGCCTCGGTGCGCTGAATCTGCACACCCTGGGCGCTGGACAGGTAGGCGTATTGCATCGCCGCCAGACGGGCGGTGTCCGCGAACACATACCAGGTGCCAGCCGGAAGCCGGGGCTCGACCAGGAGCGTGAGCTTGCCGCCGAACGGGTTTACGTCGCTGGTGGCGTTCGGCTGGATGGTGGCGAGAACCTGTTCGGCCTCGGTCTCCAGATCGGCAGGCACCAGGACATAGCGCGGGGTGGCGCTGATGATGGTCTTGCCGTCCAGGCCGGTGCGTGTCCGCATGGCCTGCCGAGCTTCCGTCAGGGCCGCCACGGACGGCGCAGCGGCGGAACCGACGTTGCTCCGGCTGGCGTCGAAAACCGCCGTGCCGTCGCTGAGATTCGGGTTGCCGACGATCAGGTCGACCAGAATGTCGGCCTCGGTCTGGGCAGCGGCTTCGCCAAGGGCAGCGGTCGTGTCGCCGAGCATCCCCAGGTCATCGTCAATCAGGAGATTCCGGGACACGGTGACGCAACGCGCGAAAGTCTTGAGGCGCATGGTTTCGCCGTTCTCGGCCCGCGACGTGTGGGTGATCTCGCCATTCTCGGCGATCTCTTCCAGCCGCCCCATTTCGCCCAGGCGGATCGCCGTGGACTCCTTGAAGTTCGGCAACGTGCGCTGACGGCAGAGGGTCTTGAGCGGCGACTCGGCGGCCCGGTAGCTGTCCAGCGCGACCTTGCCCATGGCGTTCGACACCAGAAGCGGGAAGTCGGACGTGGTGTGGGCAGCGGCGCGGGTGAACACTTCATCGGCGCTCATGCCACGGGTCGACACACCGGCCCGCTGGAGGCTTTCCGTCGCCATGTCCCGCAGGGACAGATTCAGGTATTGCCGGGCATCCTCGGGGCACTCGCCGCCCGCCATGCGGGTTGCCAGGGCGTCCGATTGACGGCGGGTGATGACCGCCGGGTCATCGTTCTGCGCCGTGTGGGTGCGGATGATCGGAGCCGAGCGGCGGCGCTCCTGCACCGCGTCAAAGACCTCGGCCTTGGCACGGGTCAGGTCCGCGCCAGCGTCGATCAGGTCGTCGGCGATCTCGGGGCCGAGCCCCGCTTCGCGCACCAGCGTGCGAATGTCGCTCCGCCGGGTCTGTTCCGCCGCTTCCGGCGAAACCGTTTCGAGAGTGTCTTCGGGCATGTCGTTTCCTTTCTGCCGGAGTCGTGCCGAGGGATCGGCGGGGTTAGGGGTCAAGGTGACCTCGGTGATGTGCCAGCGGGTCGGGGTCTTCACCCGCCCCTCTGGCGTGGTCTTTTCGGTCCATCCCGCCACCCGGTAGCCGATGCTGACTCCGGTGACGGTCCCGTCCGCGATCCGCTGGACCACGGGGGCAGCATCTTCGGCGGACGTGATCTCCAGGACGGCCACGATGTTGCCGCCCTCCTGGGCGATGGACCGAACCCGCCCAAGCTGGTCTCGAACCGACGCGGTTCGATGTGAGTCGAGGACGGGCAAACCGTCGACGGCGGACTGGTCCAGGGTGTCAGCCGTCAGGACTTCGAAGAACGGCCCCCGAGCATCCCGGCGCGGGACGGGCGTGGGGGTCGCGATGACTGCCGAAACCGTTCGAGTCTCGGGGTCGAAAGAGTTGGGGCGCGTGCTGGCCGCGCGGGTCATATCAAGAGGCATCGTCTGACTCCTCGGTCTCGGTGGCGGTGAAGGTCAGGCCAAGCGCACGCTCGCGTTCGCGATCCGCCGCGATCTCGGCGTCGAGTCGGTCGACGTTCCAGCCAAGAGAGGCGACGGCCTGACGGCGACTGGTGAGTCCCATTGACAGGAGTTCCCGCACGGCCTGGGCGTCCTTGGCCGGGTCGACCTGCATGGGGCGCGGGGCCAGCCATTCGACACGCAAGGCGGGTGTCAGGTCGGGAAGCTCCAGGCGTCCGGCCAGATATTCGTCGGTCACGACGCGCCGGAACACCGGGTCCAGGAATTGCGGGACCAGGGTGTGATAGACGAATTGTTCGACCTTGGCCCGGAACGGCAGGAGGCCCGCGCGAAGGCTCGAATAGTTCGCCCCCGTCAGATCGCCGTCGACTAGGTGTTGAGGCACGCCCAGGCCAGCGGCAATCTGGCCGAGGGTGAGCTTGGCGAAGGAAATCCCGTCCTTGGCTTGCTCGGGGGTGTTGAATTTCACGTCCAGGCCGCCGGGCAGAACCCGCAGGGTGCCGGGCTCCAGGCTGATGTCGCCGAGCGCGTCGGCATCGGAGAACCCTTCGCCCGCGCCGCCCAGGTTGTTCACGTCGGTGACAAACCCCGTGTGCATCGCGGCCACCTTGGCACCGACCAGGAGCGCGTCTTGAAGCTGGTCAAACTCATTGACCGTCAGGAGGATGCTCGCCAGTTGCGACACGCCCCGGACCTGCCCCGGCCCGAGCGGGCGGAAGATGTGCAACACGTCTTCGGCGGGCACGCGGATCGCCTCGCGCGCGGTCGGGAATAGATCGGTCGGGCGTGCAGGCCGGATGTGGTAGGCCACGCGCTCGCCCAGGGTGGAAAACTCGATTCCCGCAACGATATAGCCGCCGCCCGCAAGCTCCATCGTCATCGCCTCGTCAACAAATTCTGCCGGAAGCTGGCGAAGCACGGCCCGCCCGTCGCGGTCTTCCATGATGAAGAACGCTTCGCCGTCGACAATCTCGGCCTGCACCGCCGCCGCCATGAGGCCCCGCAGATCAGTGCGGCCCTCGGCGTCAATCCGCGCCGCCGCGTCCAGGAAGGCCGAGTCGATCTCGGCCCGGATCGTCAGGTCGGGGTGCGCCGAGGTCGCTTCGATACCGGCCCCCACGGCCTCGGCCACAATGGCGTTCACGCCGTTGCGGATATAGCCATTGTTCGCATAGGCGTGCCGGGCTCGGGCTCGGATGGTCGGGCCTGCCGCCAACGTCTCCGGCCCGTGACTGGCATAGTTGGCACGCGCGCCGAACCGCCGCCCGCTCTGGGCGTCGAAGCTCCGAGTTTGGGCAGGCGGTTCGGCGCGACGGTTCCCACGCCAGGAGGACAGGAGACGGGGAAGTCGCATCATTCGCCCCCGAGCATGTCGAGGACGGGACGGATCAGATCGGAGACCGGCAGGACGATTGAGGCGCGGACCTCAAAAGAGGCACGGCGCTTTTCATCCCGAACCATTCGAGCGGCCTCGGCAAGCTCCAACTCCGCCGGGGGCTCCGACAGGATGAAGCCCCAGGAAAGACCGGGCTCGATCAGTCGGCGATGCTCCACGGTGAGCGTGACGGTCTCGCCCGCCTGCACGCGGCGGACAATGGATTCGATCCGGCTCGGCGGCTGGTAGGTTTCTCCGACGGGGGCGTCGGCGGACGGGTCCAGCGGGCGTTCGGTGAGCCAACGGCCCAGGAGGACGGACACGTCCGCGCGCCGAGCGGTCTCATAGGTCGTGTAGACCAGCCGAGCGCCGCAAACCGCGACCATCGAATATGCGCCAGCGCGCCCCGAGTCGGTCGGCAGATCGGGCGCGATAGCCCCATTGTCCCGGATCGTGCGGAAGCGATTGAAGACGGCCTTGCGTCCTTCATCGCCAGCGATTCCGTCCAGATCGGCGGTGAAATCCGCTTGTTCGCGAAGGCTCATTTGGTGGGTCATGTTGTCTTTCTCCAGGCTGCGGTGTGCCCAGAACATAGATGACAAATGATCCGCTTACAAGTTAACCGTAGGGTCTAAAACGGTCACTCAACTCCGTGTTTAGTGTTGAAAACCAATAGTTTACTCGCAACTTTTTCTCGTCAGATGCTTGCGGATTGAATGTCGATAGGCTATCTAGGGGGTGCGGCCTGATCGTCGCGATTCCTCAGACTTGGGGGCGGGTGCCTTTCCTCCCCGCCCCCATTTTTTATGAAAGGAGAGCCCATGCCCCGAGCGATAGTGTTTGATTTGACCGAAGACGGCCTCGTCGCCGTCCCTGCCGATGAGGTCGAATGGGGCGAGCCCGAGCCGCACTGGCCGCGCAAGACGCGGCGGAAGTTCAGGAAGGTCTTCCAATACCACTTGAAGGAATACAGGATGGAACCGGACATGGCGCACTATCGGGCGCTACAAAAGCTCAGGAACGAGATTCCGGGCGGTTTCTACAATCCTGGGAGAACCCTATGACCGACCCTCTGGAAGAGTCACGAGAACAAGGCTTGGACGCCGGACTTCGGATCATCGCCGACTACGCCGAGCACCGCCAGGAGGATCACGACACGGCCACCATTGAGGTCGTGGAAGCGATCCGCACCGCCGCCGCGACCGACTCCAAGTTCAACTTCCACCTTCTGGAACGCATCGCCACGCTGGCGGTTCTCGGGTTTGAGGCCGCAGGCGGATCGCCCAAGCGCGGCGAATAATTTCGGACTAGTCGGTTCTGGAGAGCATCAGTTCGACAATCGCAGCGAATTTCGGGTCTGGGTTGTCAACCAAATAGGTGCGCGGCGGGCCTGACCTCTTCGCAATCTGGAACCCGTCCAGCATTAGCTCAATATCGGCGACCTGGGTCCAAGTTATTCTCTCATTCTTCTGACTACTCTCGAAAGAGATTGCCTTGTCGGTCACGATCAATCGTCCGGTTGCAGTCGCCTGCCATTCTTTTTCGGTCCTGATGCTACCCGACCCGACACGATATCTGACACCCTTGACGATAGGGATAGAGACCGAGGCACCGCCTGTCTTGTAACGGCCCGTGCTCTTCATCTCCATGCGAGTCGCACCGCCTTGGATCGCCAATAGGTTCTCCTTGCCAACAGCCCTATAGGAATGGGCTGATGCGTCCAGGACGGGCAATGATGCAGAATTGGAGCCGGTCAATAGCTCCTGTTTCGCAGTCTCAATGCTATCGGAGTAATTCTTTGCGTCCTCATCGAATTTCTTCTTCTTTTTGTTTTCCGATCTCACCGAAAAAATCACCGCAATCACAAAACCAATTCCGATTAATACTAGCCATTCCATATTCCGCGCCCTTTGCCCCGGTCCATTCTGTTGTCGATGTGCCGCCTCTAGAAATACTAGAATCAACGCTCCATCCAAGCGGACCTTACGACGGTAGGTCGCTTTTGGGGACCCGACTTCGAAGCAACCTCGGCCTCGCGCCGGTCCAGGTCAACACCGACAAGCTGGCGGGCGGCGAAGGCATAGACCAGCGTGTCTAGGGCTTCATTCCGCCGCCCGCTGATGACCTCCCATCGCCGCACCGGGTGCCCCCGGCTGAATTTCGTCACCAGCCGCTCGGCCCGTATCTGGTCGAAGTAGTCCCCGCCCAGGGTCTCGGAAAACAGGATCGTCTCGCCATGGGCAAGGCGCTGGTGAAGCTGTTGCTTGATACCGTCGATACCGACCAGCCCGAGCCTGAGCTTGCGGCTCGTGGAGAACGCCAGGGACGGGCGAGAGAACCCGGCCACGCCCTTGCCCGCGAGCACACGCCGAGCGGCCCGAGGACGGCAGAACGCATAGACATGATCGGCCCAATTCCCGGAGTCGATGACCGCCGCGTCGACCGTCAGGAGCCCCCCGGCAGGGTGCAGGAATTGACGGCGCAACAGGTCGTCAACCTCGGCCCAGGTTTCGTTCTCGGTCGGTGCGCCCCAGACGGTCTCATGGCCGAGCACGCGCATGTCGCCGTCCCGCGTCCAGGCGACGAATGTCGCTTCGATGCGATCCGCCTGCACGTCGGCCCCCACTGTGACCAGGAGCGCGTCAGGAGGCACGGAGTCGAGCGAGAACGGGCGCTGGAGCGCCCCGAGGTCGGTCGCGTCCAGGTCATCGCCCTCGCCCCTCCAGGGCTCGCCCAGGACGGTATTCAGCCAAGGCTTGAGAGTCGTCGGGCTCCGCTTGGCCTGCACAAACTCGGCGGCCAGGCGCGGCCATGAGGCGTTCGGCAGGGTCGAGGTCAGCGACGTGAGCTTGTAACCCCGGTGCCCCTCCACCTGGGGCGCTGTGGCCCTCCAGCGGCCTTCTGCGACCATGGGCGGCTTCTGGTGATCCTCCACCACCGACCCGCAGGACGGGCACACCCAATGCGCCGTCTCGGGCTTGTCCGCGTCCCACCGGATGTCCGCCCAGACGATCTCATGGAAATCGCCGCACCCCGGACAGGGCACTTCGAAGACCCGCTTGTCGGATTGCTCATAGGCCCGCAGAATCCGGCTGGTCTCGGCGTCGACGGGAGACGAGGCAAGGACGATCCGCCGATTGCCGAAGGTCATAGTTCGCCGGATCGCCAGTTCGACAGGATCGCCCTCCACCCCGGCGCTGAGTTCGTAGGCGTCGATTTCGTCGGCGAAGAGAACCCGCGCCGTGCGGGCCCGAAGGTTGCGGGGCGCGCGGGCCGAGACGATGGACAGCGATCCGCCCGCGAAATGCCGGTGCAAGAGCACGTCACGGCCCGACGCATCCGTCGTCAGGGCGGCCCGCAGCGACGGCGACTCGTTGAAGGTCGGTTCCACGACGCTCACCATAAGGTGCCGCGCGTCCGCCTCCGCCGGGACCGTGCAGAGGACCGGCGACGGGTCGTTATGGACGAAATGCCCGAGCGCGCCGACTATGAGTTGGGTCGCGCCGACGCGGGCCGATTTCAGGATGGTGACGCGCTCGACCGTATCGTCGCCGATGGAGTCGGCGATCTCGACTTGAGGCTTCCACAGGCGCATCCGCCCAGGTTGGGCGGCCAGGCTGGAGGGCAGGAAGACGCTGGACTCGATCCACTCGGAAAGACGCAGCTTCGCGGGCGGGCGGAACGCTTCCAGCGCCTCGCGGCGCAGATCGGCGAAACGGGGGTCAACGGTCATCGGCGATCATCTCCATGGCGTCTCGGATTTCGGCGTCCAGGGCTTGTGTCGCCTTGCGGTCGAGCCCCAGGCGCGCGGTGACGCGGCTCGGGATCGCCAGGACGGCGGCGCGCAGGTCGACCACCACGGCCCGCCATTCATGCGCGACCTGCTGGGCGTCCAGGAGTTCGCCCCGCGCCTTCGCGTTGGCGATCTCGACTTTCTCGGCGTTGGCCGTGGCGAGCCTGAGCTTCTGTTCGGCCAGGTCCGGGTTGCTGGTCAGGCGGCCTTTCTGCCCGGCCCGCAGATGCTCGACATAGGCGAGGATCGCGGGGCGCAGTTCGAACCGCCCGTCATGTCTCGGGATCACGCCTTCGCGGGCCAAGGCGTGGATGCGCGCGGGCGATAGGTTCAGCCATTGGGACAGATCGGCGGCGCTCACGGTTTCGGAGTTCTCCGGCGCTGGCCAATCGAAGCCCAGGAGGTCTTCGGGGTCATGGATTTCTGGTTTCATGAGTCAACCACTCCAGAGTTGGATTCTGTTTCTGGAAATTTCTGGAGTGAGCGAAATGCCGGGGCTCCGCGCCCCCCGCTACACGCCAAAGCCAGGAAGGACCCGCCCCCGCCGCCCCCTGTCCCTGCGGTTCTAGGAAACTCCAGAGATTTCCAGAGATGCAGAGCGCGGGGCAGCGAGACCAGACAGCGAGACCACCCTAAAGGGTGTGGTCTCGGTCTGTCTCGGTCTCCGCAGCCATGCCGTGGTGAGACAATCGAGACTTGTCTCGCCTTGGTCTCGGTCTGTCTCGGGCTCATTGCTCCGCCCCTTCATCTTCCAGGTCTTCGAAATCGTCGCCAGAAACGCCTCCAGGATTGACCAGCCCCACTTGGTCGGTCCCGACTTCCAACACGCCTTTCTGCGCCAGAGACCGCAGAGCGCGGTTGAACGTGTCCTTGCGGCTGGCAGGATTCTCCGAAGATGAAACCGCGCCGTCCGATAGGCACTTGTCGCGAAGGCCCTGCCGTTCGACGTGATCCGCGCCGTTGGCCAATTCCGCGAAGTTGGCCATGACCGCGCGTTCGGTCGGAGAGAGTCGAACCGTTCGGGTCAGGGCGTCGGACGAAATCTCTTCGGCAAATGCCGACGTGATCGGGTCGCCGTCATCGTCGTGCCCAAACTGGTGGACGCCAATGGTGAACGCGATGTCGAGGTCAATCGAACCGTTTCGGTTCTTGGTCAGGTGCCCCCGCACAATCCCGTTCTGGTCCTTGGCCTTGAGATGCAACGCCATGTCCAGCGCCCCGTTGAAGAGGGAATGGCCGCGCGGTGTGTTGCCCTCGGCCTTGGTGCCGTGGTGGACCAGAATAACTGCCGCACCCCACTTGGTGAGCGCCCGAGCGATCTTGACCACCCGCCCCATGCCTTCCGCGCTGTTTTCGTCCATCCCAGGAAAAGACATGGCGAGCGTGTCGATCACGATCAGGCTCGGGCGCTCGTCCTTCACGGCACGGCGCAGCGCCTTGAGGTCGGGCGCATCCTTGCGGAAGAGGTCGGACACGCCGCCCACCAGCTTGAAGCCGTCCGCCTCGCCATGCTCGGCCAGGAGCGCGCGGACGCGCCCCCGCATCCCGGCTTCATCCTCGGCAGCCACATAGAACACGGGCGCGGCCTTGGTCCGCATCCCGAAGGTCTCGCGCCCTTGGGCGACGGCATAGGCGATGTTCGGGGCGATCAGGCTTTTGCCCGCTCCAGGATCGCCAAAGATGCACCCGATTTGGCCGGGGCCGATCAGCCCCTTGACCACATACCCACGCCGCGCCTCTTCCTCACATTCGCCGGGTGACATGAAGGTGAGCCCGCCGGTCTTGGTCTTGGCCGAGGGCTCGGGGATCGGCTGGCCGAGGATGAAGGCCGCCCATTCGTCCGGGTCTTCGAAATCCTCTTCGGTGCGAAGGTCTTCGAAATCGTCGTCGGTGACAGGCGGGTCCGGGGGATAGCGCGGAACCTTGCGTCCGCTCTTCCGCCCGCTCTTGATAGTCGCCACGCAGGCTTCCTTGCCGTCTTCCCGCAGGAGGCCGTTCGCGGCGCACGCGGCCAGGAGCCGATAGCCGATCTCCTGGGCGTCCAGGAGCCCCACGGCTTCGATACCGCCCAGACGATGCGCCGCGCGGTTGAGGTCATGGTTGCGCCCGCCAGGCTCGGCAGCGGCCAGTTCGGCGCACACGTCGTCAAGCTCATGACGCGCCCAGGCGAGGTCATCGTCGGTCGCGTCCGGGGCCTTCGGGCTCGGGGCAAGCTCGGGCTCACGGCGCACCTGCCGAAGCGTCTCCGGCCATACCGGCAAGCCGAGCACGTCGTCGGCCAGATGTGTGTCGAGGGCTTCGAAGACATCCGAGCCATTAACCGCGCCGAGGGCGTGGACGTAGCCGCCATCGCCCCGCACGTCGAGGCCGGGGGCGATCTCCGACGCCGAGTTCCTGAGCCCCTTCGGGTGCTGGAAATAGATGTGCTCGCCCCCGCTCGGAGTCTGCACCCGCACATGGCTGAGGGCGTCCGGGTCGAGCCCGATCTTGCGAAGCTCGGCATAGCCGTCCTTCCCGTTCTTGCGGTCGATGTCCAGGACGCTCACGCCGCTCTTGGAGCCCGTCGGCATTGCGGGCATGGCGTCCGGCCACTTGCTCCACCAGCGGCGAACCTGGGCGGGATCGTCGGTCGCGGCGTCCTTCCAGCGCACCAGGGGCCTGCGCTCCTGGGACACCGGGAAAACGGGGTATCCGGCCTCGGCCAATCGAAGCGCGGCGGCCATGTTCGGGTTGTTTTCCGGGGGGTTAAGGGCTATTATCTCGGCCATGGAAGTCTCTCCTTCGGGTTTTCTCGGGTCGGGGGCTGAGGTTTCTCGCTGTCACACGAAACACAGATTGCCGCCGCTCCGATTGCACTCGGCGCGGCGGCTTTCATTTCAGAGATTGGAACGCTACGATTCGCAGGGCAGGCTTGAATCTGCTGCACATTTTGCTGCACAAATCGCGACACACGAATTTCTAAGTTACAGCAAAAACAGTTACTTACGGTGTTTGTGTCGCAGTATTGGCGGACTGTCTCTCCGCCACTACCCCTTTACCGCTTGTTTTCAATTATTATTTAGACTTTACGTTCATCACCAAGCATGAAGCATGGTTTAATGGGGTGTCGGCACAGCGACAATTTACGTCATCAGAAAACGTCACCTACATTCGTCGCAAGTCGCCATCCCGAAAGATGTCTGATTGGCCGCTGCGAAAAGAAAGCCTTCAAGCAATCTTTCGACACGTCGGACAAGAATGTGCCCTTTATGCATCGGGTCCATGGGAAGGGCCACAGGCAAGCCCGCTTTGCCCGCACCAAACCTGCGGGTAAACTCATGGTTGTTCGAAGTCGGGCTTTATCGTATTTTAAGCTAACGGATCGCGTATATCCAACCCCGATGACAGACCAGAAACCACCGCAAAACGGCGCGAAGAAACCTGAAGAGAAGTCGTTCTGGAAGACAATTCCCGGCATTCTGACGGGCATTGCCGCCGTTGTGACAGCCGTTGCAACCTTGCTTGCCGCGGCCGACAAGGCGGGTCTGTTCGCCTCGGACACCCCTAGACCATCGACGACGACGCAAAAGATCGAAACCGGCGGCGACGTGACCACAAGCGGTGACAACAGCCCGATCCTTCAGGACGTAGATGGCGACGTCTCCATCACGGGCGGCCAATGATCGGGCGCGCGGCATGGATCGCGGCGCTGACCGCCCTGCCCTTTGCCGCGCATGCTCAGGACATCACGACCTATGGGGATTGCAGTCCGGTCATTCAGGATGTCGGCGGCGATGTGACGGTCGTATGCTACAAGGACCGCGACCAGAAACCCCGGTTCCGTGTCGTCTACTACCGGTTGGGTGGCATCGGGCAGAGCTTTCTGATCAACGGCAAGCTGTCACCTGAATGGGAGAAGTATCTGGGCGGCCAGCAGGCCATCGTCAACAACGCCGTCCATTCCGAAATCCGCAATCTTACCGATAAATTCGGTCAGGAAATCGGGGGCAGCTATCTGTCTGGCAATGTGGGGTTCGAAGGTGGCGACTTCAGCATGGGGCTTGCCGACTACGCGCAAGAGGTGAACGCTGACATCAAGGTGTTTCAAAGCGATGCGGGCGCAATGCCGGATTTGAAGGCAAACGAAGGCTGGCGGGTCTTCGGTCCCGGAGAGCTTTTCGTCCCCGATCTGGATGCTGCCCGATCCCTGTTTCAACAATATGCAATCCCGGCGGGCTATCAGACCTTTTGGGGCACGTCATCCGGGCCGGCGGAATGGGTCGAACCCGGATCGAAAATGACCGCGCCCACCCTGTGGCGATCCCTGACTCTGGCGGACCTGGAGGATTATGAAACCCGTTATGATGCCTATCTGGGTCGAGCGCTTGATATTTCCAATGACGCGCGCAGCACAAGTGACCTTCGTCAACGGTCCGAACGCGGGCTGTTTGCCAATGCAGGCGCGGGATATTCTGCGGGACGCCGCATTCAGCACACCTCCCTTGATGCGCTGCGATACCTTGCACGAAACGGCTTGCCCGACAACTATGCCATTGTGATGGGTGAACCCGGGATCCATTACGGCTGGTCGTTCACCGCCAACACGCGCAGTGCCGATCTGCTAGTGGCAGTCCTGGAAAACGTCGGCGACACGCCGATGGATGTGGGCGCCTTCAGCATCGCCGAAACCAATCAGATGACCTTGCGACGCCATGACGACACACAGGCCCTTCTGGCCGCGGCGCGCCCTGTCGAAAAGCGGTTGTGGCCGCCGGGAATGCTGGCGCCGGGGGAAAAGCTGGTCATCCCGGTTCGCATCGAAATGCCTTTGTTGCCGGAGTTCTTTGATTGGATCACATCGAGCTATCGTGACAATTATGCAGCGAGCGAAGCGATCCGGGACGCAGCTGCGACCTCGGCGACCAATCCGATTGCATTCGTTCATCCGAACGAGCGTTCAAACGTGCTGTTTGCCCTGCCCCCGTCCGACTTGCCCAAAGGGCGCATTCCTGAATTGGTAGAGCGGTTCGAATACGGTCCCGCATGGGCCATTCAGGCAGTCGAAGTGGATGGCATCAAATATGATTTCCGCCAGCACGACCCGAACAACTTCATCCTGTTTGCCGGAGGGGGCATTGGCAGTTGTCCCTATATCTATACCTATCAGGAAGACGGTGACATCTGGATCGAAGAAAACCATTTCTTGTTGGGTGCGACATCTCCCAACAAGAAACGCACCGACCGGTTGAAGCTTGGCCAATTCGATGGGCGTCTGGAAATTCGCGAGAAAGAACATGAACTTGCCCATATCGACCAGATCACCCTGATCCTGCAAGATGATGAGGGCGTCGAAGAAACCTACCCTGCCGTATGGCCAACAGAATTGTCCGCTCAGGATGGGGAAAACCTGATCCTTGGCTATGGCGAACGCGCCGAGGTTCAGTTTGACCTGCCCGATGGTGCGTGGGACGGGAAGACCGTGTTCATCTCGGCCACCGGTTATTATCTTCCACTGTCCGACCCATCGCTGTTTGCCAGCCGCCGGTGACGGGATCACCCGATCAGAACGGCGCTTCCAGTTCGCTCAATCGCACATAGACGGTTTTCAGCTCGGAGTAATGCTCGATCGCCGCTTTCGAGTTTTCACGCCCCACACCCGAGGCTTTGGTGCCGCCAAACGGCGCTTCCACCGGCGCGTCGTTATACGTGTTGATATAGCACGTGCCGGCCTCGAACCCGGCCACGACGCGGTGCGCGCGAGTCAGGTCATTGGTAAAGACCCCGGCGGCCAAGCCAAATTCGGTATCATTGGCACGGGCCATAACCTCTTCTTCGGTGTCGAAATCGAGCACCGACATGACCGGTCCGAAAATCTCTTCGCGTGCGATGGTCATATCGTCGGTCACATCGGCGAAGACGGTGGGTTTCAGGAAAAAGCCATCGCCCTTGATCCGCTCGCCGCCATGGACCAGCCGCGCACCTTCTTCCTTGCCCTTCTCGATATAGTTCATGACGATGTTCAACTGCCCTTCGCTGATCATCGGACCGAAGCTGGTGGTCGGGTCCAGCGGGTCGCCAATGACGGCACCCTCCAGTCGTTCGGTCAAACGGGTCAGAAATGCCTCTTTGATGCCTTTCTGCACAAAAACACGCGTGCCGTTCGAACAGACCTGCCCGGACGAATAGAAATTGCCCAGAATTGCGCCCGATACAGCGTTTTCCACATTGGCATCGTCAAAGACGATCATCGGGGATTTACCGCCCAATTCCATGGTGACATGCTTCATTTCGGCAGCAGCGGCGGCATAGACCTTCTTGCCCGTCGGCACGGACCCTGTCAGCGACACCTTGGCCACGCGCGGATCAGTCACGAGGGCGGCACCAACCTCGCCATAGCCTTGCACGACATTGAACACACCGGCGGGCGCACCGGCCTCTATCAGGATTTCCGCCACTTTCAGCGCCGAAAGTGGCGTCATCTCGGACGGTTTGAACACCGAAGTGTTGCCGCAGGCCAGCGCAGGTGCGGCTTTCCAACAGGCAATCTGGGTGGGATAGTTCCATGCACCGATCCCGACGCAAACACCCAAAGCTTCGCGGCGGGTATAGACGAAATCTCCATTGGCAAGCGGGATATGTTCGCCAGTCAAACTACCCGCCAGCCCGCCGAAATACTCCAACGCATCAGCGCCGGAGGTCGCGTCCGCCACGCTGGTTTCCTGATAGGGTTTGCCGGTGTCCAGCGTTTCCAGAACCGACAGGTCATGGTTGCGGTCGCGCATGATGTCGGCGGCGCGACGCAGGATCCGGCCCCGTTCGGTTCCTGTCATCGCAGCCCATTCCATTTGCGCCGCTTTCGCAGCGTCCAAAGCCTTGTCGATAATTGCAGGGGTCGCGGCATGAAGCTGGGCGATCACCTCGCCGGTTGCCGAAAAGATCACGTCAATCGGAGCGCCGTCCTTGTCTTCGACATACACGCCGCCGATGAAATGGCTTGCTTTGGGTTGCGCTCTCATTTGGTTGCCTCTCTGCGATGCGCGATGACCGGTGGATGAATCACGGGATTCGCGCGTGTCTGTGGTATTGTCTAAGTTTGCAGGACAGATCACGAAGAACCATCCAAAAGGCGACGGGCCAAGGCACGCATTCGACGCCATGCCCGATCCATCCCGGCGGTCAATCAGCCCTTGAAGCCCATCGCGACCACGAATTTTTCGGAACTGTCCGACCGGCTGGACGGCGGCTTCACATTCACCACCTTCTCGAATTTCAGCTTGAGCAGCTTCTGCAACTCTCCTTCGGCGCCGCCCGCAAGCACCTTGGCAAGAAAAGTGCCGCCCTCGTCCAGCACGTCGAAGGCAAAATAGGCCGCAGCTTCGCATAAAGCGATGATCCGCAAATGGTCGGTCTGTTTGTGGCCCGAACTGGACGCCGCCATGTCGGACATGACCACATCCGCCTTGCCGCCCAGAAGCTCTTTCACCACCAAATCCGCATCGTCTTCCATGAAGTCAAGCTGGTGGAATGTGGCCCCGGCCAGCGGTTCAACCTCTTGCAGGTCGATGCCCAGGAAGGTGCCGACCTTTTTGCCGCTTTTTT
Organism: Aliiroseovarius sp. B-4; assembly: GCF_056857795.1. Lineage (NCBI taxonomy): Bacteria > Pseudomonadati > Pseudomonadota > Alphaproteobacteria > Rhodobacterales > Paracoccaceae > Aliiroseovarius > Aliiroseovarius sp. B-4. The sequence goes on from NZ_JBSXNV010000029.1 coordinate 121,908, forward strand.
CGCCAAGCGCATTTATGCGCGGCACGGCGACCTGTGCCCAACCTCCCGGCGCACAGCCCAGATCGACCACCCGCGCCCCATTCACCAGAAACCGGAACTTGTCGTCCAATTCCATGATCTTGTAGGCCGCGCGCCCGCGATAGCCTTCGGCCTTGGCACGCGCGACGTAAGGATCGTTCAACTGCCGCTGCAACCATCGGGTCGAGCTGTTGCGCCGCCCGCGGGCGGTTTTCACCTTCACGGTCAAATCCCGTTGCCCCCGGCCCGAGCTTTTGCGCACTCGCCCGCCCTTCTTGCCGCCTGTGTCCGTCATCAGAATGGTCCGCCTTCCAAAACGCCGTCCGCAGACATCTTCGAATACAAGATGCCCTCGCGCAGGCCACGGTCTGCGACACTTAACCGATCTGTGGGCCAGACGCGCAATAACGCTTGTAAGATCGCAGCGCCAGACATGATCAGAGATTGCCGGTCCCGCCCGATATGCGAATTCATCCGCCGCCCTTGCGGCCCCAACGCCAGATAGCCCTGGATCACCCGTTCGATCTGGTCCGAGGTCATGCGCAACCCGTCCACCTTGGTCCGGTCATAGCGGCGCAGGCCCAGATGGGTCGCCGCCACGGTCGTCACCGTGCCGGATGTGCCAATGATCTGGAACCCTGCACGGGGTGGTTCGTGGTGGAACGGGCTGAAGCCAGCCAGTTGTTCCTCGAAATGCACCGACATCAAGGCATAGCGCCCCGCATCGTCATCCACGTCGTCAAACATCTCGCGCAAGGTGGCGACGCCCAAAGGCACGGAAATCCAGTCCACCACGCTGGCGGCTGGAAAGTCGCTGACGCCACCGACAAAGCCACGCCCCATGCGCATGATGGAGCGCGGACGTTCCAGCGGCGGGACTTTCGACAGGTCGATCCAGACCAACTCGGTCGAGCCGCCGCCGATATCAACGACCAGCAACTGTTCGGTCTTGGTGGACACCAGAGGCGCGCAGGACACCACTGCAAGGCGCGCTTCTTCCTCGGGCTTGATGATCTCAAGCTCCAATCCGGTTTCGCGCCGGATGTAATTCATGAAACTTCGGCCGTTTGACGCGCGGCGGCACGCCTCGGTCGCGACAAGTCGCATGCGTTTCACATCGTGTTTGATCAGCTTCTTGCGGCAGATCCGCAAAGCCTGAATCGTGCGCGACATAGATGACCGGCTGAGCCGACCCGAGGCTTCCAGCCCATTGCCCAACTGCACAGATTTGGAAAAGCTGTCCACAACATGAAACTGGCTTCCCTTCGGTTGGGCAACCAGCATTCGACAACTGTTTGTTCCAAGGTCCAGAGCCGCATAAAGGCTTGCCGGATCCACGGGTGACGGCGCGGGGGTATCGACCGCTTTCGGGAACGCGCCCGCACCTTCGGGACGCTTGGGCGCCATAGCTCACGCCCTCCATATCAAGTTACCGTCAAGATAGGGCCGCGCCGGGGGTCTGACAATCCCTTCCCTGCATGTCGGACGCATAAATTCGTCAACACACATAATCATCTTGAGAAGTTTTCAGGCCCGCCCCCATGGCCGCGCCTGCCCATCTGACGTATCCCACATTTGCCAATCCGTGCCGTGCAGGTCGCTTGTGGTCTGCGTGGTGTCGAAAAACGACGCGGGAACCGCCCTGCCCACGCGTAGGTAAAGGAAAGCGGAGGAGGAAGATTCGCATGCCAGACGTAACCATTGTGTATTGGAGGGACATTCCCGCCCAGGTGATCGTCGGCAAAGGGCGCCGTGGGGCAAAAGCCCCGCTGCCCGAGCGGTTCGAACAGGCCATTGACCGGGCCGCCATGAAGATCGGCGCTGAGGACAGCGACGCCTATCTGGCGGAATGGCGCAAGGCTGCCCCCTATTCCGTGGACGGAGATCCACATGAGGTCGCAGCGGCAGAAGCTGCCAAGATCGACGCGGATTATGACAAAGAGCGGCTGATCGCTCTGATTGGCAACGACGGATGGGCGTAAGCCTGTCCCGCATAAAGGAGGCAGCCATGGCGCTGTTGAACTTCCGCAAAAAGCCGACCGAAGGTCAGGCCACGCCCGCGTCCCCCGCCCTTCAGGACTTCCTGAAAGGCTATTCGATCGAGGTGATGCCGCGCACCGCCGAGAAGGTCGAGGATTTCCGCGACCTGCTGCCCGACGGCACCCGCGTCTATATCGCCCATATCGACGGCACCCCGATCGAGGATATGGTTGCAACCGCCAAACGCATCAACGCCGAAGGGTTCGAGGTAATGCCGCATTTTCCCGCGCGCATCATCAAGGACGAAGCCACGCTGTCCGACTGGATCGCACGCTATCAAGGTGAGGCGAATGTGAAGCAAGCGCTTCTCCTGGCCGGTGGCGTGGAAAAGCCACATGGCGATTTCGACTGCTCGATGCAGCTGTTGGAAACCGGACTGTTCGACAAGGCCGGATTCACACAGTTGAACGTTGCAGGCCACCCGGAAGGCAACCGGGACATCGACCCGGACGGTTCACGAAAGAACGTCATGGAAGCCCTTCTGTGGAAACAGAAATTCTCGGAACGCACAGACGCGAAAATGGCGATTGCCACGCAATTCGCCTTCGAAGCCGGTCCGATCATCAAATGGGCGGACGGGCTGAAAGAAGCGGGCGTGGATCTGCCGATCCATATCGGCATCGCAGGCCCCGCGAAGCTGCAAACGCTGATCAAATTCGCCATCGCCTGCGGTGTCGGCCCGTCGCTGAAAGTGCTGCAAAAGCGCGCGATGGATGTGACCAAGCTGCTTTTGCCCTATGAGCCGACAGAGGTTCTGAACGAACTGGCCAACCACAAGGCGGCCAATCCCGACTTCAACATCACTCAGGTGCATTTCTTCCCGCTGGGCGGGATCAAGACCAATGCCAACTGGGCCATCGAAAATGGCGGCGAAAACACCGCTCCAGTCAACGTGACCAAAGGATAAAGAATGACCCGTACCATCGTTGAATCGCAAACGAAAACCGCCATTATCGGCTTTGACCAGCCGTTCTGTGTCATTGGCGAACGCATCAATCCGACCGGGCGCAAGGTTCTGAACGCGGAACTGGAAGCAGGCGATTTCAGCCGCGTACAAAGCGATGCGGTGGCGCAGGTCGCGGCGGGTGCAACGGTGCTGGACATCAACTCGGGTGCGGTGTTTTCCAACAAGATGGCCGAAGACCCGCGCTATGCGGATAACAACTTCGTTGAACCGGACCTGATGCGTCAACTGGTCGAGACCGTTCAGGCCGTCACCGATTGTCCGCTCTGCATCGACAGCTCCGTTCCCGGCGCGCTGGAGGCTGGGTTGAAAGCTGCGCATGGCCGCCCCCTTCTGAACTCGGTCACGGGCGAAGAAGAGCGGCTGGAACTGGTTCTGCCGCTGGTCAAAAAATACAACGTGCCGGTTGTTGCGATCTCGAACGATGACACGGGTATTTCGGAAGACCCGGACGTGCGCTTTGCGGTGGCCAAGAAGATCGTCGAACGTGCCGCCGATTTCGGCATTCCGGCGCATGACATCGTGGTGGACCCGTTGGTCATGCCGGTCGGTGCAATGGGCACCGCGGGCCTTCAGGTCTTTACCCTTGTGCGCCGCCTGCGCGAGGAACTGGGCGTGAACACGACCTGCGGCGCGTCGAACATCTCGTTCGGCCTGCCCAACCGGCACGGCATCAACAACGCGTTTTTGCCAATGGCGATGGGCGCGGGCATGACATCTGCGATCATGAACCCGGTCGCCCTGCCCGTTGGCCCCACCAAACTGGCTGAAAAGAAGGCTGAAGTGGAAGCCCGCGGCATCGTGATCCCGGCAGACATGGACGATGAAACCTTCTGCCAGTTGTTTGGCCTTGGATCGACCTTGCCCAAAGCCGGTAAGGAAATGGAGGCCATCCGCGCTGCCAACTTCCTGACCAACAACGATGATGGCGGGGCCGAATGGATCAAATTCAACTCGGTCAATGCTGGTGCTGCGGGTGCCGCGGGTGGCCGTCGCGGCGGTCGTCGCCGCAGGGGCTGATACGCCCTGTTTCCAACGAAAAATGCCCCTGGAAAGTCCGGGGGCATTTTTTAACGAGACGCATACGCGTTGACTATTTCATCATCGCGATCGGCGCGTCGGTTGTGAAAATATAGTCTTCTGCCCCAGAGTGACAGGCGATACAGCCGGCATCCGCGCCCTTGGCAACCCGTCCGGCCAAACGCATGCCGCCTGCATTCATGTCAAGCGACCCATCTGGCAGATACTTCGCCCAAAACCAATTCTGGTTGTCGGCGTCATATCCCTCTTCGCGTTGAAACATCACCGTGTAAGCACCAAGATGCTTGTCCGGATCGGCCAGAACCTGATCCACCTCAACCCCTTCCGGTCCAAAGTTACGCTTCACAATCAAGGTGCCCGTATGGCCATTCACTTCGGCACTGGAATAAAACGTCTCAAGCATCATCCCGTGCGGTTCAACACCGTCATACGGGAAGCTGCGGATCATACCCTCTCCGGCAAGTTTTTGGGTTTTCATCACTTCCCAAACCGCCTGCGCATAGGCTGCATCCTCATCGGTGCCGAAAGGGCTGTCCTGGGCCTGCGCGCCTGCTGCCATCCCAAGTGAAGCAATCGCAGCCATCAAAATCTTGATATTCATCATTCCATCCTCCACATTGCCTTTGGAAATAAGGTATCCGAACGAGACATCACACAGGCACAACTTTGATCACCGTCGCGGGATACAGAGTGACCAGCCGTGATTGGACGCCTCATGCGTCCTGGGTCACTTTAACCCCATGTATCAAACCGCCCTTGCAATATGTACGATCCTGCTGACGACCGAAAGCGGTCTGGCGGAAAGCTGTGTCACGAACTCCTCGGATCGGACATATTTCTTTGCTGTTACTCCGCCGACCGGAGCGCGCGTAACCGCCCAGTTGGATCCCGGTGAAGGTCTGTGTGCAGCCACCAAAAGCGGCGCAATCGTAAGCGTCTATGAAAGCGCAACCGCGATCGAGGGCTGTTCGCGCCTTGTTGTGGAAAACCAAAGCGACAGCCTGATCAAATATGCGGAGTTTGATCGTTGTGCCTGGGGGTCGCATTCGCAGTAGCAGGCGCGGCGGTCGTCGTCGCCGGGGCCGATCTTCGCCCCAAGTCGAAATAAATCAGGGCTCGCCAAGCGCGGGCCTTTTTTGTCCCGCGATGGCGTTCCCCACCGATGACGCGGTCGGTGTTTTCTGCTATGTTGTCAGGATTGAGAAGGTCTTGCATTCAGGCACCGCACCAAAGGAGGGTGAACCCATGATTGTGAGGATATTTCAAGTTGTTACACGACCTGGCAAAGAAGACGCGTTCGGCAGGTTCTTCCACGACACTGCAATTCCGTTGATGAAAAGGACAAAGGGGCTTGTCCACGTGATCCCAGGTGCGCCGCTTGCTGACACTCCCCGAGAATTCTGTTTCGTCATGGTATGGGAAGACATCGACGCGTTAAAAGCCTTTGTCGGGGACGATATTTCCAGCCCGCATATCGACCCGATGGAGGCCGAGCTCGTTGAATCGCGGTCCATCAAACACTATCATTTTGTTGAATCCGAAATTCTTTTATAGCATTTGTTTCTGTCGCTTACCTGCGTGAATTGATGTTCTGCTCTTGCAACGACCGAAACAATGCTGCGCGGGGTTCGACAAAGGAAGTGGAGAATCCTTCCTCTTTCCCTGTAGTTAACCGTTGCAATTGACTCATCTCAAAGTCATCGGGATGCGCGCCCTCTACCCAGAGGTTGCGTAAACAGGAAAGGACAGGCCGATGAGCGCGCCGCTTGAAGATATCACCATCCTTGATCTGACCCATGTTCTGGCCGGGCCATATTGCTCGATGATCCTGTCGGATCTGGGAGCAAAGGTGATCAAGGTCGAGAAACCGGGCACGGGCGATGACACACGGCATTTTCCCCCGTTTCGCGATAACTACAGCGCCTATTTCGCCACCATCAACCGCAACAAGCAATCCATTGCCCTCGACCTGAAAGACGAAGCCGACCGGGCGGTGCTTGATCGGCTGTTGGGGCAGGTTGACGTGGTGATGGAGAATTACAGGCCCGGCGTAATGGAACGGCTGGGCTATGGTTGGGACAGCCTGTCTGCCAAGCATCCCCAACTGATTTATGGTGCCGTGTCGGGATTTGGGCATACCGGGCCGGACGCACAGCGTCCTGCTTATGATATGGTTGTTCAGGCGCGCGGTGGAGTGATGTCGATCACCGGTGAAAAGAACCGCGAGCCGGTGCGAGTGGGTGCTTCGGTCGGTGACATTGTGGCGGGCATGTTTCTGGGGCACGGGTTGTTGGCAGCGCTCTACCAGCGGCAAAAAACCGGCAAGGGGCAGAAGATCGACGTGGCGATGCTGGACAGCCAGCTGGCCATTCTGGAACACGCCATCGCAATCACCAGCGAAACCGGTGTATCACCCGGCCCGTCCGGTGCGCGCCATCCTTCGATCGCGCCGTTCGAAACTTATCATACGCAAGACGGATTGATGGTCATCGCCTGTGGCAACGACGCCATGTTCAAGAAGTTCTGCGGCGTGATCGGCAAGCCAAAATGGGCCAAACGCGCCGCGTTCGCGACCAATCTGGCGCGGTGCGAAAACGTCATGCTGCTCAGACGCAAGATCGAGACCGTCACCCTTGCCCATCCACGCGCTTACTGGATCGAGCTGTTCACAGCATCGGGCATTCCCTGCGCCCCCATTCAGACCGTGGCCGAAGCCATGCAGGACCCGCAGATCGTTGCCCGCAACATGGTCATAGGCATGCCCTCGCCGGCGGGGCAACAGCCCTTCAAGGCGGCAGGCAATCCGATCAAAATGTCCGGCCTGGCAGACTTGACCTCGGCGGGGCCTGCACCGTTGCTGGACGGGAACCGGGCAGAAATTCTGGAATGGCTTGATCAGAAGGAAACCTGCAAGGCCCCGGCTGACTGACCCAACTGGCCTGATAAGCATCTGATTTCCCCTCAATCTGCCAAAAAAGACGTTTCCAGACCCAAGATGCCGCAGGCAGGCATTGCACCTGCTGGCCCCTTCCCTAGATTAAGCGAAACTCATCAAGGAAGACGCGCGCATGTCACAGGATCCTTTGGTCGTTTTCACCCCTTCTGGCAAACGGGGCCGCTTTGCTGTCGGCACTCCGATTCTGACCGCCGCCCGCAAACTTGGCGTCGATCTGGACAGTGTCTGTGGCGGTCGTGGTATTTGTTCGAAATGCCAGGTCACACCCAGCTATGGCGAGTTTTCCAAACATGGCGTGACCGTGGCCGAGGATGCCTTGTCCGAATGGAACAAGGTCGAGCAACGCTATGACGACATTCGCGGCCTGCCAAAGGGGCGTCGTCTGGGCTGTCAGGCCACGGTCCAGGGCGACGTGGTCATCGACGTGCCGCCTGAAAGTCAGGTGCACAAACAGGTCGTGCGCAAACGGGCAGAGGCGCGGGACATCACACTCGACCCATTGGTGAAGCTGTTCTATGTCGCGGTTGAAGAACCCGACATGCACGAACCGTCAGGCGATCTGGAACGTCTGGTGCTGGCTCTGAAAGAGCAGTGGGACCTGGAGGATGTGAAGGCTGATCTGCACATCCTGCAAGGCTTGCAACCGGTTTTGCGCAAGGGTGAATGGAAGGTCACGGTGGCTGTCCATCTGGGCGACGATGAAAACCCACCGCGCATAATGCATTTGTGGCCTGGCTACTATGACGGGGCGGTTTATGGCGTGGCCATCGACCTTGGGTCGACAACCATCGCCGCGCATCTGTGCGATCTGGCAACGGGTGAGGTCGTCGCCTCCTCCGGCCTGATGAACCCGCAGATCAGGTTTGGCGAAGATCTGATGAGCCGGGTCAGCTATTCAATGATGAACCCCTCGGGCGCGCAGGAAATGACCGACGCGGTGCGCGAAGGGCTGAATGCATTGTTCACGCAGATCGCCTCGGACGCCGAGATCGACAAGGGCCTGATTATGGACGTGGTCGTGGTCTGCAACCCGGTCATGCACCACCTGCTGCTGGGGATTGACCCGTTTGAACTGGGCCAGGCCCCGTTCGCGCTTGCGACCTCCAATGCGCTTCGTCTGCGGGCGGATGACCTGAACCTGTCGGTCCACCACTCGGCGCGCGTCTACCTGCTGCCCTGCATCGCGGGCCATGTGGGCGCGGACGCGGCTGCCGTGGCGCTGTCGGAAGCGCCTGACAAATCCGACGACCTTGTGCTGGTCGTTGATGTCGGCACCAATGCCGAGATTCTGTTGGGTGACAAGACCGGTGTCATGGCGTGTTCGTCGCCCACCGGCCCGGCCTTCGAGGGTGCACAGATCAGCGCAGGCCAGCGCGCCGCCCCCGGCGCCATCGAACGGGTCGAGATCGACCCCGCCACCAAAGAGCCGCGCTTCAAGGTGATCGGGTCGGACCTGTGGTCCACCGAGCCGGGTTTTGACGTGGCGATTGCGACCACGGGCGTCACCGGCATCTGTGGCTCCGGCATCATCGAGGTGATTGCAGAAATGCGCATGGCTGGGCTTGTCGATGCGGGCGGGTTGATCGGATCGCCAGAACAAACCGGCACCGACCGTTGCTTTGCTGACGGGCGCACCTATTCCTATCGCCTGTGGGATGGCGACAGTGATAACGGCCCGATTGCCGTCACCAACGCCGATATACGCGCCATCCAGATGGCCAAAGCGGCGCTCTATTCCGGCGCGCGTCTGTTGATGGACAAGCGCGGCGTCGATGCGGTGGACCGTGTGGTGTTGGCCGGTGCTTTTGGCGCGCATATCTCGGCCAAACACGCCATGGTGCTGGGCATGATCCCGGACTGCCCGCTGGACAAGGTGACGTCAGCAGGCAACGCGGCGGGCACCGGCGCGCGTATCGCGCTTCTGAACCGTGCCGCACGGGCCGAAATCGAAGAGACCGTGCGCAAGATCCAGAAGATCGAAACCGCCGTTGAGCCGCGCTTTCAGGAGCATTTCGTCAACGCTTCGGCCATGCCCAACGCGGTCGAGCCGTTCCCGATCCTGCGCAGCATTGTGACATTGCCAGACCCCAGCTTTAACTCGGGTGGCGGCGATGGAGAGGACGGTGGACGGCGGCGCAGACGGCGGCGCGGCTGAAACGCGGCGCTGGCATATGTCAGCCACTTGACGCCCCTTCACGGGTGACATAACCAAAGTGGCACGCGGGTGTAGCTCAATGGTAGAGCAGCAGCTTCCCAAGCTGACGACGAGGGTTCGATTCCCTTCACCCGCTCCAGTCTTCCAATGCTTGCCGGATGCCGACACCAGCGCAGCTGGCTAAACGCCAAGGTGCCCGATGTCCGATCCATTTGCCCATATCCCGCTGGTCACGCCACTGAATGCTACCCAATTGCACAGCGTCGGCGTGCCGGAGGGCTGGAACTATGGGCTGGCGGACCGCGTTCGGTTTCACGAGTTGGACGCCTTGAACCACGTCAACAATGTCGCCTATTTCCGGTGGTTTGAATCGATCCGCATCCCCTATTTCGCTCACGTCCATGTCACAAGTTACGGCGACGGCGACCCGCAAGTGGTTCTGGCAACCAATTATGCACGTTATTTCAAACCGCTGCATCTGGGCGACAACTATGTGATCACCGCGCGCACCAAGAGTTACCGCAACAGTTCGTTCGTCATGGAATACGGCACCTACGTGGATGGCGAGCTGATGTGCGGGTCCGAAAGTGTGATCGTGACCTTGGAACAGGACGGCGTGACCAAGCGCGCCCTGCGCGCTGACACCATCGCAGCTTTCCGGGCCGAAGGTGCCGAAGGCCCGGCGTAACTCTTACCCCAGCAAAGCCTTGCGCAGCATGTTCAACGCCACCAGCGTCAGGAACACCGCAAAGATACGTTTCAGCGGTTTCGGGTCCATCGCATGGGCGATTTTCACGCCGTAGGGTGTGGTGATCATCGTCATCGCCACCACCAGTCCGAAGGCTGGCAGGTTGACCGCACCGATCGTAAAGGGCGGGCGGGCGTCGGGCGCAATCGACACCAACAGGAACCCCAGAACCGACGGCACAGCGATCAATACGCCAAAACCCGCGGCTGTCGCCACCGCATTATGAATCGGGCGGCCGTGCAGCGTCATCAATGGCACACCGAAACTACCACCGCCGATCCCCATCAGCACCGACAAAAACCCAAGCGCAGGTGACAACAGCGCGCGGCGCAGACCGGTCGGCATCGCTTCGGCCAATCGCCAGTTGGCACGCCCCAGCCCCAGATAGGCCCCGATCACCAGCCCCAGCCCGCCAAAGATCGCCTGCAACACCGTCGAGCGCAAACCCGAGGCGACCAGCACTCCGATCAAGGCCCCCACCGCTATGCCCGGCGCCCATGTTTTCAGGATGTCCCATTCCACCGCGCCCTTGCGGTTATGCGAATGAACCGACCGGAGTGATGTGACGATGATCGTTGCGAGCGACGTGGCCAGACAGATTTGCATCAACTGGTCAGACGCGTAACCCAAGGCGGTGAACGCATAGAAAAACGCGGGCACCAGCACGATGCCACCACCAACGCCAAGAAGGCCCGCCAGAACGCCAGCGAAAGCGCCGATCACCAGCAAAAGCCCGGCCATCGGCAGAAGAATCGAAAGGTCTGGCATGAATGGCCTCAGCTTACGGGGACGTGATCGGGCACATGTGACAGAGCCTCGGCCACCAAGGCAACCCCTGCGCCGTCCTTTGACGCGCCTTCGGAAAGGATACGACGCCACTTGCGCGCGCCCGGACGGCCTGTGAAGGTTCCCAGCATGTGACGCGTGATCGAATGCAGGCGCACGCCCTTGGTCAGTTGCGCCTCAATGTAAGGATACATCGCCTCGACCACCTCATGGGCGGTGCGCGAAGGGTCGGTCGCGCCGAAAATCGCCTGATCCGCGCCCAACAGCACACTCGCTGGATCATGATAGGCCGCGCGCCCGATCATCACCCCGTCCATAACGTCAAGATGCGCGCGGGCGTCCTCCAACGTGGTGATGCCACCATTGATCGACAGGTGCAGCGCGGGAAACGCAGCCTTCATCCGGTGCACCAAGGGATAATCCAGCGGCGGAATGTCCCGGTTTTCCTTCGGGCTTAACCCTTGCAGCCACGCCTTTCGCGCATGGATGGTAAACCGGGTTACACCGGCTGCGGCGACGGTTTCGATGAACGCAGGCAGGACCTCATCGGCACTTTGATCATCCACCCCTATCCGACATTTTACTGTAACTTCCGTATCTTGCGCGACGTCTTTCATCGCCCTCATGCATTCTGCCACCAACGGTGCATCGCGCATGAGCACCGCACCGAACGTCCCTGACTGAACGCGATCCGACGGGCAGCCGACATTCAGGTTCACTTCGTCATACCCGCGCGCAACGCACAGCTTCGTGGCCTGGGCCAGTTCCTGCGGGTCAGAGCCGCCAAGCTGCACCGCCACCGGGTGTTCTTCGGGATTGAAATCAAGCAAATGCACCGCCCCCCCACGCACCAGCGCGGGCGCAGTCACCATTTCGGTATAAAGTAGCGCTTGACGGGTCATCAGCCGATGGAAATAGCGGCAATGGCGGTCGGACCAATCCATCATCGGAGCAATAGAAAGTCTGGCGTGTTTTCTTGGCAGCATTACTCTTGTATCTTCAAACTGTTGCAGGGCAAAGTTTATGCGCAGGAATACGCTCCAACATCGCCAGATTTTTCCATTTTAGACGACTCATGGCACACGCGGCGCACACGACACGGCCACTATAAGCGAGGTCGCCTTCGCTGGATACCAGATCCAGATCGGCGCAACAGCTGTTGTGCTTTGCGCCGATCCAATATCCATTTCCATGCCATCACTCCGGCCTTCGAATGCTCGCCAAAAGTGCTACGATTTCTGAAGAGAACAGGACGCACAAAATGGGTAGAACCCAAATCCGTCAACCATTCGGTCCTGTGGTGTTTGCCAGATATCAGAGTTCGAACGCAGACAGCGACAGGGATGTATGGACCGCGCATGGCGTTTATAGTGGCCACGAATGAAACGAAAGGAAGGCAACATTGCTTCTGTCTATTGCTCTTTCCGTATCGGCATTTCTTTTGACGGCCGTGATGCATCTCATCGCTCTGAGGTGGTGTAGTGGCGGGATGGCCAAGATACCGTTGCACTCCTCGACCCGCGTTCTTGCGGTATTGATCCTGCTGTTTTCCATACACATGCTAGAAATCGGAATCTTCGCAGTCGCTTATGCTTTGGCCGAACGGTGGTTGAACCTGGGTGCGTTTGCGGGTGAACCCATCGTGACACTGCTCGATTACTACTATTTTTCGGCGATAACCTATACTTCCCTCGGAATAGGCGACATATTCCCCACCGAGCATTTGCGTTTTCTAACCGGCGTTGAAGCGCTCATAGGTCTTCTGCTGATCGCCTGGTCCGCAACATTTCTCTATGCAATGATGAACCGTCTGTGGGTTTGGCAGCCTTGTGCCAGGCCGGATGGACCGCCGCAAGATATGTCAGGACAACCGCCTGCGGCGCAAGGTCGGAAGGACATCATCGACGAGGATGACGGCAAGGTCTGAGCCGAAGATGGCCGCCATGTGGGCAATATCCGCGCGCGACAATCGCGCGCTACTCAGCCTTGGCCATGCCGGTCCTTTTTAGGCGAGATTTGCGCCATGTCGCCGTTGACGCCGCGAATTGCAAGGCAACGACACTCGCCACAAGCGCCACGAACGGCCATTGCGCCCAGTTCGGGTCCGGCGTCTGGCGGTGGTAATCCAGGAAATGCAGGAACAGGAAATAGGCCGTATGCAGCACTGTCAGCCACCAGAGTATATACGTGCCCTGCTGGATGAATTTCCATACGTTGTTGCCCAACCGCCGCTGGCTGTAATCGTTCGACGTAACCGCCAGGATGATGCCATAAAGAAGCGCCAGCAAACCGATCAGATTGGCCAGTGCGAACCCGTGGTTGACCATGACGTATCGTTGTAGTCCCGGGTGGAATTCGAACCCGAACAGGCGCATCAGATCAAGCGTGACCCATCCGAACAGGATAATGGCGGCATGAGCGAGGGCCAGCAGGATAGCGTATATGCCCAACTCTCGCCGATAAGGCAGAAATCGCACAGAACCACGCCAAAGCCGCGATACCGGCCCTATCGCCATTGCCAGTGCGACCAGAACAATCGACATATCGCCAACGGCCCGGTTCCAACGGTGCATGGCGGACCATTCGGCACGGCTATACAACAGAAGCCCGGTGCCAAGCACGGACAAAACGATAACGACCAAGTGTCGTTGCCACCAAGGTCTTTGATCTACTGTCAATTTCAAGACGCGTGCTCCTGCTTTTATTGATTGATGCGTGCATAACTACGCTGCCTGGTTGGTCCAAGCCTTGAGATACAGTCTTTCAAAGCCAAAAACCGCGAGAATGGCAAGCAGTGCATAGATAACAATTGCGGGATCACTTTGCAGTTTCATCGAGGTAAAGGCCGCCAACACCACCGCATCAAAGGCGAGCGCCATCAACAATACCGGTGCCGCCGCCCCGATCTCTTTCCGTCTGAACCGGAAGACGCCCCAATGCACGATCATATCCATGATGAGATAGAAAAACGCACCCAGCGAGGCGATCCTGCCCAGATCGAAGAACACCGCCAGCGTCGAGGCGATCACGACCGTATAGAGCAGCATGTGGCGCTGGATCTTGCCCGACATGCCGAAATGGCTGTGCGGGATCATCTTCATGTCGGTCAACATCGCCAGCATTCGTGACACGGCGAACACGCTGGCCAGAACGCCCGACGCGGTGGCCACGGCGGCGAGCAAGACCGTCAGGTAGAACCCCACCTGTCCCAGCGCGGGTTCGGCCGCTTGGGCCAGTGAGTAATCGCGCGCAGCGATGATCTCGTCGATGGACAGGCTCGCGCCGACACCGAAAGCTACAAGCAGGTAGACAACCACGCAGATCGCAATGGAGATCATGATTGTGCGACCCACATTGCGATGCGGGTCGGTGATCTCGCCGCCGCTGTTGGTGATCGTCGTAAACCCCTTGAAGGCAAGGATCGCCAGCGCAACCGACGCAGTGAACCCGACAAGTCCGAAAGATTCGGCCGTCTGCGATGCGGCAGCGAACTGAAACCCGCTCGACCAGAGCGCGGCAATGCCAAAAAGCGCGATACCGCCGATCTTGATCGCCGCCATGATCAGCGACAGCAGCCCGACAGAGCGGTTCCCGGCGATGTTGACGAGAAACGCAAAGACAATCACCGCCACCGCCAGAATGGGGACCAGCGGCCCGCCGGTGATGTCAAAGGGGCGCAGGACATAGGTCGCGAATGTGCGCGCCACGAGGCTTTGGGCGATCACCATGCTGAGCGCCATGAGCAGCGCCGCCCCCGCCGCGATCGCGCCTGAACCGTAGCATTTCTGAAGGATCATCGCGATGCCACCCGCCGACGGCCACGCGTTCGACATCTTGATATAGCTGTAAGCACTGAAGCCTGTCACGATGGCGCCGACGATGAAGGCCAACGGGAAAAGCGGACCGGCAAGTTGCGCGATCTGTCCGGTCAGCGCAAAGATACCCGCGCCGATCATCACCCCCGTGCCCATGGCGACGGCACCACCCAGGCTGATCGAGCCTTCACGGTAACTGCCGTGCCTGTCGTTATCTTTATCGTGGTTCTGCATTCTGTCCTGCCTTGTTTGTTTCCGCATCAATCGGAACCGGTCCGGTATGCCAACGGAAGTTACAATGATCATGGCCGCTGGCAATGGTCTTGGGCCGAACTAGCCGCCCGCCCCATTTTTCGGCCAATGGAAAGTCGAGCGCGCACCATGTCGCGGTGCAAAGCTCCGCATTGCCGTTTTGGGCAAAGAAGTCTGCGACGGGGCATTTCGTGCAGTCGAAGGCGACAACATCTTCGCCCGCATCGACATCGCGCCAGCCGTATCCCGGCGGCCCGAACGGGAAGCGGCGGAAAAGGTCGGTCGCAATACGCAGACGTTTTGCCGGGTCAGCAGTGATGGCACGGGCCAGTTCCAGGGGGGGATCGGCCATACGGCGATAGATATCCCAGCCTATCGCATGGATCAGCGCGTGGCTCTGCTCGGGCGACCGCGCGTGCGAGACAAGCGTCCGGTGCAACGCAAGTGTCAGCGCGGCGAGATGTGTGGTCAGCATCGCGCCAATGTTCGGCTGAAGCGGAATATCGGTCTCGAGAGTATCGTAGGTCGCCCAGGTTTCCGAAAGTAGTTGCTCTGTCTCCTGCCCCAGGTGGCGTCGCGCAAATCTGTGAAATAGGGTCGCAAGCCCAGCACGTCCGATGCCTCCATCCGACGACCCGCGCGCGCCCAGCACGCTTTCCCACATGCCATGGGTCGCAGATCTGTCCCAGGTGTCATCAATCGCTTCGGCGGGTGGCATGGCCCCTGTCAGCAAGAGTTCGGGAAGGATTTGCGAGATTTTGCCCAACGGATCGGATTGTGCAAGCCTCGCGGTCAGTTCCCGCGCTATGAACGGCCGCGAGACTTCGTCGAAGCGCATATCCGGCGCCAGTTTGAACAGCAGCGCCTCGGCGGTGGTGAGTGCCTTGGCGTGCAGCATGAGAGACGTGGGAAATACGAAGCCCGCCCGGTATCCCGCACGCATCATTGCAAGGTATGTTCGCGCAAGGCTGGCCTCGCGCGAGGGCACCGCGTAGAACCGGGTAGCGAGACTCTCAAAACTTTGCTGGAACAACACGTGATCTGCGTCAGGCAGCGGCTTGGTCTGCTTGCTGAAATGGTAATAGGCACGCCGGGTCTGTCGCTGTGCGACGGCAATCCAGTAAAGCACGAACCGGTCGCGTTCTTCCGTATTCAACGCGCCAAACATACCGAAATCCAGCAGGGTGAACGTGTCATCGGCGTGAAAAACGATGTTGCCCGGATGAAGATCGGCGTGAAACAAGCCATCCGAGATGAACATCTTGAGCAGCACCGACACCAGCCTGTCGACCAGCGCGGAGCGGGTCTGTGCAGAAAGAGTGGTCGCCGCCTCGGACAGCCGCATGCCGTCGACCCAATCCATTGTCAGCATCCTGGCCGTCGTGAGGTCCGCGAAGGTCAATGGAATATGCACGCCATCTTGTTCGGCAAGATTTACACGAAACCGTTCCATCACACTGGCTTCGGCCCGGAAATCCAGTTCGCCCAACGAATAGCGCCGGAACTCTGCCAGGAATGCAGCCAAGTTTGTGCGACGAAGCCGTCGCGGTGCCAGAAGGCGGACGACTCGCAGTCCAAGTTCCAGAGCGTCAAGATCGCGATGGAACAGCGGCTCCAGCCCGGGCCGCTGCACCTTGACGGCAACGGTCCTGCCATCCAGCAACCTTGCCTTGTGCACCTGGGCAAGCGACGCGGCGGCGACGGGCGAGGGTTCAAAGCTGGCAAATGCCGTTTCAAGAGACGTCGCAAGCTCTTCCTCGACAACCTGGCGAACCGTCTCGAACGCGATTTCCGGTGCATGTTCCTGCAAAGCGGTCAGCCGTGCGACATAGGCTTCCGGCAGGATGTCCGGGCGGGTGCTGAGAATTTGTCCGAGCTTCACAAACACCGGGCCGAGCGCCGTAAGGTTCTCGGCAAACCGATCCGCTGCGCGCGTACCGTCACCGGTTGGAACGTACCGGCGAAGCGCCCGGATGTCCGCAGAAAGGCTGGCGAAGATCCGGATCAACCGCATGAGGCTCCGAAGCTGTTTCATGCGCTGTCTCCATTGGTGCCGTAGATCCACGTCTCAACCGGCAAAACCGGACGTAATCCCGGCAAGACGTCGAGCGCCCCGGACAGGGTCAGGTGGTCATCTGCGTCCGAAATCGGCACACTCGTGCCAAATTCGATGGCACCACCCAGACGGATCAACCCTATACTTCGATCCCTGCACATCTGGTCTTGCGCCATATTGATCTGCCCTGCCTGTTTCAGAATGATTGAGTGATGGCACCCGTCAGCGGCACCTATGTAACCTGCCGGCGAAACGCCCTAGTCATGATCGTCTTGCATGTCATCATGCGCGCCTTCCTGCTCCATGTGGTCCATCATTTTTCCGACCTTGTCCGGAATATCTGCCGTCGAGAATTTCGCCTGTTCATCGGCGTCATGGGCAAACGCGATTATGGCGGCCAGTTCGGCACCGTTCAGATTGACGACATCGCCAAATTCGTCACGTTGCAATTCGACCATTGCCTCCGCACCAGCCCACATCCGGGCGGCGAATTCGACGGCGTTCATGGGCAAGTCCATGAATTCGGCGTCCAGCGGCGGCGCGTCTTCGCCGCCGACACCATTGACCGAATGGCAGACAACGCAGCCCTTCGACGCAAAAAGCATCCGTCCTTTGGCGGCGTCCGATCTGCCCGTCATAGGGCTGTTTGACACCGTGACCGGCATATCTTGTCGATGGCTTTCTGCCCGCGCCGGCACACTGCCCAGAAATGTAGCAGCGGTGGCGAGAATAAGAACTGACGTATTCAATAAAACCTCCGTTACAGGTTTCGTTGATGTTTGGCAGGTGCCCTTTTTACCCTGCCTGCTGCGAACCGATCGCACAAGTGACCACACCAGAACCGGAAGGAACGCCAGTGCCTGAATGGTCGGCCCTTGCATGATGCTACTGCGTTTCATCACGCACTGGGGTCCGTCACAGAGGAAGACGAGCGTTCAGGCCAAGACATCGTTCAGACAAGTGTCAGCGCAGCACGTGACAATCTGACGAAGGGGGGCGGTCTGCTTGACATCCGGTTTCGACCCAGCTGGTTGTGCTGAGAATTTTGGGCGCCAGATCGGAAACTGACACCGGTTTTCCGTTATCGGGTATCCTCCATCCAATTGATGCCGTCCACCGTATCAGCAAGCGAGGTTTCCAATGCCCTGCGCGGAGAAATCCCGTCAAGCGGACGGATCGCAGCATCCAAACGTCGTGCAGCGTTATATCCCTGTGCCGCCGCCTCGGTCGGTGCGGTGCCATATGCGCTGCGATAGCGCGCGGCAAAGCTGCCCGGGGCGTCTTCAGTTGCCCAATTGTCGGGAAGCGCGCCTGTATGTATCAAAACCCCGTCGAATCCGAACTCCGAAAGCGTCGCGGAGGTCAGCGTCTCTGACCCCATCACCACCAGGACATCAGGCGACGACTGCGGTGACCCGGTCAATCCGACGACCCGACCAGCGGCTTCGGCAGGCAGTGGCAGAACCTGCACGTCCACCCCGCCAAGATGGCCATCGGATGTTTCGGCTGGATGCCCGTCGCGCTCGTCTGCCGCGAGCAGAAACCCGTTGACCGCCTCGGCGAGACGCGACTCGCGGTTGTCGCCGGTCACGAAAATCGCGGCGGTGAACTCGTGTGCGATTGCCGCTGTTCCGGTGACGGTAAGGCCAAAGGCAAAGAGCGCTGCCCGAAAGACATTCAATCTCATATTTTTGCACCTCGCAGTCGCAGCGCGTTCAGCACCACCGAGATGGACGAGGCGCTCATCGCGAAAGCAGCAAACATCGGGCTGATCAGAATGCCGAAGAATGGAAACAACACACCCGCAGCCACTGGCACGCCTGAAGCGTTGTAAATCAGCGCAAAGAACAGGTTCTGACGGATGTTGCGCATGGTGGCGCGCGACAGGCGTCGCGCGCGCACGATCCCGTCGAGATTGCCTTTGATCAGCGTGAAACCCGCGCTTTCAATGGCCACATCCGCGCCCGTGCCCATGGCGATGCCAACATCTGCCTGCGCCAGCGCGGGCGCGTCGTTGACGCCATCACCGGCCATGGCGACCTTGCGGCCTTTATCCTGCAAATCGCGAATGATCCGCGCCTTGTCCTCGGGCAACACGTCGGCGCGGATCTCGTCGATCCCCAGCCGCGCGCCAATGGCCTTGGCCGTGCGTTCGTTGTCACCGGTGGCCATGATGATCCGAAAGCCCAGATCATGCAGCGCTTTCAGCGCGGCAGGCGTCGTTTCCTTGACCGGGTCGGCCACGCTGACCAAACCGGCAATCTTGCCTTCCAGCACGACAAACATCACGGTTTCGCCCTCGTCGCGTCGTGCGTTGGCCTTTTCGGTCAGCGCGCCACCCTCAAGCCCCATGTCGGTGATCAAAGCGAGGTTTCCCAGCGCCACCGCTTGTCCGTCGACCACGCCTTTGACGCCCTTGCCGGTCACCGCTTCGAAATCGCTGGCATTTGCCATGTCCACGTTTCGATCTTCGGCGCCACGCACGATGGCTTCAGCCAGCGGGTGTTCCGAGCCACGCTCAAGCGAAGCGGCCAGCCTCAGCACCTCGGCCTCGTCATGCCCCGGTTCCGGCAAGACCGCGACAAGCCGGGGCTTGCCTTCGGTCAGGGTGCCGGTCTTGTCCACGATCAGGGTATCGACCTTCTCGAACCGCTCCAGCGCCTCGGCATTCTTGATCAGAACGCCTGCCTGCGCACCGCGGCCGGTGGCCGTCATGATCGACATCGGCGTGGCCAGACCCAGCGCACAGGGACATGCAATGATCAGCACCGCCACCGCTGAAATCAGGGCATAGCTCAGCGCAGGTGCCGGCCCCCAACTCGCCCAGGCGATGAAAGACAGGATCGCGATCACGATCACCACAGGCACGAAGAAACCCGCGACCTTGTCGGCATATTTCTGGATCGGCGCGCGCGAGCGTTGTGCGTTCGCCACCATCTCGACAATCTGAGACAGCATCGTGTCGGCACCGACCCGCGTCGCCTCCATCACCAGGCTGCCGGTTCCGTTGATCGTCGCCCCCGTCAGCGCGTCGCCCTCGGTCTTCTCGACCGGAACCGGCTCGCCCGAAATCATGCTTTCATCCACCGAAGAACGCCCATCCACAACGGTGCCATCAACCGGCACCTTGTCACCTGGGCGCACGCGCAGACGATCGCCGACTTGCACCTCCTCCAGAGGGATTTCTTCTTCGGTCCCGTCATCGCGGATCACACGCGCTGTTTTTGCCGCCATGTCCAGCAGCGCACGGATCGCCTTGCCGGTGCCTTCGCGGGCACGCAATTCCATCACCTGCCCCAGCAGGACAAGGGTGACGATCACGGCCGCAGCCTCAAAATAGACACCGACATTACCTTCGGGATCGCGAAAGCCATCGGGGAAGATATCAGGAGCCAGAACGGCGACGATACTGAAGAGCCACGCCGCCATCACACCCATGCTGATGAGCGAGAACATGTTGAGGTTCAACGTCCGGAAAGAATTCCAGCCACGCACCATGAATGGCCAACCGCTCCAAAGGACAACGGGCGTGCCCAGCACAAGTTCGATCCACAGCGTCGTGCGTTCGCCAAAAATCTCGCGCACGCCGGGGAACCCCACATAAGGTGCCATCGTCAGGACAAGCAGCGGGATGGTCAGCACGGTGCCGACCCAGAACCGGCGGGTGAAATCCACCAGTTCGGGGTTCGGTCCCTCTTCGATCATGGTTGCACTTTCCAGTTCCAGCCCCATGCCGCAAATTGGACAGGAACCTGGTTCCGGCTGGCGGACCTCGGGGTGCATCGGGCAGGTATAGATCGCACCCAAGTGGCCAGCGGGGACGGTGTCGTAGCGCCCACCCTTTTCGCCATTCGCGGCGGCGCCATGTGCATGGGCGCCATGTGCATGGGCGCCATGATCATGGGCGCCATGATCATGACCATGGCAGGCATCGTGTCCGCCGTGAGAATGCTTTGACTCCGCGACCTCGGTCTCGGGCACCAGGTGCATACCGCATTTCGGGCAATCGCCGGGTTTGGTATCGCGCACCTCGGGATGCATCGGACAGGTATAGATGATGCCGTCTTCGGAAACGGCAGAGTGAAGTTTCTGTTTCATATGTTTGCCTCGAACATGTTATTTATTTCAGTCGGAAGTTTCTGTTGCCGCGTCCAGACGCGTCAAAGCCCGTATAGAAGAAGCAGGAATAGCCCGGCAGCGATGTCGAACACGGCGCACAACGATATGTACCAGCTTGGAACATCTGCCCCGAATTTGCGATTATGATGCAGGATGTCCCAAACAGCATGAGCGATCAAGCCCAGCCCAATCATCGCCGGCCACCACATCACACCCGCAAGCGCTGCCAGCGCAAACCCGATTGCCACTGCAAGTTCACCCCAGAAGACTTTCTGTGAAATGTGTTGTGCCGCAAAACCAATGTAGGCACCGCCGATCAAAGCCAGGGTCAGCGCCGAAATCAGGATGGACACATCTTGCTCGACACTTAGGTGAACTGGCGCCGAGACAAGAAAAAGTCCGCCCCCCATGAAGAAGGGGCTTACACCATGCGGCGCGTGACTGCTGGCTTTCATATTCGCGTTCATCCGTTACGTCCTGTCGAATTCCTGGTGCTCAACGTGCTCCTTCCAGTGGCCGGAAGGTCAACCCCCTTGGTGATCTTCAGGATAGTTTCGGCAAGAAGCGATGACACGCCGATGAAATTCGACCGATGCGGAATCGTATCGGTTGTGACAATCCGTGCGGCACCGGCCGCCAGAATATCGTCGTGGGCCGATCCTGCAAAAACCGCATGGATGACCAGGCACACCGGCGCGCGGGTGCCTGCCGAGACCAACCGTTCGATGGTGCGCACCAGTGTCCGCCCAGACGAAGCGATATCATCCAGTATCACAGGCGTACCTGCCCGCAACAAGGCATTGTCCGGCACGCTGACCTCGACCTGACGGTCGCCGGTTCGGATCTTGCGCAGCACTTCATAGGGCCGTCCGGCCAGGTCCGCGACCTCGGCCACCCATTGCTGGCTTTCGCTGTCTGGGCCGAGCAGAACGGCGTCAGGAATATTTTCCACGATCCATTCCGCAAGCAGCGGGGCGGACACTGCCCGGATTGCAGGTATCGGGAAGACATCGTCCAGTTGCGCGATGCGGTGCAGATGCGGATCAATGCTCACCAGCCAGTCGAAACTTTCGCCCAGGAATTGCGCGAAGATCGGCGCGCTGACCGCCTGCCCGACCTTGAAACGACGATCCTGCCGCATGTAGCCGAGATAGGGTGCAATCAATCCGACCCGGCGCGCGCCCATCTCGCGGGCGGTCGCCGCGGCAAAGCGCAAGGGCAAGGCAAGACGGTCTGGATCGCGCAAGGTTGCCAACAGCGCCACATCAGCCCCGTCCAGATCGGCTGGCAGGGTCATCAGGCTCTCGCCATCGGGGAAATGGTGCCAATCGAGCGGTCGCAAATCGACCCCCATCGCGGGGGCCAGAGTTTCGGCCAGCGGCTTCATCTCGGGAAACGGAACAAGGATCATGGCATACTCTCGGACAGCGTGATTACATCGGTCTGGGATTCGGCATAGGACAGGGCATATGCCAGTTCGCCGGGTGTTTCGGCATGAAGCTCATAGAGCGGCTGACCTTTCTCCACCCGGTCGCCGATCTGCGTCAGCAATCGAATGCCTGCGCTTTTTTGGCGCGGTGCGCCAGCCAACTTGGCGATGCGGGCGATGCGGCGGTTGTCTACGGCCATCAATACGCCCGCGTGCGGGGCGTCTATCTCGATCCGTTGCGCCGCCGTTCCCGGTTCCCGGAAGCCACCCTGCGCTGCGCAGATGGCCAGGAATTTGGCTTCAGCGGCACCACTGTCCAGCACCGACTGCGCCCGGCCCCGTCCCTGCCCCGCCACGGTGCCCGGTGCGAGGTCCAGAAGATGCCCGGCCAGATCCAGCGCCCGTTCGCGCAGATCCACAGGTGCACCTGGCGCCCGTCGCAGAACCGCGAGCACATCCAAGGCTTCCAGCGCAGGACCGATGCCGCGCCCGACGGGGGCCACACCGTCGCTGACATGCAGCGCCAGGTTCAGACCCATCGCCTTGCCCACTGACGACAGCCGGGCACCGAGGGCTTCCGCAGCCGCCATGGATCGCACCTTGGCGGTGGGTCCAACCGGCATGTCGATCAGGACATGCGTGGCACCTGCTGCGGCCTTTTTGGACAGCACGCTTGCCACCAGTTGACCGGTCGAGTCGAAATCCAGCGGGCGTTCAACACGGATGAAATGATCGTCAGCGGGGCTAAGGGCAAGCCCGCCCCCCCAGACGATGCACCCGCCCTCGGCTTCGACCACCCGGCGCAAAGCGGTGGCATCGAGCGCAACCGGGGCCATGACCTCCATCGTGTCGGCCGTGCCCGCCGGCGACGTGATCGCCCTGCTGGACGTCTTGGGGATCAGGTGCCCCGCCGCCGCAACGATAGCCACGACAATCGGGGTCGTCCGGTTGCCCGGCAAACCACCGACGCAGTGCTTGTCGAGAACGGTGCGTTCACCCCAGTCGAGCGTCTGCCCCGCATCTTTCATGGCACGCGTCAGCGCCACGGTCTCGGCCTCGTCCAGCCGATCGCCTGCGCAGGCGGTGATGAAGGCTGCAAGGTCAAGATCAGACAACCGATTGTCGAGCGTGTCCCTGACGACTGCCGCAAACCCCGCCTGATCCAACCTGCCGCCATAGGCTTTCGCCCGGATCACGGACGCGGAAGCAGCCGGTTCGGGGTGCGAGAACATGGCCTTGTCCCCTTCCCTTGCGCCAAGCGCCTGCCAGGCGGAAGCGGATAGCGCCGCCTGGTCTACGCCAAGCCATGACCCGCGACCGACGACGTTCAGGGTCGCGATAATCCAGCGGCCCTCCAGATCGATCCGAACGCGGGCCTGAGCGGCGAATCCTTCCGAGCGACAAATATGGCAATCTTCATTCATATAAACGATCGGTTGACTGTAAGTGTCGATACCGGCGGGGATAAGAGCAAGCGTATCAGTCATCGCGGGCGGTCCAGAAAGACAGATTCAAGGTGCTCCGGCACGCGCACGGGGCGGCCAATCTCATGTTCGACACGAAATCTCAGAGTGTCCGCCGCCGTGGGTTCCCCATGGGTCAGATATGTCATGTCCGGGGCTGGACCCGCAGACATCCAATGCAGGATTTCATCGGCATCGGCATGCCCGGAAAAGGACTGAAGCTGAACCACTTCGGCGTTGATCGGGAAGTCCCGACCAAACATGCGCAGACTTTGCGCACCCCCGGCCAGTGCAGCGCCGCGCGTTCCGCCAGCCTGAAAGCCGGACAGCAGGATGGTGTTGCGCGGGTCCCCTCCAAAGCTGGCCAGATGGTGCAGGATACGCCCGCCTGTCAGCATCCCGCTGGCCGACACGATGATCATCGGGCCATGACGCGTGTTCAGTTCCTTCGACTGCTCGACCGTGTTCACCCGCTTGGCAATCTCGAACATCGCGTTGCAGTCTTCGCGGCTGACGTGATGCTCGGTGTGGTGGCGGTGATAGATTTCGGTCGCATCCACCGCCATCGGACTGTTGAGATACACTGGAACATAGGGGATGTCACCGCGCCGCATCAGCCGCGAGATATGCAGCATCAGCCCCTGCGCCCGCCCGACCGCAAAAGACGGGATCAGCACCGTGCCACCGCGCGAGAATGTGCGTTTCAGGATCGGAGCCAGTTCGGCCTCGGGGTCGGTGTCGGGGTGTAAACGATTGCCATATGTGGATTCGCAGACCAGCACATCGGCCCCGCCAAAAGGTGTCGGCGGTCGCATCACCGGATCCGGATCATGCCCCAGATCGCCGCTGAAGTGAACGACCCTGTCGCCGATCTCAAGTCGGATCTGGGCGGCGCCCAGAAGATGTCCAGCCGGAATGAACCGGGCCGCAATCCCATCGCCAAGGTTGATCCTGTGATCGAAGCCGTGCGTCTGAAGGCGTTCCAACGCCGTCTGTGCGTCCTTGAGCGTATAGAGCGGTTTCGGGTTCTTATGTTTCGAGAACCTCTTGCGAGCGGCAAAACGCGCCTCTTCTTCCTGAATATGTCCGCTGTCGGGCAGGATAAGGCCGCACAATTCGGCGGTTGCCTCGGTGCAATGAACCCGTCCGCGAAACCCCGCCCGGATCAGCGCAGGCAGATACCCCGAATGGTCCAGATGTGCATGCGTCAACAGCACCGTGTCAATGGTATCGGGACGCACCGGAAACGGCTTTCGATTGCGTGCGCGCAATTGCTTGAAACCCTGGAACAGGCCGCAATCGACCAGAATGCGCTGTCCCATGGCCTCGATCAGGTAGCGCGATCCCGTCACGGTTCCGGCAGCACCGAGAAAGCGCAGTTTCGGACGTGCGATCAGTGTCATGCCTTAACTCCGTTGCTCGCGATGGCGTTGAAGAGTCCGCCGAAGATCAGCGCGGCGTACCAGCCATACAGAAAGCTCTCAGCCAGGCCGATAAGAAAGCCGGTTGGGGTCAGCCACACGAAACCGGGCAGCAGGCCCGCCCAAGTCTGGTACATCGCATAACCGGGGAAGATCAGGTCGAATATGACGCAAACCAGATATGTCAGCACCAGAAACAGGCTCAGCGCCCATCCCAGCGGCATGATCGGCAGACGCGCACGCCCTGTCCCGGTCTCCGCGCCCATGACACAGGCCCCGCACGTCATGCGCAGGGCCAGAAAAAGGATCGCTGCGATTGCAGTGAAATAGATGAGTGGCATCATGGCTTGTTCCTTTCATCTCGATTTTCGATGCGTCGCGCCGACACCTCGGCCAGCGGATATCGGTTCAGGATGGGCGCGCATCCGCGCAAGGCGTTTGCCCTGCGCGGGCTGGCTTCAGTTCTGGCCGCAACAGCAGCCGGACTTGGCCGGTTTGTCGCTGGCGGCTTCCGTGACGCGCGGCTCCGCCTTGGTTTGCGGCTGCGCTTCGGACTTGCCACCGCAACATCCCGTCGAATTCTCGGCGGATTTGTCTTGAGTCTGGGAGTTGGAACGGTTGTCCATCTGGACCTCCTTTTGTTTGCGTTCATCCTGTAGACGTCAGCCGTCTGAAAGCCTTACAGGACCAGGATACCCAACATGAAATTTTGAATGCGGCTCACCATGTGCTCGGCCAGAAACCGTTGGGATAAAAGTTCCGAAGGACTGATATCGCCTGCCAGGACGGCAAACGGGCTGCTGACGGAGGCCGGGGGCGAGTCCTTGAACACGGTCATCCCGAACCGCTGGACCTATGCGTCCCTCATGCCGCATCGGTCAGTCTTTGGAGCAGGTCGGAACCCACACCCGGATCGACTGATCGGTCTGACGCTGGTGAGTGGTTGCGTGGTAACTTCAACGCCCGTCCTCATTCGGGGAGGCGTCAGTCAGCGCCCCTTATATACCATAGGACCATGCCGGCAGTCGGCCCATCTTGATCTCGACACTGCGCACACCTGGCACGTTCTCGACCGCGACGCGAATTGCGTTCTCTTCGAAATCGCTATCTGCGACGCCCCAGACGGCGACATGGCCCTTGTCGACGGTGTAGTTGATCAGGTTGACCGCCGCACCGGGCACCTCCTTCAGGGACACATCTATTTTCGTGCGCAACACGCGATCGTCCTCGGTCGGCTTGCGCAGTGTCCCTTCCGAAATGGTCGACAGGGCATGGAGCAGGTTGGCGCGGCTGACAATCCCCACCACGCGCCCGTCATGCAGCACGGGAACCCGTTTGATCCGGTGCTTTTCCAGAAGACGCGCAATCTCGGCAACCGGAGTGGATTCCCCGACTGATACGACATCGCGGGTCATCACATCTTCGATACGGTGACTTCTCAGCTTGACGAAATCCTGGGCGGAGTCACCCCAGCCACCCAGCACTTCGAGCCACCAGGATCGGCGTGGACCGTCAAGCCTGCGGACACGTCGCATCAGGTCGCCTTCGCTGATAAGCCCCTTCAGATCGCCTTCGGCGTCAAGAACTGGCAGGGCGCTGACGTGATGATCCAGCATCAATCGAACCGCGTCCTCGACCTTTCCGTCCTGCTGGGCAGAGATCACCGATGTTGTCATGATATCCTTGGCTTGCATGTCATGGTTTCCTTCGCGAGTAATGGGTTTATGGACCGATCCATCAATCAGGTGCCGATCACGAGTTGCAGATCCTCACCCAGATCATAAGGCGGAATATCGAGGTTGCGTGGCGCAGGACCCTTTCGGATACGGCCAGACATATCATAGTGCGATCCATGGCACGGGCAGTACCAGCCACCAAATTCGCCAACCGCCGACCCATCCTGACCCAGTGGGATGCAGCCGAGATGGGTGCAGACACCGATCACGATCAACCATTCGCCAGCCGCATCCGCCGTGCGGTTTTCGTCCCGCGCGGGGGTGTCGCCTGCCTGGTTCGGGTTTTCACGCGCACTGTCTATGGGGTCGACAAGATCAACAAGATCAACCGCGCGCGCGGCCTTGATCACCGCCGGGGTCCTGCGCCAGACAAAGACCGGGCGCCCCTGCCACTTGACGGTAATCCGCTGTCCGGGTTCGACGCCGGACAGGTCAACCCGGACGGTTCCGGCAGCGGTTACGTCGGCTGAAGGGTTCATCGAGTTGATCAACGGCCAGACTGCGGCACCGACAGCAACCGCGCCTGTGGACGCGGTTGCGTAATACAGGAAATCGCGGCGCTCCGACGCGGGCAACGGATCATGGTCATCTTTGGTAACGGTCATCGCGCATCCTCCGACTTGGTGTTTTTTCCTGCCGCACGAACGGGGCTTTCGACATGGACACCCGCATCGACATGCAGCACCTCGCCCGTGATGCCGCTGGTATAGTCGCTGGCAAAGAGCAATGCCGCACGACCGACCTCGTCGGCTTCGATATTGCGGCGCAAGGGGGCGGCGCGTGCGGTCGCGTCCAGAAGACTCGCAAAGCCGGTCAATCCCGACGCCGCCCGGGTCTGGACCGGTCCCGCCGAAATGGCATTGACGCGGATGTTCGCCGGGCCGAGTTCATGCGCGAGATAGCGAACGGTAGCTTCAAGTGCTGCCTTCACCGGTCCCATCACATTGTAATTCTCAACCACACGCTCACCACCCAGATAGCTAAGGGTGATCAGGCTGCCGCCGTCGGTCATCAGGAGTTCAGCAAGATGCGCCATGCGGATCAGCGAATGAACCGAAACGGCCATTGCTTTTGAAAACCCCTCGGCCGAGCAATCGGTCAGGCGACCGTGAAGGTCGGCGGGTGGAACACTGCCCACTGCATGAAGAATGAAATCCAACCGCCCCCAACGTCTGGCAATCGTATCGAAAACGGCATCGAGTTCGCGTGGAACATTGACGTCACAGGGCAAGACGATCGGCGCGTCAAGCCGCGACGCCAAGGGTGCCACGTAAGGTCTTGTCCGTTCATCGACGTAAGTTATGGCAAGTTCGGCTCCGGCCTGTCGGAAATGCATCGCGGCAGGCCATGCCAGGCTGCGATCATTCGCGATGCCGATGACCAAGCCCTTCCGACCGGACAGATCCAGCAGTTCCGCCGGATCGCAGCATTCGGGAAAGTCAGGCATCTTCCGATGGTGCGCTGGTGTCGGCGTCCGGTTTCTCGTCGCGCGCACTTTTTTGCTTGTTCGACTTGCCGCCATGCTTATGGCCGCCGTG
The DNA here is from genome assembly GCF_056857795.1 of Aliiroseovarius sp. B-4. NCBI lineage: Bacteria > Pseudomonadati > Pseudomonadota > Alphaproteobacteria > Rhodobacterales > Paracoccaceae > Aliiroseovarius > Aliiroseovarius sp. B-4. The sequence goes on from NZ_JBSXNV010000029.1 coordinate 150,445, forward strand.
ACCGTGCCCGTGACTGTGCCCGAAAAGGTGCATCGCTGCCATTCCGCCCAACAAGAGCACAATGACCCAGTTTTCAACAAGCCAATTCATAGTCGTCATTCCTTTTTTGATGTGGCGGTCGGTTGGCCCGACTGTGTGGTGGAGGTGGCGAAAGGGAAATTGCCGTACATCGCACCAAAGACCTGTGTGACCCACGCATCGCGCCCTTTGCGCCAGGCGCCCAGAACCGCGCCCGTCTGCGCCAACAGCACGCGTTCCGCAAGGATTGCGGGTTCGTCGTCCGGCAAAGGCTCCCGATTTTCGCGCACCGTATCGGCTGCGGATTTGATCAGGGCCATCCATGGGTTCACCCGTTCGGAAAACATCGTTCTGGTCCATCGCATGGGATGCAGGGCACGCAGCGTGTCGGCGCTGGCCGGGGATGTTGCAGCTCTGAGCCATGGGCTGACAAAAGTCGAGTAGACGGCTTCATTGATCCGCGACATCTGGGCCACCTGCGCCAGCGCCGCATCGTCTGAGACAATGCCAAGATCATGGACTTCGCGCGGCTCGAAGTGCAGCTTGAAATCGTCGGTCTTGCGCGTCGGACCATCGGAAGATTTGTCGATCACCATCTCATAAAGGCCGGGCGCGAGCGCCTCGACCGCGTCCAGGCTTTCCAGGATCGCCCGATGTTGAAGTCGCGCGACGGTCCCCGACACGAAGATGCCCAGGTGCCCGACATGTTCATGTGTCATGTAGACGATGCGCTGCCCGGCGGCCTTGAGCGCATCGGTGTCGGGATAGAGCCGCGCGATCCACCCCAATGCCTGCTGTGGCGGCGTGATGTTGTCGCCTTCCGAGGCGAAGACGATGATTGGATTGCTGATCCGCCTCAGGTCGATGGTGCAATGCGCGTCCAACTCCATCTCGCCCTGTTCCAGCCGGTTGCCGATGAACAGGTTTTGCGTGATGCCCAGAATTTCTTCGCGGCTGAGCGTATAGTAGCCATTCCACCAGCGTTCGAATTCAAGGAACCGCTCGCGCTCTGTATCGGCATGGACAAAGAGGTTCGCGTATTTCTCCCAGATCGCTTTTTCGGGTTGCAGGGTCTCGAAATTCTGCGCCAGCCACGCGCCGTCGAACCGCCCGTCCCCCAGATCGGCGACCATGTGTGCAGCCCACGACCCGCCAGTCAGCGCACCAAGCATCCGCATCGGGCTGGATTCCGCCTCGCCCGACCAGTAGCTGAGCGGCGAGCCGTTCAGCACAACCGGTCCGGTCAGCCCGTCGCAATCCGCGGCCAGAAGTGTGGCCGCCCAGCCGGCCTGGCAATTGCCATAGAGCACGGGCGGCGTCTTCGGGTGACGTCGGACGACCTCGGACACGAAGTCGCGCAGGGCATGGTGCACATCGGCCAGGGTCTGGCCGGGCACGGGCTCAGGGAAAAAGATCACGAAATAGACAGGATGGCCCTCATGCATCGCCATGCCGACCTCGCTGTCGTGCTTGAAGCCGCCAATGCCGGGGCCATGGCCGGCGCGCGGGTCGATGACGATCACCGGCGCCTTTGCCTCGTCCACACAATCTTCCCAACAATCGTCGCCCGCCCGCGTGATCCTGAGCAGGGCATAATTGGCTGGCCGGTCAAAGGTGCGCGCATCAAGAAGCAGCTCGTAGTCGAAATCCAGAAGCGGCGGCATGCCCTGCCGTTCATGCGCGATCATGTTGTCCGCGCGCTCGCGCAGCGTATCGAGGAACAGCACCCAGCGCTCAAACGCGTCTTGGGAATAGGGTGTGTTTGCGCCCGTCTTTGCAATGACAGCGACGGGTGCAGCGGGATGATCGGGTTTGACTGTCGTAAGACGCAGGCGCTTATTCATCGCTGATTTCCTTCTTTCCAGAGGTTTCTTCGGACTGGCGCTTCGCATCCAACAATAGCACGAGGTCCTTTGCGACATCCTCGCGTAAACCGGTCAGAAGATAGGCCGCATCGCCAGGCTCGATGCCCAGTGCGCGCGCAGCATCCGTTGGGGGTTGCTTCAACACTTCCACATGATGGAACACCGCCTGTGCCAGCGGGGCGTTTGCGCGCGTCAGAGTCTCTGCACATGCGCAGGTCATCCGCGACATGAACGCTGGAACGCCGATATCGCGCGACGGTCGTTCCGTTGCTCTCGCATTATCATTTGTTGTGATCTTTGGCATGTGCCGAACACTCCCGCTGCAATGCCCCTTGGGGCAGTCACAGAAGAAGACGGCGGTTGGCGTAAAACATTACAAGACCGACCGCATGACGATCAGGACTGCGGCGGCTCCGCCTCGCAATCAGTCTCGTGCTCGTCATTCTCGCAACCTTGAGGCGGACAGAAACAATCGTCGCGGTCATTCTGGCAGCATGCACCGCAATGGTTTGTCAGCGCCTCGCGCAGAGCCGTGCGCGCGCGGTGCAATCGAACGCCAAGAGCGTTGCGGGTCAACCCAAGGTCGTTCGCCACGCTTTCGCGATCCTCTTCGCCGAAGTCAATGCGCCGGATCAATTCCGAATCCGCCGGGCGCAATTCGGAAATCAGTCCACCGTGGCAGGTGCAAAGCCGCGCCATCTGCGTCGGCGCATCGGCTATCCATTCTTCCGGTTCGCGAGCCACCGCGGCCGCCAGTCGTCCGCGCCGTGTGCCCTTGCGGTAATGGTCGTTCAATGTGGACCGCAGAATCGCATAGAGCCAAGCATCCATTCGTTCAACGTCGCGGAGTTGATCCTTGCGGTTCAGCACGCGGATGCAGAAATCTTGCAGGACATCCTCTGCATCTGCCCGATTGCCAAGTCGTTTGATCAGAAACCCCAGAAACGCACCGCGCCCGTCCAACAATGCACGTTCCGGCGAGCCGTCGGGATTTTCCGGATTGCCGGTATCTTGCGGAACCATGACTTGCCAGCCTTTCCATAGTCTCGATTTGCAGCACTATTAGACTGGTGATTATCTCCTGTATGTTCAATGTGCACGCATTATTTATGTGAAATAACTTGCCTCTACGCTCGTCCTCCTGAACAGCAAATCAATCGGCACTCGTCCGTTTGGCAGAGAGATGATTCCGACGACACAAACGATGGCCTGTTCGCTCAACCAATTGATCTATCGCACAGCTTTTGCCGATCTAGCTGTGTTGGCTTTGCAATCTGCCTCTGAGGTTGACGAACACAATGCCCAGAATGACCAATGATATTCCGGAAAGCTGCATCACAGTAAGGCGCTCGTTAAAGAACAGCGCCCCGATCGTGAGACCGAAGATCGGAACAAGAAAGCTGAACACGATCGCCCGGTTCAGTTCGACTTCTTCCAATACCGAGAACCACAGCCAGTAAACCAACGCAGAGCCAAACAAGGCGAGACCCAGCAGAGACATTACAAAAACCGGCGTCCATTGGATGGCAGTCTGGTCTTCAAGAACGAAGGACGCAACCGCGAGAGGCAGGCTGCCGATCAGCAACTGAAAGCCCATCGCGAACAGTCCGTCAACTTCGCCAGCGATGGATTTGATCGCCACGTTGCTGACCGTCACTCCCACCGCTGCCAAAACGATATAGGCAAAGCCGATCGCTGAGCCGTCTCGCCCTCCGTCGGCCAGTTGCGGCAAGGCGATCACAAGTATTCCCGCGAACCCGATCAAAAGCCCTGCCCAACCAATTTTCGGCAATCGCTCGCCAAGCCACGCAACGCCCAGCATTGACGCAAGCAGCGGCTGAGCGTTGGCGATGACTGTGGCAAGACCGGGAGATACAAATTCTGCCGCATGAAACATGCCCAGGAAACCCAGACTTGTCGCGCCAAGGCCAACGACACCCAGCGTTGCCCATATGCGCCAACCACGCGGAAACGGGCGGCCCAGCAAGACTGCAACAAGCACCAAGGCGGCTCCGGCCAGAACCGCCCGCATTGTCGCAAAGGTCAAATGTGGCGAATATTGCAGCCCTGCCGTGATCAGCGGAAAGCAAACCGCCCACAGGAACATGGCCAGAACGATCTTTGTTATTGTTGTCGGCGACATCGGGATTTCCTTATTCAGGTCGGAACCGGCACGAACCGCGGAAATCTACCGGCTTGCCAACTCAGCGACGAATGACTGCTTTATCTCGTATTTGATGATCGCTGGCCAATTCCAAACAGCGATTGCCAACACATTTCCGACACCATGCGTAACGCGCAACGGAGCCTTTGCGACGATCCGATGGGCTCGGATGGGCGAAGTAACAGGACGTTGCGTCAGCCGAAATCTTACACATCTCAAGACAGACGACTGATTGCCGACGCGCCCAGAGGTCGAGGGTGCGCAGATATACCACGAGACCAGCAGACCGCCCCGGTTGGCATTTCACCCCGACGATGTAACATTCCCAAGCATTCGACGTCTTATCCTACAGAGGTGTCTGATGCGATATGAAAAGAAAGACAGATTGTCCACAGCAGAGCGGCCTGACGTTGCTGCCAAGGCTGCGGACGCCGCCGTCCGTTGCGCGTTGGTGGAAGGCCGCCAGCAGATCCTGAATTTCCTGCGTCGGAGACTGGGCGACCCGCAGGCCGCCGAAGATGTACTGCAATCGTTCATGTTGCGGGCCATCGACCGCTCCGTGCAAATTCGTGATTTGCGTGCCGTTCGCGGATGGCTCAGCCAAGTACTTGCGTCTTCGATTGCAGACTATGGTCGCGGGTTATCGCGGCAGCGTCGAAGCGAGGTGGTCATGGCTCCGAACGACCTTGACGCCGTACACATCGGTTTTGACGAAGAACTCGATGAGGCAATATGCAATTGCCTCTACAAACTGTTGCCAACACTCAGACCGGAATATGCCGAAGTGATCTGGCGCGTGGATCTTCTGGAACAACCGCGCGCCGCGGTTGCCGAAGACCTCGGGATCACGTTGAACAATATCACCGTTCGCCTTCACCGGGGTCGGCAGGCGTTGAAAACACGGTTGCAGCAAATGTGCCTGACCTGCCCGGTCCATGGCTTTCTTGACTGCCACTGCGACGCCGCCGAAAAAGCCCGTGCGCGGCGAGAATCCCCGGCGGACGCCACCGAAGTTTGAAGGACAAACAGAACAACGAACGATCGCCCACATTTTGACTGCCGTCGCGTTCGCAGTCACCGCCCACGGACGACAATGACTGCAAAATTCAGGAGCGCCACCCATTTCGGACGAAGTGCATCTGAACGCAGTTCATCTGGCTTCAGATGCCACCCACCACAACACGGCCCTGTAATGAACCTCGGCATCTGTCGTCTGTTTCAAGTGAGCGGGGGCGCCTGATGCGCTTTCCTGATCAACACAAGCCCGGAGTCAGCACATGTCCGATAGTGAATCCTCCACAGATGAAAGCCTTGACCTGCACGACGGCCAAATGCGGCACCAGAGTTTTGCGCCAAGGCGTGCAACCATGTGGTTGCTCGCCAAATCGCTTCACCGCCTCATTCAAAACGGTCGTCTGACCGTGTTCGATCCCAATGGCGAGAAATGGTGCTTTGGCCCCGGTGGCGGCCCGACCGTTTCGGTCCGTTTGGATGATGTCGGATTGCCGGCGCGATTGCTGGCAAACCCGAGCCTTGCGCTTGGCGAGGCATATATGGACGGAACGCTCCGCATTGAGACGGGCAGCCTGCGCGACCTTCTCATGATCTGTACAACCGACATTGATACCCTTGACCTGATGCCCGGGAAAAGGCTCCGGCGGTGGCTGGACAGGTTGCTGAGTCGCAGACTGCACCACAATCCGATCAACCGCGCCCGTTCGAACGTGGCGCATCACTATGACCTCTCGACCAAGCTCTATGATCTGTTTCTTGACGCAGACCGACAATATTCCTGCGCCTATTTCGCAACGGGAAACGAAACTCTGGACGAAGCGCAAGACCTCAAAAAACGGCACATCGCGGCAAAACTGCTGTTGCGGCCCGGCCTCGACGTTCTTGACATCGGGTCGGGCTGGGGCGGTCTGGCACTGGATCTTGCCCAACAACATCAAGCCCACGTAACCGGCCTGAGCCTGTCGGCGGAACAGATTGCCGCCGCGCGCGCCCGCGCAACGCAATCCGGTCTGTCCGACCGGGTCGCCTTCGAACAGCGCGACTATCGCGAAGAACGGGGCCGATACGACCGGGTCGTGTCAGTTGGCATGTTGGAGCATGTCGGGCACAGCGGCTTCGATGATTATTTCAACACGCTCCAAAGGATTCTGAAGCCCGATGGCGTAGCTCTTGTGCATGCAATCGGCACGATGGCGCCCGCTGGTGGCAGCGACCCTTGGATCCGTAAATACATCTTCCCCGGTGGCTATCTTGCGCCGCTGTCCGCAACCATCGCTGCGGCGGAACGGTCCGGGCTGTGGGTCACAGATGTCGAGATCCTGCGCTTGCATTATGCACAGACCCTGCGACACTGGTCCGAACGCTTCGCTGCCGAACGTGAGAGCGCGCGCAGGCTCTATGACGAACGGTTCTGCCGCATGTGGGAGTTCTATCTGGCCGCCTGCGAAACGGCGTTCCGGAATGGTCGGTTGATGGTGTTCCAGATCCAGCTTGCCAAACGCCGCGACACCGTTCCGCTGACGCGAGCCTACATTGCCGAAGCCAGGTCAGATCGGCGTTTGCACGTCAGGTCGACTGGCAACCAAACTGGGAGAACGAGATGACTGGCATGAAACATATCAAGGTGGCCGTGAACGGATACGGCGTGATCGGCAAACGTGTCGCAGACGCGGTGGCCGTGCAGGCAGACATGGACCTGATCGGCGTGGCAGATGTGGTCGCCGACTGGCGCGCACGGATGCCTGCCACGAAGGGTTTTGCCCTCTACGCCGCCGACCCGGAACGAGCGCCCGCAATGCAAGACGCAGGGCTGGAACTGGCTGGCGGACTGGACGACATGCTTGCCGCAGCCGACATCGTGATTGATTGCACACCGAAAAAGATTGCTGCACGCAATGTCGATACCTATCATAAAAAGGGTATCCGCTTCATCGTTCATGGAGGGGAAAAACACGCCGTGACCGGCCATTCCTTCGTCGCGGAAGCGAATTATACCAGCGCAGTCGGGCGCGACAGCACCCGGGTCGTCTCCTGCAACACGACCTCGATCGTTCGCACACTTTCCGCGCTGAAGCAGGCCGGGCTTCTTGTCTCCGCGCGCGGGACGCTGCTCAGACGTGCCACCGACCCCTGGGAAAGTCATTTGGGGGGTATCATGAATACCCTCGTTCCCGAGCCTGAAATTCCCAGCCATCAAGGCCCGGATGCACAAAGCGTCGATCCTGATCTTGACGTGATCACGATGGCGGTCAAAGTGCCCCAGACCCTTGCGCATCTGCATTACTGGTCGGTTCGCATGCCGCGAAAGGCCTCGAAGGACGAAGTTCTGGCGGCGTTCCGTGCGTCATCCCGCATCGCGCTGATCCGAATGGCCGACGGGCTGAGTGCGATCAACACGGTCAAGGAAATGATGGCGGATCTCGGTCGCCCGAACGACAGCCTTTACGAAGTGGCTTTGTGGGAAGACATGCTCAAGGTCGAGGGTGACGAGCTGTTCTATGCCTACATGGTCGACAACCAGGCGATTGTGATCCCCGAGACCATCGACGCGATCCGCGCCTTGACCGAAGCCGAGTCAGACGGATCCGCATCGATTGCGCGCACGAACACAGCACTTGGGGTCGGTGCATTCACAGCCGAAACGCTGACCCGCTAAGAACCTGACGCACTGTTTTTTGGCGCGTCACCCAAAAGATACAAATGTCGCGTGGCGTTCGACCTGATCCCGGTCACAGGGATCAGGTCGAACGCTTTGGACGAAGGGATTGCACCCCCTGCCCGTTGAATCAACCCGCAGCCATGCCGCCATCGACGGGATATTGCGCGCCTGTGATGAAGGCGGATTCGTCAGAGGCAAGGAACAAGACCAGGTTGGCAATATCGAGGCTTTCGCCATATCGCCCTAGTGGGATCGTATCCGAAAGCTGTTGCTTCACTTCATCGCCATGGCCCGGATTGAAGCCGTCCTCCAACGACCGCATCATCCGGGTATTGACCGGCGACGGATGCACGGAGTTGACGCGCACATTGTAGCCCGCGACCTCAATCGCAGCGGCGCGCGTCAAACCGACGACGGCATGTTTCGACGTGATATAAGGCGCGACGTTCGGGCTGCCCTTCAGGCCGGCAATCGACGACATGTTGATGACGCTGCCCGCGTTCTGCCCGATCATCACAGGCAGGACATGTTGCAACCCAAGAAAAGGACCGCGCACGTTGACCGCCATCACGCGGTCGAAATCCTCGATCTTCTGATCGACAAGCGGCGCGACCTTGCCTTCGATCCCGGCGTTGTTGAAGAACACGTCAATGCGCCCGAATTCCTCGATCGTCTGCGCAACGTATCGTTTGCAATCCTCGACCAGGGAAACATCCGCCGCAATTGTCAGCAAATCGCCGGATTCGCCAAGATCCTTTGCGGCATCCGACAGATCACTCTCCTTGAGATCCACGACCGCCACCTTGGCACCTTGGCTGAGAAAGAGCCGCGCGGTTTCCAGACCGATACCCGCTGCACCCCCGGTAATCAGGGCGACTTTGTCTGCAAGACGTTTCATTGAGAATCTCCTTTTTCTGGTGTTGATGGTGACACACGAACCTGCGTCCCGGCGGCTCCATCCAGCAACGCCAGCGCATCCTTGAGGCGGCCGATCCCGGCAAGGCCGCCCCCGTCGGCGAAATCGGCCGCCGCCGCCATCTTGGGACCCATCGACCCCTCAGGCAAGTCCAGCGCACGCGCTGCCTCTGGCGTCAGCCGACGGATCGGGGCTGCGTGATCGGTGCCGAAGTCGCGGTATGCCGCGTCCACGTCGGTCAGCAGAAGCAGCGCATCAGCCCCCAGCCGCCGCGCCAGCAGCGCACTGGCGGCATCCTTGTCGATCACCGCCTCGATCCCGGTCATACTGCCGTCAGGCAAACGCAACACCGGAATACCGCCACCGCCGGTGCAGATCACGATCACACCCTGATCCAGCAGCAGGCGCAGCACGCGCAAGTCTGGGATATCCTGCGGCTTTGGCGAGGGGACCACGCGCCGCCATTTGTCCCCGTCCTGCGCGATGGTCCAACCGGCGGCGGCGGCGCGTGTTTCGGCCTCGTCGCGCGCATAGACCGGGCCGATGAACTTGGTGGGCGCCTGAAACGCCGGATCGCCGGCATCGACAACCACCTGCGTCAGCAGCGTGGCCACCGGGTGCGCATGGTCCAGCGCATTCTCAAGCTCCTGTTCGATCATATAGCCGATCATCCCACCGGTTTCGGCCCCCAGCACGTCAAGCGGGAATGCCTCATCAGGCTTGTAGGCCGCGCCCTGAAGCGCCAGAAGCCCGACCTGTGGTCCGTTGCCGTGTGTCACCACCAGCCGGTGTCCGGCGCGCACCACATCCGCGAGCGCCGCAGAGGCCGCGCGGACGTTGGCGCGCTGATTGTCTGCCGTCAGGGGTTCGCCCCGCTGCAACAGGGCATTGCCCCCCAATGCTGCGACCACCAGCACGTCTAGTTCCCCAACGTGGCGACAAGCACCGCCTTGATCGTGTGCAACCTGTTTTCCGCCTGATCGAACACGATGGAGGCGGGACTTTCGAACACCTCTTCGGTCACTTCCATCGCGGTAATGTCGAAATGTTCGGCGATCTCGGCACCAACCTCGGTGTCGGCATTGTGGAAGGCAGGCAGGCAATGCATGAATTTGGTCTGTGGATTGCCGGTTTGCGCCATCACGTCGGCATTGACCTGATAGGGCAGGAGTTGGCGGATACGCTCCTCCCATTTATCCTTGGATTCGCCCATCGACAGCCAGACATCGGTGTAGATAAAATCGGCGTCTTTCACGGCCTTGGACACATCCTCTGTGATGGTGATCCGCGCACCGGTCTTTCTGGCGATCTCTTGCGCCTCGTCCCGAATGGCCTGTTCGGGCCAGAGCGATTTTGGTGCACACAGACGCACATCCATGCCCATCTTGGCCCCGCCGATCAACAGGCTGTCGCCCATGTTGTTGCCCGCATCGCCCAGAAACGCATAGGCGACCTGACCCAGCGGTTTGTCCGAATGCTCGGACATGGTCAGAAAATCAGCTAGGATCTGGGTCGGGTGAAATTCGTCCGTGAGGCCATTATAGACCGGCACCCCTGCATACTGGGCCAGCGTCTCGACGATCGGATGACCAAACCCGCGATATTCGATGGCATCATAGACCCGGCCCAGCACGCGGGCGGTGTCCTTTACGGTTTCCTTCTTGCCCAGATGCGATCCCGACGGCCCCAGATAGGTGACATGCGCGCCCTGATCATGGGCCGCCACCTCGAACCCGACGCGGGTTCGGGTGCTGTCCTTTTCAAAGATCAGCGCGATTTCCTTTCCGGTCAGGCGCGGCACCTCATAGCCGCCATATTTGGCCGCCTTGAGATCGGCAGACAGTTTCAGCAAGAAGCCGATTTCCTGCGGGCTGAAGTCCCGCAACGTCAGGAAGTGGCGGTTTCGCAGATTATACGACATGGGTTTTCCTTTTGTCAGATTGCGTCGCGGATGGTCGGGCAGCTCATGCAATGACTGCCACCCCTGCCCCGACCAAGTTCAGCACCGGGAATGGCCAGCACTTCGATCCCGGCGTCTTTCAGCGCGGCGTTGGTGTCGTCGTTGCGGTCATAGCCGATCACCACGCCGGGGCGCAGCGCCAGCACGTTGTTGCCGTCATTCCACTGCTCGCGCGATTGTTCGGCCAGATCGCTGCCCCCCGTCGGGACAAGATGCAGTTTCTTAACCCCCAGTATCTCGGCGGTGATCTCGAACAGGTGGCGGGCGTCACGGCGAATATCGAGAGGTGCGTTTCCCGGTCCGGGGCGCAGGTCGTAGCAGGTGATGGCGTCGGCCACCTCCTTGAACGTGGTCACGACATCATTGCCGCAATGGGTGAAGACCGTGTCCAGATGCATCGCCGCGCGCGACCGGGGCATCTGGCAGGCGATGACGCGTGTCACATCGCCCCCCATGAACAGGGCTTCGGCCAACTGGCCCACCGCCTGCGGGGACGAGCGTTCGCCCATGCCGACCATCACGACCCCATGGCCGATGGGCATGATGTCGCCACCTTCCAGCGTCGCGGCTCCGAATTCACGCGTCGGATCGCCGAACCAGACGCGCGTGCCCGTAAACTTGGGGTGAAACCGATAGACGGCGGCCATGAGCAGCGTTTCAGGCCGCCGCGCCTGCCAGTACATCGGGTTCAGTGTGACCCCGCCATAGACCCAGGCGGAGTTGTCCCGCGTGAAGATGAAATTGGGCAAGGGCGGCAGGATGAAGCCGTGCTGACCAAGGTAGCTGCCGAACATGCCGGACGGGGTGAAGGGCAGATCATCCACCCTTATGCCACCCACCAGGAAGCGGGCCAGATCTTCGCCCGGCAACTCCTCCATCCAGGCGCGCAGATCGTCCCGCATCCCCACGCCCACATCGTTGCGGGTGATCCGATGATCGAGCACCCAGGCGCGCCCTTGCGGTATGTCCAGCGTCTGGGCAAGCAGCGCCATGGCGTCCAGCACTTCGATCCCCTCGCCACGCATAATGTCGGCAAAGACGGCATGGTCCTTGATCGCCTGCTTGACCCAGAACACATCGTCAAACAGCAGATCCGCACAATTGTCTGGGGTCAGGCGACGGTGGGCAAGACCCGGTGGCGATACGATCACCTGACGCAACTGCCCGGTTTCCGAATGGACACCCAATTTCAGCTCAGACATCTGAGATAGCTCCTTTTTTCAATCAGAGAATGGCGGCCAGACTGATGCCCGCCGAGATGAAGACGACAAGGATCAGCAGCAATGGCCAGACGAAGACGACCCATCGGTCGAACGACACGCGTCCGATGGCCAGACCGCCGATCACCACAGCGGATGTGGGCGTAATCAGGTTCACCAGACCGCTTGCGGATTGATAGGCAGTCACCACAAGGTCGCGGCCAACGCCGGCAAAGTCGCCCAAAGGCGCAAGGATCGGCATCGACAGAACCGCCAGGCCCGACGAGGACGGCACAAGAAAGCTCATCCCGATTTCGATCCAGAGCATCAGGTTGATGAACGCGATCTCCGGCAGGCCACCGAGGGAGTCGGCCGCGCTGTTCAGGATGGTGTCGGCGATCAGACCCTGCTCCATGATGACCACGATGCCGCGCGCCAGTCCGATCACAAGGGCGACCCCCAGCAGATCCTTCGCACCGTCGACAAAGGCCGTGGTCAGCTTCTTTTCACCCATCCGCGCGACCAACCCGACGACAATCGCCATACCGAAGAACAATGCGCCCATCCGGGCCATCCACCAGCCCTGGCTCGACACACCCCAGATCATTACGGCAAAGGTGGCGAAAAACAGGACAAGCACCAGTTTCTGGATGCCGCTCAGCTGCGGTTCGATCACGTCCACATCTGCGTCGTTCAGGAAAAACTGGCGATCGCTGTCGCGTTGACCGGCCACGACGGACCGGACCGGATCCGCCTTGACCCTTGAAGCGTAGCGCATGACGTAGGCGATACAGATCACGAGGCCACCCAACAGGATGACCAGCCGCAAGGCCATGCCTTGGGTGAATGGAATACCCGCCGCGTTCGAGGCGATCACGGTGGCGAAGGGGTTGATGGTCGATCCCAGCGTGCCGATGCCCGCGCCGATCAGGATAATTGCCACGCCGGTCACGGAATCGTAACCGGCGGCAATGACGACCGGGATCAGCAGGGCATAGAAGGCCAGCGTTTCCTCGGCCATCCCATAGGTGGTGCCGCCCAAGGCGAAAAGCGACATGAGGATCGGGATCATCCATATCTCGCGACCCTTCAGCCGCACCATCGCCGTCTGAATCCCCGTATCGATTGCTTTGGTTGCATTCACCACACCCAGAAAACCGCCCAGCAGCAGCACGAACAGCGCCACGTCGATGGCATTGGCGGCATAGCTGTCAGGGTCGTAGAACCCCGCGACGGGTGCCAGCATGACATCCACGAAACCCTGCGGATTTGCCTCGACCGTCTGATAGGTGCCGGGCACTGCAATCTCGCGTCCGACCTCGTCATTCATCGCACGGTCGTACTGCCCTGCGGGAATGATCCACGTAAGAGCGGCAACAACAATGATCAGCAAGAAAAGGATCGAATAGGCGGTGGGAAATCGTGCCGCCAGCCCATCTCCGTCGGGTTTTTTGTCTATTGATGTATCGGTCATAGTGGCCTCCCCTTCATTCAATGTGTTTGGTGCGCTTGACTTGTGGAACCCAACGCCTGGATGGATTCAGGTTCCACCGGATCGCGCCGACCACCCGCGCTGCCTTGGCCGCCGCCGATCCCTTCCAGCCGCGTCCGCTTGAGCAGAAGCGCATTGACGGCGACCAACGCCGAGCTGCCCGACATGGCAATCGCCGCCACGGCGGGGCTGATGATCAGCGGATAGAACACGCCCGCGGCCATCGGAAACGCGACAACGTTATACGCCACCGCCCAGAACAGGTTCTGGTGCATCTTGCGCAGGGTGGCGCGCGACAATTCGATCGCCCCCACGACATCGTAGGGATCGCTTTTCATCAGCACGACATCGGCGCTTTCCATCGCCACATCGGTGCCCGCTCCGATGGCAAAGCCGACATCGGCCTGGGTCAGCGCGGGCGCGTCGTTGACGCCGTCACCGACCATTCCGACCTTTTTGCCTTGGGCCTGAAGTTCCTTGACCTTGTCGGCCTTCTGACCCGGCAGCACGTCGGCCAGCACCATGTCGATGCCAAGCTCGCCCGCGATGCGCCGCGCGGTGCCCTCGTTGTCGCCGGTCAGCATCGCGACCTCGACCCCGCGTTCGCGCAGCTTGGCCACGGCGGCCTTGGCGCTGGGGCGCGGCGCGTCGGCAATGGCGATCAGGCCCAGCACACGCCCGGCCTGAGCCACATGCACCACGGTGCGGCCTTCACCCTTCAGACGCTCGGCCTTTGCTGTCAGGGCCCCAAGGTCAATACGTTCCTCATCCATCAGCCGTCGGTTGCCAACCAGCACGGGCTCGCCCGCGATCTCGGCACGCGCGCCGCGGCCTTCAAGGTTCTCGAACCCGGTCATCTGCGGCACATCGAGACCCTCGGCACGTTTGACGATCGCCAGCGCCAGAGGATGGTCCGAGCCGCGATCAACGGCAGCCGCTGCGCGCAGGGCGTCGTCCTCGGAGCGACCCTCGGCCGCGACGAGTTCGACAACGCGCGGTTCGCCCATCGTCAGCGTGCCGGTCTTGTCGAAGACGATCACGTCAAGCTTCGTCGCGTCCTCAAGCGCCCCGGCATTCTTGAACAGGATGCCGTGCTGCGCCCCCAGCCCGGTGCCGACCATCACCGCCATCGGGGTGGCCAGACCCAACGCATCCGGGCAGGCGATGACGAAAACGGTGATCGTCAGCGTCAGCGCGAACAACAGCGGCGAACCGATCCACCAGAACCAGACCGCGAAGGTGGCCAGCCCGATCACGATAGCGATGAGGACCAGCCATTGCGAGGCACGGTCCGCCAGAAGCTGTGCCGGTGCCTTGGAATTCTGCGCCTCTTGGACCAGCTTGACGATCTGCGCCAGCGCGGTATCGGCACCGACCTTGGTGGCGCGGTAGCGGAACGTGCCGCTCTTGTTGATCGTGGCCCCGATAACGGTATCGCCCACGGCCTTGTTCACCGGCATCGACTCGCCCGTCAGCATCGACTCGTCCACCAGCGACGATCCTTCCAAAACCTCACCATCCACCGGGATCTTGTTGCCGGGACGGATCACCACCGTTTCGCCTTCCAGCACTTCGGAGGTCGGCACCTCGACCTCTTGCCCGTCGCGGATCACAATGGCCTTCGGCGGCGCAAGGTCGAGCAGTGCCCGGATTGCCGCAGACGCCCCTGCCCGCGCCCGCATTTCCAACCAGTGGCCCAGCAGGATAAAGACCAACAGCACCGCGACCGCCTCGTAGAATTGCACACCTGGAAAGAAGAAGGTCGAGCCGACGCTGAAAACATAGCCGGTGCCGACCGACAGCACGACCAGCACCGCCATGTTGAGGATGCCGTTTTTCAAGGCCCGCCACGCCGCCACGAAAAACGGCCAGCTTGGCCAGAGCACCGCCGCACTACCGAGGAAGAACAGCCACAGGTCCAGCCTGAGACCGAAAGGCGGCGCCGGTGGCGTGAACATGCCGCCCATTGGCGAGTAGATGAAGATCGGGATGGTAAAAAGCAGCGCCACCCAGAAACGGTTGCGCATGTCGCGGACCATGTCGGCCATCTCCATGCCGCCACCATGGCCCATCTCATGCGCCATCGCATCTTTGGCGGCAGGGGCTTTTCCGCCCTGTGCTGCATGGCCTTCATGGTCCATCTGGTTCCGCTGACCGACATGGTTTGGAACCTGTTCTCCGACACAATGGAAGCCGCAGGCGTCAATCGTCCTGCGCAGTGCGTCATCATCTACCGCCGTCTCATCGTAGTGCACGGTCACGCTTGCCGACGCAGGGTTTGCCTCGGCGCGTTGCACCCCGTCGAGGGCTGACAAATGGCGTTCGACCGCGAGATGATCGAGTTTCTCGAACAGCCCGCGGACCTCAAGGGTCAGTGTTTTCAAGTTTGGCTCCTGTCTAATCATCCATGCGATCGGGAACGACCGTTTGAGTGATAGACGTTGCCTGTCGCCAAAGGTTACAGCGTCAACCAACAGATTTTGTGGGAAACGGTCATCCGGCAATCCAATATGCGGCGTGGATGGTCGCCGGATCGAACCTTCCCGACGTATATCTTGGGTGCCGGAACATCTTTCATCGTAAGGTTTTGCACCGTGCTGCGTCTGAGTTCATGTGTCGGGGTATGATGAGCAGGTGTATCCAACGTCGCGTAAAAGCGGCCAGAGAAGTGCCTAAGCAGGCCATCCGCCCCGGAAAGGATGCTGAGATTTGCCGGAAGAAAAAACAATCCTGATCGTCGGCGGCTACGGTGCCGTAGGAACGCATATCGTTACCGAACTGCACAGGAACCTGCCCGAAGCACAGATCATCGTGGCTGGCCGGTCCCTGAAAAAAGCGAAAGCACTTGCCGACACATTCGCATCGGGAGTCACCGCCCAGCACATTGACCTGACCTCGCGCGCTTCCATCAATGCCGTATTTCCGATGGCGTCGCTTGTTGTTCTGAATACCGAAGCTGGTGCCGAAACGGCCGCACGCGCCTGCATTGATCACAGAATATCCATGATTTCGGTTGCAGCCAGCGTATCGGTCATGCGGACTATTGGCAGTATATCGGCTGATGCCCAAGCCGCGCATGTCGCGCTTGTCACCGAGGTCGGTCTTGCGCCGGGCCTGAGCAATCTCATGTTGCAACACATCGTAGATGACGTACCCCAAACGGAGGTCGCGGAACTGATCTTGCAGCTTGGCTTGGTCGGAACACACGGCGTGGAAGCAATGGACTGGACACTGGCACGTTGCGTTGAGGCAAGCAGGGCCGAAAGCATCGTTCCCCCATTGCCAGCCGTCGGTCGCTACGTCATCCCGGTCGATTTTGTCGATCGGGACAAAGTGAAACAGAAATTGCAGGTGGAGACTGTAACATCAGCCCTTGCACTGGTCCCGAAATGGTCAACGCGAATGCTGCCTGCGATCGCACCTTTGCTGGTCAGATACCCAGGTATCCTGAGCGTATCGCAACCTTTCCTCAGAGCAATTCTTCAGGCATTGCGCCTGTCCGACGACACCTTGGGTCTGTTCGTACGCGCACGGTCCGATCACGCTAGCGGGACGATACAATTAGCCGGTCAGAACCAATCGCGGGTAACGGGCATGGTGGCCGCAAAAGTGGCAGAAAAACTGCTGACCGCCGAGGCCGCCCAAAGAACCGGCCATGTCGGAATATCGGACATCGTTAGTCTTGAAGAGTTACTTCCATCGTTGGAAAAGATCGGCTGTAGTCTTGTGAACGAGCGCAGTTCGATTTGAGCCTTGCGGGATAAACCAAAGGAAACCGACCGATGACACATCGATCAAGAACAGGCTTCACGAGCGGCAGCGCGTTTGGCGCAGATTATATATCAACTCTGCCGATGTCGCGTCTCGGCATCGAGGAGGTTGGATCAGGTCAGGACAGATCAAGCCTATTCCCAAGGCACCTGGAAAAGATCCTGAAAGCGGAGGCTCGATGTTGACAGGCCGGATAAGACCGAATGACGGACCCCATAAATCCTTCGCCCTTGTGTTCAGCGGCGGCGGGGCAAGGGGTTTGTCGCATGCCGGTGTGCTCAAGGCGCTGGTCGCCAAAGGCTACGTCCCCAGCGCCATCGTGGGCGTATCGATGGGCGCGGTCGTCGGCGCCACATATGCGCTGAATGATGATTGGTACGACGAACTGGTTGGCATGGATACCAGCGGGTTTCCGGCAACGCCCGACTTTCGCCTGCCGGGCCTGGTCGCAAGGATGAGGGGCCTTCGGACCGCTTTGCTTGCCGCACGGGACATGTATTTCGGTTGGGGGGCCGGTGCGCGCACCGAGACATGGGGCCGCAATGTCCTGTCCGACCTGACCCAAGGCAAGAACCTGGAAGATGGTCGTGTGCCGGTTTTCGTCTGTGCAACCGACATGTTGTCCGGTGAACGCGTCGTATACGGCAAGGGTCGCGCAGCGGATTACGTATACGCAAGCGCGGCACTTGCTGGGATATTGCCACCCCTGACCGATGATCCGCATGTGCTGATGGATGGGGCTTACGCCGACATCGCACCTATTGACATCGCGCGTGCCAGCGGTGCGGAGGTTGTGATTGCCGTGGATCCCAGCCAACGTGAAACCACGACCGGTCCGCAAAACGGTGTGCAGGCAATGTTGCGGTCTGTCGAAGTGTGCCAGAACCAACATGCGCGGTTGCGCTTCGCCCAGGCAGATCTGGTGATCCGCCCCGAATTTTCCCAAACGATCGGAACGCTGGAGTTCAAGTTCAAGCGCCATTGCATCGCAGCGGGGACCGTAGCCATCCGCAGCGCATCTACTGAGATCGCGGCACTGCTCGATCTCAGCCCAGAGGACCAAGCGACCGCGTCGGCGTAAAATTAAGACAGTGCGGCGCCCCGTTGGCGCGTCCGGTGCATCCGGCGCATCGCAAATAAATTCGTCACCCCGGAACGATTATAGCGATCGGTCCCGTAAACACTGGCACCTGCTATCCAAGTTCGACCGCCAACTCATAAAGCTCTGATCGCTGCCCCGCAGGACGAATGGCCATGACCTGCTGAAGGCGTCGGAAAGGCCAAAAGTCCTTCTGGTCCCGATGCGCGTTGATGAACCCAATCACGTGTTCCCTCGAACACTCGCCAGGGCTTGTCATAATGTCAGTTCCATTTGCGCCGATGATGCAGCCGGTTCCGATCACCATATTGGTTCAAATTATGAACACACCCGACCCAGCATTGAGGGTCGTGAACGAGATAGAACATTGTTTTATCGGGTTACTTTGCGCGCCTACCAACTGTAGGCGTCAGATATTGCCATGCTGAAACACGCCCCAGCATTCCCGAATTTGCCCCTTTGCGACGACATATTGCGCGCACAGAATAGACGAAAATGGCCTCCACCACCAAACTTCCTTTCGGTGCCAAACGGGTCCAGATCAGACGAAAGGATCGTAACGATGCCCAATGCTGGGCTGACCAAGCGGGACCCCGGTCGGGTCATGGGCTGGCCGAACATGCCGTCCGTCTGGCAAACTTTCGCGATCTCGTTGACCTGCAAATAGACGACAGGTGCGAGAATGGGAAACCATCCCGTCGCAACAAGGCCGCCACGCTTACCACTCTTAGACGCGACCAGGAGAAGGAACAGATCGGTGTTCCTCATCGGCAGACGCAGATGGATTTCAACGCTTGCGCTTGGGCCATCGTCATGGCGCAGGCAACGCATCTGGGGAAGCATAAGAGAACGATTTTCCCTTTTGACTCTCGATCTGTTGCCACCTCATTCCGTCGTGCTTGCCAGAGGTCGCGGTGAGGACATGCCTTTCCTCGGTATTCACCGTTAGACAGGTTTTTCTCGTAACCGGCCATAAGGATTGGAAAATGTTGCGCTGTCATACCCTATTCCGGCCTGAAACGCCACACCGCGCTCACGACGCGCGCTGGCCATCCCCGTCCGACAATCTCGCGCCGGAGGGATCAGAGCGTGAGAGGCGTGCCACCTTTTCATGACGGTATTGGCGGTCAAGAGAGCGGCCCCGGTTGAAGCCATGAACGTCTGCGGCAGTGCGATCAGGACGATCCCACCGCGGCCCAAAACAATGCTTGAGCAGGCGGCACCGCCCAGCCGTTCGTTCAAGAGCATGTCGGCAGGGATCGCCCCCATTTGCGGCTGGGTGCAGGCAAGGACGGTCGCGATGGTCGGTTCGTGTTTCACGGCGGGTCCTCCTGATGCTCTGGCCGTGTCGCGGAAACTTCAGGTCTGGACCTCACCTGCGGCGCCGTGGTCGCCGCGCCGGCACCAAACACAATCGCAATCCTCGTGGCTACAGCTTGGATCTGCAAGCGGTGCGCGGAAGCGCCGCAGCGCGATCGGCAGCGCCAGCCGCTTCAGCGGCGTCAGGTCGTAGGCGCGGCGCAACAGGTCACCTGCATCACGATTTGCAAGACTTCCAATGGCAAACCGCATCCCGGTCTCGCCCGCCAGGTTGAAGATCCAGCGGTTGGCGATCCCGGCCTTCAGCCCCGGCCCCAGTTCCGCTTGCCAGAGGGCGGTGTAGTCGTCTCCTGAAAGCAGGCTTTGTGCGGCCAGCACGCCCGAGTGGATGGCGTAGCGCATCCCGAACCCGGCAAGCGCGTCCTGGAACCCGGCGTGCTCGCCAATCACAGGATGACCGCCCTGGTTAGCCGTCCGTGGCAGGCGCATGTTGCCGTAGCCGCCGAAGGCGCGCGGATTGCGCATCTCAAGGCCGACATGGACTCGAAAGAATTCCTCGGCCGCCCTGACATGTCTGGCCTGATCGCGGAAGCGCGTGAACATGCAGCTCGCCACAGTGCCGCGCCCGTTTTTCACCAGCAGATAGGCGTAACCGGCTGGTGCGACGGCATGTCCGAGCGCCAGCCAGGCACCATCAGCCATACCCGTCTCGAAGACATGACCCGCTGCGATCACCCCGGCCTCGCGCGGCCCCGCGGCAAGAACTCCGGCACCGTTGAAATCGTGGACCCGGTCGCCGAAACGCAGCTCGACCCCGGCGGCGCGGGCCTGGGCCAGAAGCGCGCTGTCGAGCGTTCCCTCGCCTGGGCCACGGCGGACAAGATAGAACAGCGGTCGCCGCCCCCGCACCCGGTGTTGTCGCCCTGCGGGGTCGAAGACGATACCCCGATCAAAGGGATGGTGCTCGAAATCGGCGGCGATACCGGCCGCCACCAGGTCCTCCAGCGCATCCGACTCGCGGGACCAGTTTTCCAGGCCCTGAAAATCGTCGTGAAAGCGGTGGCCGACGCGGTCCTTCCATTCACGCACCACGACCTTGGCACCGCCACGCGCGAGCACGATCGCGCAAGCAAGGCCCGCAGGCCCTGCCCCGACGATCGTGAAAGCCATTTTGGTGTTCATCTATAACTTTCCCGCGTGATCTGCTCAGGCGCGACCGGTCAGGCACAATGGCCGTTTGGGATGGTCTTGCATCGACATCTGCCTCATAGGCCAGATTCTTCTGCCTGGGTTTTTGGGCGTGTCGAACCACGGCGCGCCCTCGGACCCGCCGTGGTTCAGACGTTATTCCATCGCGGGCAATGCACCACTTGCGATTGCCGCTTCCAGTTCGTCGGCATCGATCGCGCCATCGGCGTTGGTGTCAAGCGCGTCGTAGTCGCTCTGTGTCAGTTCGGCATACTCGGTTTGCATTTCGGTGAGCGTGTAGAGCCCGTCCTGATCGGTATCCATCTCGTGAGCTAGGGCCGCACCGGTCACGGCCAGGAATCCGGCAGCTGCGAGTGAGATGATGCGTGTCGTTTTCATTGTCATGGTTCTCCTGTTCTGTGTTTGTGTGAGTGATCCGGGTTCAGAAAGCCAAATTCATGGGCTTCTGGCGGTCCGGAACGGATCGTATCGGCAGTGGGGCCGGAACGGCCCGGGATTGCGCCTGGACAACAGCCCAAAGGGCGGGAGTCGCAAGGGCCAGGGCGATAAGGATCAGGGTCATTTCCAGTGCCTCCTTCCAGTTTCACGCCCGAGAGTTTCTCTGTGGCGCTCAAATAGAAGACGTTGCCGGACGCATTCCATTACAGGCTGCATGACCAGTATTCTGCCATTCCGGCATCAGATCGGGCGTTCGGCCACAACCAGCTGATAGGGTCCGCCAAAGACGCGCCGCTCGTGCCACCTGGTCCGGTTGGGCGCGGACACAAGCGACCGCTCCGGCCTGCGCCCCGGTGCCGCGGCATCCGACAGGCAGCGGGACTGGCCCCAGAGGTGCGCCGTGACCGCGGAGGGATGATCTAACACGCGCAAGCTGGCGGGCCTGAGATAGACCCACCAGTCATAGAGTTCCAAGTCGTCTGGGTTCGCCGGGGCGGCGGACGCACCGGCGGTCAGCGCAGCCGTCAGGCGCGCGAGCGCCGTCCCAGGACCCCGAGCGTGACAATCGCCACCGCCCCCAGACCAAAGGCCCAGAGCATCCAGGTCGGCAGGTAAAAGGTCATGTAAACCTCCCAGCCCACTTTGCCGAGGGTCTTGGTCACAAGCGACGGCGTACCGTTGAGCGATCCGCCCAGCGTGCCGGTAATGGTCACGACCGTCGCGCCAATCAGCGTCAGCACGAATGTCACCCAGCGCTGCGCGCCCTCGAACAGGTGGCGCCGATAGCGGTAACCAAGCACGCCCAACACGGTCCAGTAGCTGAGTGTCCAGGTCGCCAGCATAATGTGGTTGCGACCCAGCGGCGACTGGGTAATTGCCGACCAAGGGTAGATCGACAGCCCCAGCCCATAGGCCACCAATCCGGCAAACGAACCCAGCAGGATCAGCGGCCAGACCGACTTTTGCAGCCGGACCGCAAGCTGGGAATCCGAGAATACACGGAAGAAAATGAACAGCGCCGCCGTCAGCCAGAGCGCGATCGGGAAGTGCACCACCAGAATGTGGTAGACCGGAGGGATCGAGAAGGATGGCGCGCCTTCAAGCTCCATTTCGACGCCGCCGCCACCGCCATGGGCGAATGCTGCGCCAGCACCGAGGGCCAGCAGCGCAGATGCGACAAGACCGATCTGGATGGCCGGCCGATATTGAATTGCATGTTTCATGTTCGGTTCCCCGTGTTCGCGTGTGCTGTGACGTGTTTTGGAATATGTGCTCATGCCCTGTCCTCCGGACGGCGGAACAGCAGCACCATGCCGACGCCGAAGGCCACGATCAGCGACAGGCTCATTGCGAGGGTCCAAAGCCATTGGCGGCGGATCTCATCGGCAAATTCCATTTCAACCCCGTAGAGCGCGAGCTGGCGTTCGCTGTGCTGGTAGGCCGCAGGAACGCGTGCCGCGACCCGGTCTGCACCGGGGTGCTGGCGCGGGTCAGTCAACCGTCCCCAGGTGACTTGGCCGGGATAGTAGACCTCGACCTCGGTCCAGGGGCCGGTCCAGTCCGGCTGGCCTGGTTCAGAGCGTTTGGCCTGAATTTGCGCGGGTTCGCCCAGTCCCAGCGACACCGGCAGAGAGATATAGTGCCAGCGCATGGTCGAGGCGTTGCGGAATACCGCGAACGCCACGTCATAGCTGCCACCGTCGCGGAATATCTTGTCGTCGAGCGGGTTGCCCGTGTCCATCTTGCGCTGCAACGTCACGTCCCAAAACCCGTTGCGCCAGCGTGCCACCGCCGGTTGCACGACGTCACCACGCGAACCCGATTCCGGTTGAAGGAAACGACGCGGTATGGTGTCGCCGTTCTTCCATGCAAAATCAGGGTCGAACGGCACGGCGGTCTGCGCAGTGAGATAGTAGGTGTCGTTGAAACCTACCTCTCCGGAAACGACATCGTCGAAAGCCAGTGCGCGATAGCCGGCGACATCGGGGGCGAACATGTACTTCGGCTGGCCGGTGGCCTTGTCGAAATTGGTCGAATAGGGGCCGGTGCCGGTGTCGCCCTCGCGGGCCTCGGCAATCAGCCCGTCATCACCCAACCCGATCGGGTTTGACCGGCTTGATCGCCATTGCCAGAGGTCGATGAACTGACCCGCCGCGCGCAGCTTTTCCAGATCGCTCTCGGGCCTGACGGTGTCGAAATCGTTTGGATCGGTCCGCGTCGAGGGCAGATATTTCGTCCGCTCCTCGTCGGTCTCGGGCGTGCCGGTGAAGGTGGTCAGCCCGTCGCCGATCGTGATGTAGCCACCGTAGCGCGAAAACAGCGGCACAGAGCCGTCGTCGATCATCATCGCCACCCGGTCCTCGGTCAGGAACTGGGGGTTGGGGCCCAGCGACTCGCCGCCGCGGGCTTCCCACTTGCCATCCTGATAGACCAGAACGTCATTGAAGATCGCAGGCCGTTCGACCGGCCAGCGGTAACGGAACCAGATCGTCTCGCCGTCATAGGCGACCTTGACCTGCAAGGTGCTGTCCAACTCGCCGGGGATCACGATGTTGCGCTCGGGATCATCCCTTACGATACCGGTCCCATGTGTAACCCAGGCCGCCACCAGAAGCCCGGAAAAGATCGCCGCCGAAGCGGCCAGATATGTTGTTTGACGCGTCATTCCATTATCCTTTTCCGTGGGCGGGCTTGCGCGCCGCCGTTGTTTGTCTTGTGCCCATGGTCAACGGTCGGTCCGGCACCGGCCACCGCCGCGACGCTCTTCGCATCGGTGAGAAGCGCGCCCGGAATGGGGCATCAGATGCGCGGTATCGCCTGCGCGCTGGACGCGGCGCATTGGCGCGACCGAACGATCTCTTAGGGTGATCATCTCTGGTCTTTCTTTGACTTGCGGGCCACTGCCTCGGGTCTCAAGCTGCCCTGTCTCTCAACAAGGACGTCCGGTCGCGCGGACCATTACCGATTTTGTTGCCGTGGGTGGCAGGCGGTCGCCGGTTCACCACGCCGCCCGGCAACAGCCGAAGGGCCCAGTGCCCGGATTTCGCCCGGCGGGCGACCGGTCAGGGTGCCATCGGCGGTTTGTGCCCTCGTGCCATCGTGGAATTTCCACACCGGCAGCCGTGAGAGTGGCGCGAATCTGCGGGCCCGGGAAACACCGGCTTGCAAAGCCCGAGAGCCATCAGCACAGTGATATCGCGCCGGGTCGCAGCCAGCATCTCTTCCGCTTGCGAAATCCCGATACCCAGCGCGCGCGCAGCACGGGCGGTGGTCTGTCCGTCCAATTCTGTCATCCGGAACAATTCGCGACGCAGACTTGTGTCAGTGTCCTGCAATCCCGAATTGCAGGCACAGAACAGCGCATCGAGGATGTTCCGGAATTCCTCGTCAAATTCCGGCCCGATCGCGTCGAGGCCGGAACATGAGGATCGTGACGTCATCATGGGCACTCCTCCCTGAGTTGCCGGGCATGAAAGCCCTTCATCTGGTAGACGCGGTTTTCAGGACATCATTACGCAAACGGCAGATCAGTCGGCGTGGCTGCGGCCCCCGCAATCCGTCCCGTCGACCGGGCGCACGAGGCTAACCGGAGGGCAGGAACAGTCGGCAAAGCCAAGCAGTCTGACATTGAGGGTGCCGGGCCTGAGGTCGAGTTCGGCCGCGACCGAAGCGCGGTCATCCTTTCGACAATGGTCGTTGCGCGCCGAGCGCAGCACCCCGTAGAGCCAGGCATCCATGCGCTCTGCCACGTGCAGTTGGTTCTTTCACGCCCGGACGCAGACTTGGGATTCCTGAAGCACATCTTTGCATCGGCGCGGTTGCCCAGACGCTTGGCCAGAAAGCCCAGGAATGCCGAACGCCCGGCGGTCAACCGGCGGTCAAAGCGCCTTCCGTCAGGCGAACAGCACCGGGAAATCGCGCGCGCATTTGTTCCGCACGATGATGTATATCAAATGCAGCGTTCCCCGCCCTGCAAGAAGGCAGAAGAAGGAAATATAGGCATGACGCTGGAACAGGATCTCAACGACGACCTCCGGGACGCGGGACCAGACAAGCCCCGCGCACCCGGCCAGCGGGACCGGATCTCAGCCGCAGGATACGTTTGGATTGAACGGCGCGTATATCCCTTGGGGGTTCTCGCGCTGGGTCCAGATATGCAGATCGTAATGCGGTTCGAACCCATGGGCTTCATCGCCATCGGTATCGCCCATGTCCGCCATCGTATCCCAAGGCTGATCGCGGAACATCGGCGGGCTCTCGTTGCCCGCTTCGGCCCAGGCCGCCTGGAAGATGAGGTTCTCGACCCCGACCAGAACAAGCGACCCGTCCGTCTGCGGCTCGTAGAGCAGGATTGACGGTTTGGCAAAATCGGTGTTCATCCCTGAGCCGTTCACCCGACCGTCGCCCGGCGGCGCAAGACCAAGCAAACCGGGATGGATATAGTGAATGCCCATGCTCCCCATTTCGGGCGGCAGACCTTCGGCGGCGGCCGACGTGCAATCGCCCGGCGGCGCCGGAAAGAAGCCCTCGGCCAAAGCCACGTTGACATCCGCATACTTCTCTGTTGCCGCCAGAATGGTGCCCATCCAGTCCGTATCGGCCAGCGCACCGGAAGCGGCAAACACCCCTGCCGCACAAATAATCGCTCCATATCTCATGACGCAAATCCCCCATTTATGGTGGGCAGTGCCACCCACCAACGCATCGCACATGCCAAGCCTACGCCCTCGCCCGAGTCGCAACAAGCCGCAGCGCGGCATCCCCTGGCCGCGACCGCCCGTGCGCCCTTGACCGTTTTCAGGCGAACAGCACCGGGCATTCACGCGCGCATTTGTTCCGCACGATGATGTATATCAAATGCAGCGTCCCCAGCCCTGCAAGAAGGCAGAAGAAGGAAATATAGGCATAGCGCAGGAACAGGATGTCAACGACCACCACCGCGACGATGGTCAGCGCGAACCAGCGCATGTGGTAATAGGTCGAGATCGCAGGCGGTGCGATGATCAGGAACAGGTAAACCACATAGGTCATCCAGCGTGGCATCAGGTAGTCGAGGATCATCGTGCCCTCATAGGCCAATGAATCCTGATTGACCGTTACCTCAACCCAGTCGGGCCGCACCAGATGCGGCAGGTAGAGTGCCAGGCCGAAGGCCAACCCGGCGACCGACATCGCCGCCATCCAAGGTCGTCGACGACTTTCGGGCGGTTCCAGCACCCAACTGGCCAGCGGTATCCAGAACGGCCACATGAACCAAGTGAAGAAGATGAAGCCAAGCGCGCCCAGCAGGGTCGTGCCCGGATCACCGGTGTTCACCCCCCACCAGACATTTCCTTCCATGAACTGCTGGAGACCGGCGAAGACCGGCATCAGGGCCACCGGAAGGTAGCGTTTGTTGATCGCCCAGGCCCGCGCTACTGCGTAAGTGCCACCGGTGACAAGGAAGGCGCTGGCGGTGAAGCTGACAGTCTGGGAAAGGCACATGCGAGAGGTTCCAGTCGGAATTGAAAAGACGAACTTCTTTCGTTCTATCCGCCCGGCGGAACACTGTCACGTGCTGTCTGCTCACCTTGCCCCCTACCGTTGCTTTGCCACCGGCACAACCGGGGCGGCCGGCCAAAAGCGGGACGACAACATGAAACGCGCTTCCGAAGATCGAGGCGAGCGGCGTGCTCATCCCCCTTAGGATACAGGCCGCTCCGACCGTAACGTGGTCCGGGGTATGGGAACCGCTTTCCTGCCCTGCTGCCAGCGCACTTGTTCTTACCCGGACCATGCGAACGGGATGTCCACGCCGGTGTGCCGCGCAGGGGCAACGGCCTGTGACAAGATGCCCGGCAGGCGATCGGTCCGGCCCGACATGGTTCCGGTGCAAAACCGCAGTTGTGCAGTTGTCATGCCAAGTCGCCGTGACTATGTTTCGGTACATTCAGCGAGTCACGGCAGGAGCTACGAAAAACAAATGAGTGAGCTTGCCCAATATGCTATTCTTTTCGGCCTGACGGTCGGCACGGTCGGCTTGGTCCTGAGCCTCTATGCGCTGGCCCGTGTCATTGGCTTAAGTCAAGCCGAACCAGCCAAGGACGTGCCCGCCACTGCCGGCACATTGTCGCGTGATCCGGTTTGGGTGCGCTATCACGCGAAATATTACGGCTATGCACTATTGTTTCTCGCCTTCGACATGGAGATGGCATTCATGTATCCATGGGCGGTGGTCTACCGCGAAGAAGGGTTGGTCGCCCTTCTCGACATGGGCGTTTTCCTGGCGGTTTTGTTCCTTGGGCTGCTCTATGGCTGGTCCCAGGGCGCGTTGAGGCGGCAATGAAGATTTTGTCCGGAGCACGCGAAGGCAGGATGACGGGTTTTCGTGGACTGATCGCGCAGGCGATGGCGCGGGATCTGTGCGCCTTTGTGGTGCCGGGCCCCGATGTCGCGCAGGCGCTTGGGCTGGATCTTGCCGCTGTCGGACTTCACCGCGCCGATACCCCGCGCCACGCGAATGTGTTGCTGATTGCCGGGCCGTTGCCGCCCGCGCTGCGCGACGCCGCCTGCGTTGTCTGGGCGCAGATGCCCCGGCCCCGCGCGATCCTCGCGTTGGGTGCCGGTGAGATCCCCGCCCTGCCCGAACCGGACGCGATCGGCGCGTTGTCGCAGGACGGATTGGCCGCCGGTCTTGCCGATCTCCGCCACGCCTTCGTCTCCGGCGCCTTTGCGCAGAAGGTCACGGATTTCACCGCTCCTGCACTGACGACACGGATCGAATATACCTGCCCGATGCACCCCGAAGTGGTGTCGGACGAGCCCGGAAAATGCCCCAAATGCGGGATGTTCCTGGTCGAGCGTGCAGTGTCGGGATCGAACAAGACGGGCCATGAAGGCCATGAAGGCCATGAAGGCCATGAAGGCCATGAAGGCCATGAAGGCCATGAAGGCCATGAAGGCCATGAAGGCCATGAAGGCCATGAAGGCCATGAAGGCCATGAAGGCCATGAAGGCCATGAAG
>NZ_JBSXNV010000030.1:0-145521 GCF_056857795.1 Aliiroseovarius sp. B-4
AGATCATCGAGTAAGAACGCCCCGCGTTCTGACTGGCGACAGGCGATCTGGCGGCGACGCCAAATCTGCCGAGAGCCTGATAGCGATCGCAGTTCTTGAACGGAAAGGGCACCTGAAGGCGCCCTTTTTCATTTGAGTTGCATAATGTGTTTGATGGATCGTGAAGCTACCCATCCAGACGTTTGACAACATGATCTGCGAAGGCAGCGATCATACCGTCATAGTATTCCTTGCTGTCCGTCGTCAGCGCGGTCACGTCAAAATCCTCGGGCAAGAACAGGATGGCCTGTTCGAACGTCACCGACAGGTCATAGGTTTCGAACTTTGAATTGTCGTTCGGGCTGAGGATCTTCACAGTGCCTGACAACGATGAATCAGCCACACCGGCTGCGGATTGCAGTGTGCTGGCCAGTTCGACCTCATCAATGTCGATGCTGATGCGCACACCTTCATCATCTGTCTGACCCACCAAACGCTCGACAATCGCGTTTTCCAGATCGTCCGAGATCATGTTCCAGTGCTCGGCAGCCGTGGCGTTGGCCAAGTCCTCCAACTCCACATCAACCTCGACCTCTTTCACCATGGTCATGTCCGCAAACGCAGCGGTGGTCAGCATGGTTGCGGCCATCAGGCCAGCGGTCAGTGTCTTAAATCTCATCATCGGATTACTCCTTTTCTGTGACGAAGCACCATTGGCGCCTTTCACTGAAACAACGTGACCAAGGCACAATGGTTCCATGGAAGAAGATGCTGAATGCTGGCGGCCGCTAAACCCAAGATGGATCAGGTCGAATATCGTCATTGCCCCTTGCCACACTCAGCCAACCCCTGTAAGACGCGCGAGTTCGCTGAGGAAAGCGACCAGGCGGGATTCGGTCCCGCTTTCGTTTTTCCTCGGGGTTCGACGAGGGCAGGGGGAATGAGCCGCCTGTCGTCCTATCAACTCTCTGCCTGAAAGGGCGAATGCTATGACAAGTCAAAACATTCGTATCCGTCTGAAGGCGTTTGACTATCGCGTGCTGGATGCCTCCACACAAGAGATCGTCAACACTGCCAAACGGACCGGTGCAAACGTTCGCGGCCCCATCCCGCTGCCGAACAAGATCGAGAAGTTCACAGTTCTGCGTGGACCTCACGTTGACAAGAAATCCCGCGACCAGTTCGAGATCCGCACGCACAAGCGGCTGCTCGACATCGTTGACCCCACCCCGCAGACCGTGGTCGCGCTGATGAAGCTCGACCTGGCTGCTGGTGTTGACGTTCAGATCTCGGTTTAAGGAGGGTATCACAGATGCGCTCTGGAATTATCGCAAAGAAAGTCGGCATGACCCGGCTTTTCATGGAAGACGGCAAGCAGATCCCTGTGACCGTTCTTCAACTGGACAACCTGCAGGTTGTGGCCAACCGCACCGCTGATCAAGACGGCTACACTGCTGTTCAACTGGGTGCTGGTGACGCCAAGGCAAAACGCACATCGAAGCCGATGCGCGGCTACTTCGCCAAGGCTGGCGTGGCCCCCAAGCGTAAGCTGGTGGAATTTCGCGTGGACGCCGACAACCTTATCGCCGTTGGCGAAGAGATTTCGGCCGAACACTATGTGGAAGGTCAGAAAGTTGATGTTGCAGGCACTTCCATTGGTAAAGGCTTTGCCGGTGCCATGAAGCGTCACAACTTTGGCGGCCTGCGCGCCACGCACGGTGTGTCGATCAGCCACCGTTCGCACGGTTCGACCGGTCAGTGTCAAGATCCGGGCCGCGTGTTCAAAGGCAAGAAAATGGCCGGACACATGGGTTCGGTTCGTGTGACCACGCAGAACCTGGAAGTCGTGAAGACCGATGCCGATCGTGGCCTGGTGTTCATCAAGGGCGCTGTCCCCGGCTCGAAAGGTGGCTGGGTCACTGTAAAAGACGCCGTTAAGAAAAAACTGCCCGAGAACGTCCCGTTCCCGGCGGCGCTGAAATCGGCTGCAACTGCTGCGACTGAAGCTCCTGCGGAAGAAGCACCCGCGGAAGGTGGTGAAGCATGAAATTTGACGTAATCAAACTGGACGGCAAGAAGGCTGGTTCGGTCGAGCTGGACGAGGCCCTGTTCGGTCTTGAACCGCGCGCCGATATCCTGCACCGTGTGGTCCGCTGGCAGCGTAACAACGCACAAGCTGGCACCCACAAGGTGAAAACGCGGTCCGAGGTCAAATACTCGACCAAGAAGATCTATCGCCAAAAAGGCACCGGTGGCGCGCGTCACGGTGCCCGGTCGGCCCCGATCTTCCGTGGTGGTGGTATCTATAAAGGTCCGGTTGTTCGCAGCCACGGCCATGATCTGACCAAGAAATTCCGTAAACTGGGTCTGAAACACGCCCTGTCCGCCAAAGCGCAAGCTGGCGAACTGGTTGTGATTGACACCGCAGACGCTGATGGCAAAACTGCTGCACTGGCCAAAGCGGTGAAAGATCTGGGCTGGAAACGCGCTCTGGTTATCGATGGCGCTGAAGTGAACGAAAAGTTCGCTCTGGCGGCTCGTAACATCGAGGGTCTGGATATCCTGCCGTCGATGGGCGCCAACGTCTATGACATCCTGAAGCGTGACACGCTTGTGTTGACCAAAGCAGGTGTCGAAGCTCTGGAGGCTCGCCTGAAATGACCGATAAAGCTGTACTCTACGACGTGATCCGTAAGCCGCTCATCACCGAGAAAGCAACCATGGCATCGGAAAATGGTGCTGTTGTTTTCGAAGTGGCGATCGGCGCCAACAAACCGCAGATCAAGGAAGCTGTCGAAACCCTGTTCGGTGTGAAGGTGAAAGCCGTCAACACATCGATCACCAAGGGCAAAGTCAAACGCTTCCGCGGCCAGTTGGGCAAGCGTAAAGACGTCAAAAAAGCCTATGTGACCCTGGAAGAGGGCAACACGATCGACGTGACCACCGGTCTTTGATCGTCAGGCTGACATGAGACATGAAAGCCCCCTGCCGAAAAGCGGGGGGTTTTTCGTTGCGGGTCTATCTTGCCACGCTTTTTGCGTGCATTGCGCACTACACAGTATTTTGACTCGCGATTTACTTTTACATGAATAAGTTAGAAGGCTCGATGATCTGCTCATCTTGAAACGAGGTATCTGCCCATGTTGACGCGACGACATTTTGTTATCACTTCTGCCGCATTGTTTTCGGCGCCAATTGCTTCACCGCTCTGGGCGCAGGATGCGACGACCACACAGGCTTCGGCGACGTCGCCCGTCATTATCAATCGGCGTCCGGTTTCGGATCGGTCGAAATGGGCTGCTTATGATGCGCAGGTAACGCCTGCGAATTATGATCCTGCTACGTCCAATCCTTGGGGCCTGCACCCGCGTTTTCTACCCAAGCTGGTGCAAGCCAAACCAGGGCTGAGGCCGGGCGATATTCATGTCGATGCAGTGGCGCGCTATCTTTACCATATTCGGGACAATGGCACTGCGATGCGTTTTGGCGTCGCGATCGGGCGTGGAAATCTGTACGAGCCCGGCACTTACACCATCCGGCGCAAGACCAAATGGCCGACATGGGTTCCCACCCAGGCAATGGTGAAACGCGATCCCGATGTCTATGGACCGCTTGTGAATGGCATGGATGGCGGCCCCAACAATCCGCTGGGGTCCAGAGCATTCTATCTTTACGTAGGAAACCGGGACACCTATCTGCGCATCCATGGTTCACCAGAGCCACGATCGATCGGTGGGCGGGCCAGTTCGGGCTGCGTGCGCATGGTAATGCCGCATATCAATGGACTTTATGAACAGGTCGATATTGGCGTGACCGCGTATCTTTATCCGGCTGAAACCGTCACGGCGCGCAGTTAAGGCGCGCCGTCCTTCACGTCGCGCGGTGATCAGCTACGCTTGGTGCAAATCGGCTGACCTGCGCGGTTGCGCAGGGGCAGATAGGTTGCTTCGACTGGACCCTGATGGCGATAGACGAAACACCCGTCCGAAGCATTGATTTGTACGTCGCTCAGGTCTTGATAGGGCGCTGCAATCGCGCGCACATTTTCCGGCACCGGGTTCAGCGGTCGCGAGGTCGCATCGCCGCCTACCCCCTCCGGGTTAACGCAAGCCGAAAGTGTAACCACAGCGGCGCTCGACAGAATACCCAACTTCTTCATCATGAATTTCCCCATTGACTACTTTTGGAGAGGATGGCGGATTTTACGACGAAGGGAAAGGGGGTAGTTCTGGGGGGCAGCGCAAGCGCTCCAGTTCGCGGCGGGAGTGATCTTGGAATGATCGCGAGCAATGACCGCTTTGGCCCAGACTTGGTCGATGGTGCGTATCGCTTCCTAGCTATTTGTCATGCCTGCGACCATGGCGATCAGTGCCACCAGATGAACAAGCATCAGGGCCTTATCGTTCCATAAAGCTCCCACCGCAAACCATCCCAGAACGCCCGCCAAAAACAGATAGAGATTCCATGGCGTCCAGCCAAATCCGGTCGCTGTGTAACCTGTGATTTGGATGGCTGACGCTCCCCATTTGATTGCGAAAACAACTTGCTCACGAGACCCGGATTGCAGAATCGCGTCAGACCGCACGGGTGAGCCCCCCATCAATGCGCAGGTTTTGACCTGTCATGTAACCACCACCTTCAGACGCGAGAAACGATATCAGCGATGACACTTCATCAGCGCGCCCATAGCGACCCATGGGAATGCGCGCCTTGCGATCTTCAGTCTCGGGAAGGCTGTCGATGAAGCCGGGTAAGACGTTGTTCATACGGATGTTGTCGGCAGCATATCTATCAGAGTAGAGCTTCGTGAACGCCGCAAGCCCAGCACGGAACACACCCGATGTTGGGAAAAGAGGGTCGGGTTCAAATGCGGCGAATGTCGAGATGTTGATGATCGCGCCTCCGCCCTGCGCCTGCATCAACGGGGTCACAAGCCGTGTCGGGCGGATGACATTCATCAGATAGACGTCCAGCCCTTGATGCCAATCATCATCGCTGATGTCCAACACGGGCCCCTTTGGGCCGTGCCCCGCCGAATTCACCAACACATCGACGCGACCCCAACGGTCCTGAGCGCCCTGAACGAGCGCGGCGAGATCATCGCCATTCAGATTCGATCCCGCAACGCCAATACCACCCAGCTCTGCCCCAAGTGCTTCACCTTTTCCTGACGATGACAGGATGCCAACCTTAAATCCATCCATTGCCAGGCGCCGGGCCGCATCTGCGCCCATGCCGCTTCCACCTGCCGTGACCAGGGCTACTTTTTCTACTGACATGTTTGCCTCCAGAGTTTGATAGGCTATTATTACCTGAAGCATTCTTGTCATTCGATTGAGAATTGATGTTTTCTGCCAGTAGGAATACTATCGGAAAATGACCGCACTGCCTTCTCTAAATGCGCTGCGCGCCTTCGATGTGGCCGGGCGCCGACTAAGCTTTCGCGCGGCAGCCGATGAGATGGGCGTCACACAAGGGGCTGTGGCTCAGCAGGTGCGCCAGCTTGAAGCCGATCTTGGTATCGCGCTCTTTGACAGAGTGCCCAAGGGATTGGTGCTGACATCTGCTGGCCGTAGCTATCACAAAAGAATTGCGGATGCGTTTTCCGACCTGCGTGCCGCGACCGCAGAGTTGAAGCCAGAACCCGGAAAGGTCACGATCAGCGTTACTCCGACCTTTGCGTCGAAGTGGCTCATCCCGAACTTACCGGACTTTTCTGAGAAGCACCCTGAAATCGACCTGCGGATTCTGGCGACGGAAAAAGTGTCGAGCTTTCACAGTGACGGCATCGATCTTGCCATTCGCCAGGGCGAACCTCCGTTCGGTGCGGCGTTGAATGCAACGCTCTTGTTCGAACAAGATGTGATAGCAGTGGCAGCACCTAAGCTGGTGGAGTCAGAACAACTTCCCGTTGGTCCGCAAGCTCTATCGCGCTTGCCGAAAGTCCATGACACACACGATCTTTGGCCAAAGCTCTTGGCGGAATTGGGATTGTCCGACCAGAACAAACGTGGATTGCGACTAAGCCAGACAGCTTTGGCCGTTGATGCCGCTGTCTCAGGCCAAGGTGTTGCCTTGGTCAGTCGTTTTCTTGTTTCCGGCGACATCGAAGCCGGTAATTTGTCCGAGATTTGCACCTTGCATGATGTATCGGCGCAGGATTTTTATCTTCTGTCTTTGCGCAGATCGACACCAAATGCTGCGATCGAAACGGTCATTTCGTGGCTGACATCACGTGCAAAGAATGTCGACTAGTCGGTGATGAACCTTTTCAAGATGCGTAGAGGTTGGACATAGGCGCGGACGCTGAGAGCTCCAGCCCCGCCCAGCGGCCGGGCAGGCAACCATTGCCCTTCGCCGAACGAGGGGACGGTGGCACCAGTTCATATGAAAACCCCGCTTCATCCTCTAGACACCCCAATGCAACCCTGATACATCGCGCAGGTCGCGTGGCCTCGGATTCGTTCCGGGGCCTTGTAACATTTGGAATTTGGGGACCTTCGGGGCCCTTTAACTCAGGCAGGTGACTGCCTCAAAGCAACGGAAGACAGAAAGCATGGCACTCAAGTCGTACAAACCGACGACGCCAGGCCAGCGTGGGCTGGTTCTGATCGACCGTTCGGAGCTTTGGAAAGGTCGCCCGGTTAAGTCCCTGACAGAGGGTCTTACGAAATCGGGTGGTCGGAACAATACCGGACGGATCACGTCGCGCCGCCGTGGTGGTGGTGCAAAGCGTCTCTATCGTATCGTGGACTTCAAACGGAACAAGTTTGACGTCGCCGCCACAGTTGAGCGGATCGAATACGACCCCAACCGCACAGCCTTCATCGCGCTCGTGAAATACGAAGACGGCGAACAGGCTTATATTCTGGCCCCGCAGCGTTTGGCTGTCGGCGACCAGATCATCGCATCGGCCAAGGCCGACGTGAAACCCGGTAACGCAATGCCCTTCTCGGGTATGCCCATCGGTACCATCGTGCACAACATCGAGATGAAACCAGGCAAAGGCGGCCAGATCGCCCGTGCAGCTGGCACATATGCTCAGTTTGTTGGCCGTGACGGCGGTTACGCTCAGATCCGTCTGAGCTCGGGCGAACTGCGCCTCGTGCGTCAGGAATGCATGGCCACCGTTGGTGCCGTGTCGAACCCCGACAACTCGAACCAGAACTACGGTAAAGCCGGTCGCATGCGCCACAAAGGCGTCCGCCCAAGCGTCCGTGGTGTTGTCATGAACCCGATCGACCACCCTCATGGTGGTGGTGAAGGCCGGACTTCGGGTGGTCGTCACCCGGTGACGCCGTGGGGCAAGCCGACCAAGGGTGCGCGCACTCGCAACAAGAACAAGGCGTCGTCGAAGCTGATCATCCGCTCGCGTCACGCCAAGAAGAAGGGGCGTTGAGATATGGCACGTTCTGTCTGGAAAGGCCCTTTTGTTGACGCTTACGTCCTCAAAAAAGCCGAGAAAACCCGCGAGTCGGGTAAAAACGAGGTCATCAAGATCTGGTCGCGTCGTTCGACCATCCTGCCCCAGTTCGTGGGTTTGACCTTTGGCGTTTATAACGGTCAGAAGCACATTCCGGTGAATGTGACGGAAGACATGATCGGCCAGAAGTTCGGTGAATATTCGCCGACCCGCACCTATTACGGTCACGCGGCTGATAAAAAAGCGAAGAGGAAGTAAGCCATGGGTAAGGATAAGAATCCCCGCCGCGTGGCCGATAACGAAGCTATGGCCAAGACCCGTATGCTTCGCACGTCCCCGCAGAAACTGAACTTGGTTGCTGGCATGATCCGCGGCAAGAAGGTTGACAAGGCTCTGACCGACCTGACCTTCTCGAACAAGCGCATTGCTCAGGATGTGAAGAAATGCCTTCAGTCCGCCATCGCCAATGCCGAAAACAACCACAACCTTGACGTCGATGAACTGATCGTCGCCGAGGCCTATGTGGGCAAGAACCTGACCATGAAACGCGGACGTCCCCGCGCCCGTGGCCGTTTCGGCAAAATCATCAAACCGTTCGCGGAACTCACCATCAAGGTGCGTCAAATTGAGGAGCAAGCTTAATGGGTAACAAAGTCAATCCCGTCGGCATGCGCCTTCAGGTCAACCGCACTTGGGACAGCCGCTGGTATGCAGACACGAAAGATTACGGCGATCTTCTTATGGAAGACCTGAAGATTCGTGACTTCATCAAGACCGAATGCAAGCAAGCCGGCATCAGCCGTGTGATCATCGAACGTCCGCACAAAAAGTGCCGCGTCACGATCCACACTGCCCGCCCCGGCGTGATCATTGGCAAGAAAGGCGCAGACATCGAAACCCTGCGCAAGAAAATCGCCAAGATCACCGACTCGGAACTGCACCTCAACATCGTTGAAGTGCGCAAGCCCGAGCTGGACGCCGCATTGGTCGCAGAATCGATCGCGCAGCAACTTGAGCGCCGTGTGTCCTTCCGCCGTGCCATGAAGCGCGGTGTGCAGAACGCAATGCGTATGGGCGCCCTCGGTATCCGCGTAAATGTCGCTGGCCGTCTGGGCGGCGCCGAGATTGCACGGACCGAGTGGTATCGCGAAGGCCGTGTGCCACTGCACACCCTGCGCGCTGACATCGACTATGCACATGCAGAAGCAATGACGCCTTACGGCATCATCGGCATCAAAACCTGGATCTTCAAAGGTGAAATCATGGAGCACGACCCTGCTGCCCGTGATCGTCGCCAGGCAGAGCTTCAGGAAGGTCCCGCGCCCCGTGGCGCTGGCGGCCGTCGTTAAGGAGGGCTGAGATATGCTGCAACCAAAGCGTACAAAGTTCCGCAAGATGCACAAAGGCCGGATCAAGGGTGAGGCCAAAGGCGGTTCTGACCTGAACTTCGGTTCTTACGGTCTGAAAGCGACAGAGCCTGAGCGTGTGACCGCACGCCAGATCGAAGCTGCCCGTCGTGCCATGACGCGTCACATGAAGCGTCAAGGCCGCGTCTGGATCCGCATCTTCCCGGACACCCCGGTAACCGCCAAGCCCATCGAAGTTCGTATGGGTAAAGGTAAAGGTTCCGTGGACCGTTGGACCTGCAAAGTTAAGCCGGGCCGCGTGATGTTTGAAATCGACGGCGTCAATGACGACGTGGCACGCGAGGCCCTGCGCCTTGCCGCCATGAAACTGCCGATCAAATCGCGCGTCGTGGTTCGCGAAGACTGGTAATTTTCGCTAATGCGAAAATTCTAGTGCAAAGAACTAAAACCCCCGTCGAGAAATCGGCGGGGGTTTTCGTTTGGGCGCTGACAAAAACGCATAGCTGGATTGGTCAGTCGCAGTTCAACCGACAGCCGCTTATCGCAGCAGTTCATCCATCAACCCGATCACCTCCAGCACTTTGAACGTGGTGGGATCGGCGCGATAGATCATCTCGCCCACGCGATAATAGCGATAGCGGGGATCAAGCCGATAGCGGTCGTAGTCGGTAAAGCGCCGGTACTCGTAGTCGTCCAGATGATCGCCAAGCCGCGGTTTCGCGTGTCCGGGCGGGATGCAGGGCGGGTTTTTCTTGGCAAGGCCGGGCGGGCAGTCTTTGGCAATGGCACCCATGTTCTTCACATGACCCTTCCCTTGACCTTGCCCCTTGCCGTTACCGGCAAAACTGGCCGTTGCCATCAGTGGAACCAAGACAAGAGCCAAGGCAGTTTTTGTTGCGGTTTTCATCATTCAATCCGTCCATATGTTTGCGTGGCCATGGGTTAAACAACAGCCAGCCAACCTGAGGGTTCCAATCGTTCTAAGGTTGGGCAAGACTGGCTTGATATACAATATCACCCGCTGGTTTGCGTGTGCGGATTGCGGCTTTCCGCCCGTGTCAGGGTCTGGTTACGCGGAATGGCTCCGACGCACGCGCTTACTCACCCCACTTGTAGTTGAAACTCACCGACAACCGTTCCTCATCCCCGGTGTTCTGCATCACCTCGTGGCGCAGCCAGCTTTCCCATAGCAGCACGTCACCCTCGGCCGGGCGTTTGGTGATGAAGTTTTGCAACTCCTCGCGGGCGTCCTTGCGACGCGGAGGAGCGGCCATCATCATGGCGTGGCGTGGGTCTTCATAGCGCAACGCGCCAGCCCCTTCTGGCAGGGCCAGATAGGTGGTGCCGGATATCACCGAATGGGGGTGGATATGGGCCGAATGGTAGCCACCGGGCGGCAGGATGTTGATCCAGATGTCCTCCATCACCAATTCGCGCCCGTCCAGATTGAACTCCAGATCCTCGGCAAAGGCGGCGACGTGCTTGTCCAAGCTGTCGACCAGATCCTTGAAGATCGGGAACCGCCACGGCAAGTCGGTCAGGGATGCGTAGGAGGTATAACCAGGATACCCCTCGGCCTCGCACCATTCCTGCCCCGCCTCGTCATCCTCGGCGATGGAATAGCAGCTGTCGTAAAGCTCATCCTGGCTGACTTTGGGGTCAAACTCGGACAGGTGAGCATGGTAAAGGCGGGTCACGAAGAGGGAGGATATGTTGGGCATAGCCGTTCTTTAGCGTAAGAAAACAAAGAGCGCGAGATGCAAACTTTCCCTTGCCCCCACCCGCTATCCCACCTATAGACCCACATCTCATGGATTCCGGCGACGGGATTCGTGTGTTTTGACATTCACCCACCAGACATAGGGTGACCTGCCGCAAACAGGGCAGAGCTCTCTGGTGCAAGGAAAGGAACAGGCGAATGAACGCCAAGGAACTGCGTGATCAGTCTCCTGACCAGCTGCGTGAAAAGCTGGCAGAGCTGAAAAAAGAGGCCTTCAACCTGCGTTTCCAGCAGGCCACCGGTGCCCTCGAAAACACTGCCCGTATGCGTCAGGTGCGTCGCGACGCTGCCCGCGTCAAAACCGTTCTGAACGAACAAGCCCGCGCTGCGGCTGAGTAAGAGGAGCCTGAAGAATGCCCAAACGTATCCTGCAAGGTGTTGTCACCTCGGCCGCCAACGAACAAACCGTCACTGTATCGGTTGAACGCCGTTTCAAGCACCCGCTGCTTCAGAAAACCGTCCGTAAGTCGAAGAAATATCGCGCTCACGACGAAAAGAATGCCTTTAAGGCAGGCGACACCGTCCGCATCATCGAATGCGCGCCGAAGTCGAAAACCAAACGTTGGGAAGTTCTGGAAGGCTAAGTTCTGCCTTCCCGGACGACTTAACAAGTCGAAACCCTGGGGGTTACGCCACGCATCGGCGCCCCAAAGGTCGGGAGAAACCACATGATCCAGATGCAAACAAATCTGGATGTTGCTGACAACAGCGGCGCTCGCCGTGTTCAGTGCATCAAGGTTCTGGGTGGTTCCAAGCGTAAGTACGCATCCGTTGGCGACATTATTGTTGTCTCGGTTAAGGAAGCCATCCCGCGCGGTCGCGTAAAGAAAGGTGACGTCCGTAAGGCCGTCGTCGTGCGCACCGCCAAGGAAGTCCGTCGTGAAGACGGCACCGCCATCCGCTTCGACCGCAACGCGGCCGTTATTCTGAACAACAACAACGAGCCTATCGGCACCCGTATCTTCGGCCCGGTTGTTCGCGAACTTCGCGCGAAGAACTTCATGAAGATCATCTCGCTGGCTCCGGAGGTGCTGTAAGATGGCTGCTAAGTTGAGAAAAGGCGACAAGGTTGTCGTTCTGGCCGGCAAAGACAAGGGCAAGCAAGGTGAGATCACCAGCGTGGACCCAAAAGCTGGCAAAGCCGTTGTTGACGGCGTGAACATCGCCATTCGCCACACACGTCAGAGCCAGAACAGCCAAGGTGGCCGCATCCCGCAAGCGATGCCGATCCAACTGTCGAACCTGGCCCTGTTGGACAAGAACGGCAAAGCAACGCGCGTTGGCTTCCGCGAGGAAGACGGCAAAAAAGTGCGGTTCGCCAAAACCACAGGGGAGAATGTCTGATGCTTGATACTGCAAACTACACCCCCCGCCTGAAAGCCATCTACAAGGACAGCATCCGTGCCGCCCTGAAAGAGGAATTCGGTTACAAGAACGACATGCAGATTCCACGTCTGGAAAAAATCGTTCTGAACATTGGTTGTGGCGCCGAGGCCGTTAAGGACTCGAAAAAAGCCAAGTCGGCTGTGGCTGACCTGTCTGTGATCGCGGGCCAACAGGCCCTGACGACGAAAGCCAAGAAATCCATCGCTGGTTTCCGTGTCCGCGAGGACATGCCGCTGGGTGCGAAAGTAACCCTGCGCGGCGACCGGATGTATGAATTCCTGGACCGTCTGATCACCATTGCGATGCCCCGTATCCGCGACTTCCGCGGTGTTCCGGGCACCTCTTTCGACGGTCGTGGCAACTATGCCATGGGCCTGAAAGAGCACATCGTGTTCCCGGAAATCGACTTTGATAAGGTTGATGAAAACTGGGGCATGGACATCGTGATTGCCACCACCGCGAAAACCGACGCGGAAGCAAAGAGCATGCTGAAGCATTTCAACATGCCCTTTAACAGCTGATCCGCGGGAAGGACTAGACATGGCTAAAAAAGCAATGATCGAACGCGAAAAGAAGCGTCAGAAGCTGGTGGAAAAATATGCCGCCAAGCGTGCTGCGCTGAAAGAGATCGCAAACGACGAAAGCAAGTCGATGGAAGAGCGTTTCACCGCCCGCCTGAAGCTTGCACAACTGCCGCGCAACAGCTCGGCGACCCGGCTGCACAATCGCTGTCAGCTGACCGGTCGTCCGCACGCTTACTATCGTAAGCTCAAAGTATCGCGGATCGCGCTGCGGGAACTTGGCTCGAATGGCCAAATCCCCGGCATGGTGAAATCAAGCTGGTAAGGGAGAGACAGATATGAACGATCCTATCGGCGATATGCTCACCCGTATCCGCAACTCGCAAATGCGCGGCAAGTCTGTTGTTTCGACACCGGCTTCCAAGCTGCGTGCGTGGGTTTTGGACGTCCTTCTTGATGAGGGCTATATCCGCGGCTACGAAAAAGGCACTGACGAGCGTGGGCACCCCACCCTCGAAATCAGTCTCAAATACTACGACGGTGTTCCGGTTATCCGCGAACTCAAGCGGGTTTCGACCCCTGGCCGTCGCGTCTATATGGGCGTGAAAGACATTGCGCAGGTCCGTCAGGGCCTTGGCGTTTCGATTGTCTCGACCCCCAAAGGCGTCATGTCCGATGCAAACGCTCGCAACCAGAATGTTGGTGGCGAAGTGCTTTGCACCGTCTTCTAAGGAGGCTCTCGAATGTCTCGTATTGGTAAAAAACCGGTCGAACTGCCTGCTGGCGTATCCGTCACGCAGTCTGGTCAGACCGTCGAAGTGAAAGGCCCGAAAGGCGTCCTGAGCTTCACCGCAACCGATGATGTCACCATCACCGTTGAGGACAACCAGCTTAACGTCGAGCCGCGTGGCAAGTCCAAGCGCGCCCGTCAGCAGTGGGGCATGAGCCGCACGATGGTTGCCAACATGGTGACTGGTGTCACCGACGGCTTCAAGAAAGAGCTGGAAATCAACGGTGTTGGTTATCGTGCTCAGATGCAGGGCAATGTCCTGAAACTGAACCTCGGCCTGTCGCATGACGTCGATTACGTTGCACCGGAGGGCGTCACCGTGACCGC
Source organism: Aliiroseovarius sp. B-4 (assembly GCF_056857795.1). Lineage (NCBI taxonomy): Bacteria > Pseudomonadati > Pseudomonadota > Alphaproteobacteria > Rhodobacterales > Paracoccaceae > Aliiroseovarius > Aliiroseovarius sp. B-4. Next base: position 13,574 of record NZ_JBSXNV010000030.1, read on the forward strand.
TCCGAAGCAGACCGAAATCGTCGTTGAAGGCATCGATCCACAACTCGTCGGCCAAGTCGCGGCCAACATCCGCGCGTGGCGGAAACCCGAGCCATATAAAGGCAAAGGTATCAAATACAAAGACGAGTATATCTTCCGCAAGGAAGGTAAGAAGAAGTAAGGACCAGACAGATGGCAAACAGCAAACGGACCCTGTTCCTCAAGCGCCGCCTGCGCGTCCGGAACAGCCTGCGCAAGCACAACGTGGGCAAGATGCGCCTGTCGGTGCACCGCTCGAACAAGAACATCAGCGCACAGCTGATCGACGATGTGAATGGCGTCACCCTGGCTTCGGCTTCTTCTCTCGAGAAGGATCTGGGCGTGGTTGGCAAGAACAACATCGACGCAGCCGCGAAAGTGGGTGCTGCGATTGCCGAACGCGCCAAGAAAGCCGGCGTCGAAGAATGCTATTTCGATCGCGGCGGCTTCCTGTACCACGGCAAAGTGAAGGCTCTGGCCGACGCTGCGCGTGAAGGTGGTTTGAAGTTCTAAGAAACCTGTGGGGGGCGGAAACGCCCCTCCGATGATCCGGGGGCATCGTGCCCACCTGGATTGAGTATAGCGGCGTATATATCGCCACCATGAAAGGATGTTCTGATGGCAGAACGTGAAAACCGCCGGAACCGTCGCGACCGCGACGAAACCCCGGAATTTGCCGATCGTCTGGTTGCGATCAACCGCGTGTCGAAAACCGTTAAGGGTGGTAAGCGCTTTGGCTTCGCAGCCCTTGTCGTTGTTGGCGACCAAAAAGGCCGTGTCGGCTTCGGTAAAGGTAAAGCGAAAGAGGTCCCCGAGGCCATTCGCAAAGCCACCGAGCAAGCCAAGCGTCAAATGATCCGCGTGCCGCTGCGCGAAGGCCGCACCCTGCACCACGACATCGAAGGTCGTCATGGCGCTGGTAAAGTGGTCATGCGCACAGCACCTGAAGGTACTGGTATTATTGCCGGTGGTCCGATGCGTGCCGTGTTCGAAATGCTGGGCATCAAAGACGTTGTGTCGAAGTCGATCGGTTCGCAGAACCCATACAACATGATCCGCGCCACCATCGACGGGCTGCAAAAAGAAGCCAGCCCCCGCATGATCGCCCAACGTCGCGGCAAGAAAGTCGCCGACATTCTGGGCGCTAAATCTGAAGCTCCGGCAGACGCCGAAGCTGCAGACGCGTAAGGAGACTGATCCATGGCTAAAACCATCGTCGTCAAGCAGATCGGTTCCCCGATCCGCCGCCCCGCCAAACAGCGCCAAACGCTGATCGGTCTGGGTCTGAACAAGATGCACAAAACTCGCGAACTCGAAGACACCCCTGCCGTGCGCGGCATGGTCTCGTCGATCTCGCACATGGTTGAGATCATCGAAGAGAAAGGGTGAGAACCGGTCCGGGTCTTCTGACCCGGCAATCGTTCCAGTGGAACGATTGAGGTTCGAACGGGCGGAGCCCCGGCTTAGACCGCCTCTTGAAGATTTGAAGCACCCCCGTCAGAAATGGCTGGGGTGTTTTTGCTTCTAGGTTTAACTGCGCATGCCTAGGGATATATACGATGCTCGCTCAATGCGTGCTACGTCTTTGTATAAATACGGTATTTTGGCTAGAAGGCAGCTTCTGCACAAATGAGTTGTGGATACCCGCAAGGTTTTTGTTGACCTGCTAGGGCTTACTGGTGCGATATTACCCCGCACGGGGTGACACACGATAGCCGGGAGTGTGTCATGACACCAGAACCACCTACCTCAATAACAGATAAGATGTTGCAGCTCATAGCGAACGCAGAGCTGACATTTGGCATCGCAGGTGGAAACGGTGTTGGGGCATTCCTGCTTGCACTTGCTGTCGTCATTTTTCTGTTTCGCCCGTCATCGGCACTCCAAAACCTTTCTGGTGTAATTAAGGCGTGGCGTAGGCGCGACTAATGCGAGCAACCGGCTGGATGCATTTTCGGGCTCAGGCGGTCTGTTAGTACGTAAAACGCCCGGCAATGCCGGGCAGCGCGCGACCCTCCCCGTCGTGCCAAAGGCACGTCTATGGCGTGACAGGGCGCTTCTCGCCCACCCAGGGTCAGGCGCCGTCCTCTATTGTGCATTCTCGACAACTCAACCCATGCACTCCCCGCAACCCGGCCTTTCGGATTCAACTGTGGTCCTCGACCCGCGCCCCTCCTATCAGGGCGCTAACACATCACCCCCCGTTTAGGACCAAAAACATGAACGCCCTTGTTATCCCTGTCGCCCCGTTGGCAAATGCCATCGCCGAGGTGATCATCGCCGCCCAAACCGCGGCTCATCGCTTCCTGACCTCGGACACTGTTCCGACCTGGACCGAGTATCTGCGCAGCTGCAACAAGTAAGTCAGCTTGCGCATTGCCTGACGAACCCCGGCCACCCGCCGGGGTTTTGTCTTTTCTCAGGCCGTGCATAAAGATTGGCAGCGCAGGCGGTCCAAGGGTAAAGCTGGACCTCTCACGACGGAACACGGATGTGCAACTTTTCCTGCTGACAGTGCTGACCATGACGGCTTTCGCGGCCAATTCGATTCTGAACCGGGCGGGATTGGCGGGCGAGCATATCGGGCCTGCCGGGTTTGCTTTGATCCGGGTGATCGCCGGGGCGATCATGTTGTGGGGGCTGCTTTGGGCCAAGGGTCGCAAAGCACCTCCGCGGCCCGCGCCGGATTGGGGCGCGATGATTGCGCTGGTGGCCTATCTCGTCGGGTTTTCGTTTGCCTATGTGGCGATGGACGCAGGGCTGGGTGCGCTTGTCCTGTTCGCGGGCGTTCAGATCACCATGTTTGTCGGCGCCATCTTTGGCGGCGACCGCTTTCCAGCGCGACGTTGGGGCGGAATGGTCGTATCGCTCGGTGGATTGACCTATCTGGTCTGGCCGGGACAGGTGCAGTTGTTCGATCCCCTGGCGCTTGGCCTGATGGCGGTGGCCGCTGTGGGATGGGGCATTTATTCGTTGATTGGGCGCAGGGCGGTTGCGCCGCTGGCGTCAACAGCGTGGAATTTCATCTATGCCACCCCATTTGTCGCGCTTGCGACTGTCTTGTTTGTGACGGACGAGGTCTTCACGACAACCGGCGTTTCCCTTGCGATCGCATCCGGCGCGGTGACATCGGGGTTGGGATATGCGCTGTGGTATCGTGTGCTGCCTTCTCTGGGCGCCAGCACCGGGGCGTTGGCGCAACTGTCCGTGCCCGTTATCGCCATGCTGGCGGGCGTGGTTCTGCTGGGCGATGTGCTGACACTGCGCGCCGTCGTGGCATCGGTATTGGTTTTGGGTGGCATCGCCGTCGGCCTTCTGCCCCGCAGATAGGAACGCCGCACTTGCACGGCAGGCGGCAAGGGTCTATACGCCCCCGGTGGCGTGATGCGCCACAGAATCAAAACCAAGAAAAGCCGTGTTTGGCCCCTTCCGCTTCGTGGGTCAGTTCCGGCAAGGAGAAGCGAAATGAAATTGAATGAACTGCGCGACAATCCTGGCGCAACCAAACCCCGCAAACGCGTTGGCCGTGGCCCCGGCTCTGGCATGGGTAAAACTGCCGGCCGTGGTATCAAAGGTCAGAAGTCGCGTTCGGGTGTGGCCATCAATGGCTACGAAGGCGGGCAAATGCCGCTTTACCAACGTCTGCCCAAGCGTGGATTTAACAAGCCGAACCGTAAAAAGTTCGCTGTGATCAACCTGGGTCTGATCCAGAAATTCATCGACGAGAAAAAGCTGGACGCCAAAGACATCACCGAGGACACTCTGGTTGCTTCGGGTCTGGTGCGTCGCAAGCTGGACGGTGTACGCGTTCTGGCAAAGGGCGAACTGACCACCAAAGCCACGATTAACGTCACCGGCGCGTCGAAGTCAGCTGTCGAAGCTGTCGAAAAAGCTGGCGGTAAATTGATCGTCGCGGCGAAGGCCGACGCTGAATAAGACCTTGTGAGGGGCGACGCTGCCCCTTACATATCTTGCTATGTTTTCAAGCGCCGCCGGAGCCGGGAACGGTCCGGCGGTGTTTTACTTGACGAGGGGGCCTTATGGCATCTGCAGCAGAACAAATGGCCGCAAACATGAGCTGGGGCGCCTTTGGCAAGGCGACCGAGCTGCGTCAGCGGATATTCTTCACGATCGGGCTTCTGATCATTTACCGCCTTGGCACCTATATCCCCATTCCGGGGATTGATGGCGCGGCCCTGCGCGAGTTCATGGACCAGGCGCAGTCCGGCATTGCGGGCGTGCTTGGCATGTTCACCGGCGGTGCGCTCAGCCGAATGGGCGTGTTCGCCCTTGGGATTATGCCCTATATCTCGGCCTCGATCATCGTGCAGCTTCTGTCTTCCATGTGGGAACCCCTGAAGCAGCTGAAGAAGGAAGGCGAGCAAGGCCGCAAGAAGATCAACCAATACACCCGTTACGGCACGGTTCTGCTGGCCACTGGCCAGGCCTTTGCCTTGGCAAACAGTCTGCAAGCCGGTGATCTTGTCACCAACCCCGGTGGGTTCTTCATTGCCGCCTGCGTGATCACCCTTGTCGGTGGCACCATGTTCCTGATGTGGCTGGGCGAACAAATCACCGCACGCGGCATCGGCAACGGCATCTCGCTGATCATCTTCGTCGGCATCGTCGCCGAAATCCCGGCAGCCTTGGCGCAATTCCTTGCCTCTGGCCGGTCTGGCGCGATCAGCCCCGCAGTGATCATCGGTGTGCTGGTGATGGTTGTGGCCGTGATTGGCTTTGTCGTGTTCATGGAACGCGCGCTGCGCAAGATCCATATTCAATATCCGCGCCGTCAGGTGGGCATGAAGGTCTATGACGGTGGGTCGTCGCACTTGCCGATCAAAGTGAACCCCGCGGGCGTGATCCCGGCGATCTTTGCATCCGCTCTGCTGTTGCTGCCGACCACGATCTCGACCTTCTCGTCGGGGCAGGCGGGGCCGGTTATGTCGGTTGTCTTGGCTTATTTCGGGCCGGGTCAACCACTCTATCTGCTGTTCTTCACGGCCATGATCGTGTTCTTTACCTTCTTCTACACCCGCGAGGTGGCGTTCAAGACGGATGAGGTCGCCGACAACCTGAAAAGCCAGAACGGCTTTGTGCCCGGTATCCGCCCCGGCAAGAAAACCGCCGAGTATCTGGATTATGTCGTCGTGCGTCTGTTGGTTGTGGGATCGAGCTATCTGGCCGCGGTCAGCCTGCTGCCGGAAATCCTGCGCAGCCAGTTGGCCATTCCGTTCTATTTTGGCGGCACCTCGGTTCTGATCGTTGTGTCGGTGACAATGGATACGATCCAACAGGTTCAATCGCATCTTCTGGCGCATCAGTATGAAGGCCTGATCGAGAAGTCGCAGCTTCGCGGCAAGAAACGCTCGAAAAAAGCTCCGTCGCGTCGATGAATATCATTCTGCTTGGACCGCCCGGTGCCGGAAAAGGCACGCAAGCCCGCATTTTGGAAGACGAGCGTGGCATGATCCAGCTGTCGACCGGTGACATGCTGCGCGAAGCAAAAGCGTCGGGCACCGACATGGGCAAGAAAGTGGCCGCGATCATGGACGCGGGCGAGCTTGTCACGGATGAGATCGTCATTGGCCTGATCGAAGAAAAGCTTGAAGGCGAGCACGGCGGTGGCTTCATTTTCGACGGCTTCCCCCGGACGCTGGCGCAAGCGGATGCGTTGGGCGACCTGTTGGCCAAACACAATGCCAAGCTGGATGCTGTGATTGAAATGCGCGTGGATGACGAGGCGCTGGTGGCGCGCATCACTGCGCGCTCAACCTGTGGCAACTGTGGTGAAGGCTATAACGACATCTCGAAGCCGATACCGGCGGATGGAAAATGTTCGAACTGCGGCGGCACCGAGTTCAAGCGCCGTGCAGATGACAATGAAGAAAGCCTGCGCACCCGGTTGATGGAGTATTACAAGAAGACCTCGCCGTTGATTGGATATTACCACGCCAAGGGTGATCTGCGGTCGGTGGACGGGCTGGGCGAAATAGCCGAGGTGAAGGCAGCGATCGCGAATGTGTTGGACGCCTGAGTCGCACAGTTGGTCCGAATTCATGTGAATGGCTCGGATATTTCGACCTATGAACAAAGACGGGTTGACGCCCTCCTCAATCCCATCTAAGTCACCCCATCCCTAACGGGAATCGGTGTGTATTCGGGGTCGCTCCCCTATCCCACCAGATCAGAAATTCAGCGCGGCCCGCAGGAATAATCCGGCGGGCTTCCGTTGTGAAAAAAGGTTCCGGCATTACGGAACCGCAACGAAAAGGAAAGTGACACGTGGCACGTATCGCCGGCGTAAACATCCCGACCCACAAACGGGTCCCGATCGCCCTGACATATATCACCGGAATTGGTCACACTTCGGCCAAAGCCATCTGCGAAGCTGTGAAAATCGATCCGACCCGCCGTGTGAACGAGCTGTCGGATGCCGAAGTTCTGGCCATCCGCGAGCACATCGACGCGACCTATACCGTCGAAGGTGATCTGCGTCGAGAAGTGCAGATGAACATCAAGCGTCTGATGGATCTGGGGGCCTATCGCGGTCTGCGCCATCGCCGCAACCTCCCTGTGCGCGGTCAGCGTACACACACCAACGCTCGTACCCGCAAAGGCCCCGCAAAGGCCATTGCCGGTAAGAAGAAATAAGGGAGGGTTTGACCAATGGCTCGCGATAAAATTCGTACAAAGCGTAAAGAGCGTAAGAACATCGCATCCGGTGTTGCTCACGTGAACTCTTCGTTCAACAACACCAAGATCCTGATTTCGGACGTTCAAGGCAACGCCATTTCGTGGTCGTCGGCTGGCACCATGGGCTTCAAAGGGTCGCGTAAATCGACACCTTACGCTGCCCAGATGGCGGCTGAAGATGCTGGCAAGAAGGCGCAGGAACATGGCGTCAAAACGCTGGAAGTCGAAGTGCAAGGCCCCGGTTCGGGCCGTGAATCGGCTCTGCGTGCTTTGGCTGCTGTCGGTTTCAACATCACGTCGATCCGTGACGTGACGCCGATTGCCCATAACGGTTGCCGCCCGCCGAAACGCCGCCGCGTGTAATCAGATTATTTCGCCGGGCTGCGGTTGTCGCGGCCCGGTTTCCGTCATTTTAACCTCGGGCGTCCTGCCCTTTGGACATGGGGACAGGACTGGTATGGAGGGACGCATGATCCATAAAAATTGGGCCGAATTGATCAAGCCGACACAGTTGGACGTAAAGCCGGGCAACGACCCTGCGCGTCAGGCAACTGTTGTGGCCGAGCCGCTTGAGCGCGGTTTTGGTTTGACATTGGGCAATGCCCTGCGGCGGGTGCTGATGAGCAGCCTGCAAGGTGCCGCCATCACATCGGTGCAGATCGACAATGTGTTGCATGAATTCAGCTCGGTCGCAGGTGTGCGTGAAGATGTCACCGACATCGTTCTGAACCTCAAAGGTGTCGCGATCAACATGGAAGTCGAAGGGCCCAAGCGCCTGTCGATTTCGGCCAAAGGTCCGATGGTTGTAACCGCTGGCGATATCTCGGAAACTGCTGGTATCGAGATCCTGAACAAGGATCATGTGATCTGTCACCTTGACGACGGGGCGGACCTGTTCATGGAACTGACCGTCAACACTGGCAAAGGCTATGTCGCGTCGGATAAGAACAAGCCGGAAGATGCGCCGATCGGCCTGATCCCGGTCGATGCGATCTATTCGCCGGTCAAGAAGGTCAGCTATGACGTTCAACCGACCCGCGAAGGCCAAGTGCTGGACTATGACAAGCTGACCCTGAAACTGGAAACCGATGGGTCTGTTACCCCGGAAGATGCCGTGGCCTTCGCCGCACGCATTGTACAGGACCAGCTGTCGATCTTCGTGAACTTCGACGAGCCGGAAGCGGCTGGCCGCCAGGACGAAGACGATGGGCTCGAGTTCAACCCGCTTCTGCTGAAGAAAGTGGACGAGCTGGAGCTGTCCGTCCGTTCGGCAAATTGCCTGAAGAACGACAATATCGTGTATATTGGCGATCTGATCCAGAAGACCGAAGCCGAGATGCTGCGCACCCCGAACTTCGGCCGCAAGTCGCTGAACGAGATCAAGGAAGTGCTTTCGGGCATGGGTCTGCACCTCGGCATGGATGTCGAAGAATGGCCGCCTGAGAACATCGAAGAACTGGCCAAGAAATTCGAAGACCAGTTCTAAAGAAATCAGGGGCTGCCTTGGTGGCCCCTTAATGCCTGCAATAGCAGGGAACATCCGGGCAATCCTGCCCCAAGGAGAGGGACCGACACGCATCGGTTCTCGGACAAAGCACCGCTCGTTCAAGAGCACCAAAGAAGGATTAAGAAAATGCGTCACGCTCGTGGTTACCGCCGCCTGAATCGCACCCATGAACACCGCAAGGCGATGTTCGCCAACATGGCTGGTTCGCTGATCGAACACGAACAGATCAAAACAACCCTGCCGAAAGCCAAAGAACTGCGCCCGATCATCGAGAAGATGATCACGCTGGCAAAACGCGGTGACGTTCACGCTCGCCGTCAGGCTGCGTCGCGTCTGAAGCAAGATCAGCATGTCGCAAAACTGTTCGACGTTCTGGGCCCGCGCTTTGCTGAGCGCCAAGGTGGCTATGTCCGCGTTCTGAAAGCTGGCTTCCGCTATGGTGACATGGCACCGATGGCAATCATCGAGTTTGTTGACCGCGACGCAGATGCCAAAGGCGCTGCCGACCGCGCACGTCTGGAAGCAGAAGAAGCTGCTGACGCGACCGACGAATAAAGATCGCGCCCAACTGGGATTTCGGAAACCCCGCGCTGTTTGCGCGGGGTTTTTGTATGCGGATGACGCATATTTTGCTTGAAACCTAATCTAACGGAAAGAAAAACAGCGGAAACAATTTTAGGTTGTTTGACTCCTGTGCAACTGTCTAAAAGGATAGGTGTGGGGATTGGGGATACGAACGATGGTCGAAGATTTTGGCCTTGATCAAGGGCTGGCCAAGTTGTCGGACTTGGCACCCAAGGGCTATGCGCTGGGGCTGCACATTCGGTACGCGTCGGCGCATATTATGATTCAGACATACGACCCGCGCTGGAGCCAACTTTACACCGAGAAAGGGTATATGTTGGCGGACCCGATGGTGTTCTGGGGTTTTGGCAACGAAGGCACCATCCGGTGGAGCGCGTTGGACCTGCCTGACCCGCATGGAATCCTGTCACAAGCTGCCGGTTTTGGTTTGAAATACGGCGTGGCGGTGTCGCATGGGTCGACGGCATCGCGCACAATTGGTGGTTTCGCGCGTGATGATCGAGAATTCACGGACGCCGAGATCGAGATTATCCACAATCTGGTAGTCGAATTGCACGAGAAGTCGACGCCGCCAGAACAACTGACTTCAGCGCAGCGGATGGCATTGCGACTGATCGCCAAAGGCAGCCGACATGCCGAGGCGGCAGCCCTTTTGGGCATCTCGGAAAGTGCGCTGAAGGCCCGGTTGCGCAGCGCGCGCGAAAAGCTGTTTGTTCGCACCACCGCCGAAGCAATCCAGCGCGCGCAAGAATACAACCTTCTATAGCTTGACCCGCCGGGTCATTTTCACCTTTCAACGACCCCGATGCACCCCTAGGTTTGGATCATGGCTGACCTGTTCGATAATGATCCCGCGTCCAAGACGCCTGAGGGTGGAAAAGACGCCCCGCGCCCCTTGGCCGACCGGCTCAGGCCGCAATCGTTGTCCGAGGTTATCGGGCAGGAACAGGTACTTGGGCCAGATGCACCGCTTGGCACGATGCTCGCAGCCGGAAGCCTTGGGTCGCTGATCTTCTGGGGTCCGCCTGGCGTTGGCAAAACCACCGTTGCGCGTCTTCTGGCGCAGGAAACCGATCTTCATTTCGTTCAGATCAGCGCAATTTTCACTGGTGTGCCCGAGCTTCGCAAGGTCTTTGAAGCGGCACGCCACAGGCGATCAAATGGTCAGGGCACTCTGCTGTTCGTGGATGAAATCCACCGCTTCAACAAGGCGCAACAGGACGGGTTCCTGCCACATATGGAAGACGGCACCATCCTTCTGGTTGGGGCAACCACTGAAAATCCATCCTTCGAACTGAACGCCGCTGTGTTGTCACGATCGCAAGTGCTGGTGCTGACCCGCCTGACGCTGGCCGATCTGGAACGGCTTGCCCAGCGGGCCGAGAAGGAGCTGGACCGCCCCTTGCCGCTGACCGGCGAGGCACGCGAGGCATTGCTTGAAATGGCTGACGGGGACGGGCGCGCGCTGCTGAACCTGATCGAGCAGATTTTTGCGTGGAAGATCGACGTCAAGCTGGACGTTGACGGGTTGTCCACCCGGTTGATGAAGCGTGCAGCGATTTATGACAGATCTGGGGATGAGCATTACAACCTGATCTCGGCCCTGCACAAATCGGTACGCGGATCGGACCCGGACGCTGCGCTTTACTGGCTGGCGCGAATGCTGACGGGTGGCGAAGACCCCCGTTACCTTGCCCGACGCGTCACCCGCATGGCGGTGGAGGACATCGGGCTGGCCGATCCGCAAGCCCATCGCGTCTGTCTGGACGCGTGGGAGACGTATGAGCGGCTGGGCAGTCCCGAAGGCGAATTGGCGCTGGCACAGGCGGTGACCTATCTGGCATTGGCTCCGAAATCCAATGCAGCCTATGTGGCTTACAAAACGGCGATGGCTGCGGCGAAGAAAACCGGGTCCGAACCACCACCCAAGCATATCCTGAATGCCCCGACGCAATTGATGGAGGAGCAGGGCTATGGCGCCGGATATGCCTATGACCACGATGCACCAGACGGGTTTTCGGGGCAGAACTATTTCCCCGACGGGGTCAAGCGGGGCATCTATTACGTGCCGGTTGAGCGGGGGTTTGAACGTGAATTGAAGAAACGTGTCGACTATTTCGCACGGCTTCGATCCAAGCGGGTCGATTAAGTCGTCCATCACGGTCAGAGGGTCGCAAAGTCCACCCAGATGCTTGACAAGCGCGGCCTGTGGCCTCAGTCAGACCGCATGATGACACCCCTGTTTCAAGTTGCCCTTGGTGGCGCAATCGGTGCCTCGGCCCGGTATCTGACCGGCAACGCGGTCACGCGATGGCTGGGCCATGGTTTTCCGGCTGGCACACTGGTCGTGAATATCCTCGGTTCGTTCCTGATGGGCGTTCTGGTGGTGGCACTTGCCCGCAAAGGCGGTCAGGCGGCAGCACCTTTCCTGATGACGGGGCTGTTGGGCGGGTTCACCACATTCTCTGCGTTTTCACTGGATGCGGTCACGCTGTATGAGCGGGGGCAAGTCGTGGCTGCCAGCGGCTATGTGGTCGGGTCCGTAGTGCTGTCGCTGGCGGGTCTCGTCGCTGGTCTGCTTGTCGCACGAATGGTGCTGACATGAGCGGCGTTCAAGTTATCACAATCGGCCCGGACGAGCCTGAACAACGGCTGGATCGCTGGGTCAAGCGAATGTTTCCGCATGTCGGGCAGGGGCGGATCGAGAAGGGATGTCGCAAGGGCGAATTTCGCGTGAATGGTGCGAAGGTCAAAACCTCGACCCGTATCGCACCGGGCGACGAAGTGCGGGTGCCCCCGTTGCCGGTGCCGGAAGGCGGACAGGACCGTCCGAAACCCCAGCCGCGCGTGTCCGATGCCGATGCAAAGTTGATCAGGTCCTGTGTGCTGTATCGTGACGACCATATCATTGCGCTGAACAAGCCGCCGGGACTTCCGAGTCAGGGTGGCAGCAAACAGTCCCGCCATGTGGACGGGCTTGCCGAGGCGTTGAAATTCGGTCGCGAGGATAAGCCGCGGCTTCTGCACAGGCTCGACAAGGACACGTCAGGCGTTCTGCTGTTGGCGCGCAGCCAGAAGATGGCCGCTGAGCTGACACAGGCGTTCCGAGCGCGCGATACCCGCAAGATCTATTGGGCCTTGGTGGCCGGCGTCCCGCAACCACGTTGGGGCACGTTGCGTTGGGGGCTGGTCAAAGCACCGGGCCATGGCGGCAAAGGTGAAGCGGAAAAGATGATCTGCGTGCATCCGCGGCATGTGGACGAAACACCCGGTGCCAAGCGAGCGACCACCGATTATGCGGTGCTGACAACGTTGGCCAGCCGTGCGGCGTGGGTGGCGCTGGTGCCGGTGACGGGCCGAACCCACCAGCTTCGCGCCCATATGGCCGAGCTTGGTCATCCGATTGCCGGTGACGGGAAATACGGTGGGTCAAGCCAGGAAAACCTGGGCGACGGGTGGGGCGCGCAATTGGGCGGCGAGTTATCGAAGAAACTGCATCTGCACGCCCGCTCGATCACGTTCACGCACCCGGTGACAAAGAAACAGGTAACGATCACCGCGCCGCTGCCCGAACATATGCAGCGGACGTGGGACTATATGGGCTGGCAGGATGGCGACGTGTCCGCCGACCCGTTCGAGGATTTGGAATGAGGGATGCGCCGTTGCGATTGGCTGTGTTCGATGTCGATGGCACGCTGATCGACAGTCAGGATTTTATCGTCGAAGCGATGAACCGCGCGTTTGGAGCGATGGGTGTACCCCTGCCCACGCGGAACGAGGTGCTGTCGATTGTGGGGCTGTCGCTGCATGACGCTATCCAGCGTCTTGTGCCGGGCTTGAGCGCGCCTGAAGTCGCCGAGGCGTCACACCAATACAAGGACATGTTTATCCAGTTGCGCGCGGAAAAAGGGGGCGAGGCATCCGCTCCAATGTATCCGGGCGCGCGGGTGGCGCTGGAGCATCTGCACAGGCGGGACGAGGTGTTGCTGGGCGTGGCAACCGGCAAGGCGCGGCGTGGGCTTGAACATGCCTATGACGCGCATGACCTGCGGCGCTTTTTCGCGACCAGCCAAACGGCTGACAACCATCCGTCGAAGCCTCACCCCTCCATGTTGCATGCGGCGCTGGCCGAAACCGGTGCCGAAGTCGCGCAGGCTGTGATGATCGGCGACACGAGCTTCGATATGGAAATGGGCCGCGCTGCGGGCTATCGCACCATCGGTGTCACCTGGGGGTATCACTCGCGGGAAGGGTTGATTGCAGCCGGCGCCGATCTGTTGGTTGATACCTATGCGGATCTGACAGCAGCCTTGGACGAACTTTGGGGACAAGCATGAGCGACTGGGCGGCAAAACGTTTTTGGAAGCAGGCGCAGGTCGTTGAAACCGAGGGTGGGTATTCGGTCGAACTGGATGGTCGCCCCATCAAGACGCCCGCCAAGAAACCTCTGCGCGTGCCAACTTTGGCGTTGGCCGGGGCAATTGCCAAGGAATGGGACGCGCAGGTTGATAAAATTGATCCTGCCACCATGCCCGTCACCCGCACCGCAAATTCGGCATTGGACAAAGTCGCGCACCAATTCACAGAGGTGGCTGACATGTTGGCCGCCTTTGGTGACAGCGACCTTCTGTGCTATCGCGCCACCCATCCCGAAGAATTGGTGGCCCGTCAGTCGGAACTCTGGGACCCGCTGCTGGACTGGGCGGCGGATGCGTTGGATGCGCGGTTGCGTCCCGTATCGGGAATCATGCACCAACCACAGGATGGTGATGCGTTGGCCCGGCTCACGAAACAAGTGCATGCACTGTCGGATTTCGAGCTGGCGGGCTTCCACGACCTGGTGGCGATCAGCGGATCACTAGTATTGGCGCTAGCCGTTACCTCCGAAAGGTTATCTGTGAACGAGGCATGGGAACTGTCCCGGCTGGATGAGTCCTGGCAAGAGGAACAATGGGGTGTTGACGAAGAAGCCTCGGAACTTGCAGAGAAAAAACGTATCGACATTGTGAACGCGGCGTGGTTCTTCCACGCCAGCCGCCGCGAAACATAACGCAACCAATACGTTAGCCTCGATAATATTCTTGCTTTCCTCTAGGTTAAGCATCGCAATTCGCGATGTTGCCCTTGACGATAACTGATCAATTCTTTCAAACTCCTACCCATGTTGAGAGGGGTCTGTCCTTTCGCAGACATGGATGTGGCCAATATGGCTGCGCAATAGCCCGAAACAACGGGCAACTATCAGGAAGAGGTAAACATGAAAAAAACCGTTTTTCTTGGCGCACTGACTGTCGCCAGCTTGGCTGCTGGCGCTTCGGCAGCTGCGACCCTTGATGATGTCAAGGCGCGTGGCAAGCTGAACTGTGGTGTGACCACCGGTCTTGTCGGCTTCGCCGCACCGGACGCAAACGGCAAGTGGGAAGGTTTCGACGTCGGTATCTGCCGCGCTGTGGCTGCTGCTGTGCTGGGTGACGCAAACGCGGTCGAGTTTGTTCCGACCACGGGTAAGACGCGCTTCACCGCTCTGGCTTCGGGTGAGGTCGATCTGCTGGCACGTAACACGACCTGGACGCTGTCGCGCGACGTCGACCTGAAGTTCGACTTCGTTGGCGTGAACTACTATGACGGCCAGGGTTTCCTTGTCTCGAAAGAGATGGGTGTAAGCTCTGCCAAGGATCTGGACGGTGCAACCGTCTGTATCCAGACTGGCACCACCACCGAGCTGAACCTGGCGGATTTCTTCCGCGCAAACAACATCAGCTATGAACCCGTGCCGATCGAAACCAACGCTGAAGGTCAGCAACAGTATCTTGCTGGTGCGTGTGACACCTATACCACCGACGCTTCGGGTCTGGCCGCGACGCGCGCCACTTTTGAAGACCCGTCGGCACACGTTGTTCTGCCGGAAATCATCTCGAAAGAGCCGCTGGGTCCGCTGGTCCGTCACGGCGATAACGAGTGGGGCGACATCGTCCGCTGGACGCTGAACGCGCTGATCTCGGCAGAAGAGCTGGGCATCACGTCGACCAATATCGGTGAACTGTCGGCGGCAGCGGGCGACAACCCGGAAATCAACCGTATGCTGGGCACCGAGGGCAACCTGGGCGAAATGCTCGGCCTTGATGCGGACTGGGCCAAGCGCGCCATCATGGCAGGCGGCAACTATGGCGAGTTGTTTGCCAAGAACATCGGCGAAAGCACCCCGATCGCTTTGGCCCGTGGCCTGAACGCTCAGTGGAAAGATGGCGGTCTGATCTACTCGCCGCCCTTCCGCTAAAACATCCTGGGAAAGGGCGTGGAGCTTCCACGCCCTTTTCGTTTCTATATGAACGCACCTTGGCACCGCGGCTCGATCCGCAGTTAAACAAACAAAGCCAAGGGCAACGGGGACGTCATCAATGACAACTATAACCGACCCTCATCAGGGCCAGTTCCGGCTATCCATGCTGTTGTATGACAGCCGGTATCGCTCGATGACCATCCAGATTGTCGCTTTGATCGGCTTTCTGATGCTTATCGGCTGGCTGCTGTCGAACACCGCCCAAAACCTTGCCGATCTTGGGAAAGAACCCAGTTTCAGCTTCATGATGGAACCTGCGGGTTACGACATCAACCAACGTCTTCTGGATTATGATTCACAAGACACCCATTTGCGCGCATCGCTTATGGGACTTCTGAACACACTTCTCGTTGCTGTGATGGGTTGTATTGCCGCCACCGTGATCGGAGTGATCATCGGTGTTCTGCGCCTGTCGCCAAACTGGATCGTGTCGCGGCTGTCCGCCGTCTATGTGGAAGGTTTCCGCAATGTGCCGGTCCTGCTGTGGATCGTGTTCATCATGGCGGTTCTGATCGAAACCCTTCCGCAACCCAGTGCCTTCCGCAAAGGCGAGGCGACCATGTCCCTGGGGGATAGCGTGGCGGTCACAAACCGCGGGATATACATTCCCGAACCGCTGTTTTCGCGCAGCTTGGGTGACGTTCATCTTCTCGGCACTTCCAGCCTTCGTTTCGATGTCAGCCTTGACCTGCTCGCTCTGCTGGCCGTGCTGATTGCGGGCATTTTGACCTCGGTGCTGATCAAACGCCGGGCAGACGTCGTTCAAGAGGCCACGGGCGTGCGCCCCCGCACATGGCATTGGCGTCTGGGCGCCATCGTCGTGCCGTTTCTGTTGGTCCTGATGGTCCTGGGGTTCTATCTCGGCTATCCCGCCCTGAAGGGTTTCAACTTCCAGGGCGGCACCCATCTTCGCAATTCGTTGATCGCCCTATGGCTCGCGCTATCGCTTTATACCGGGGCCTTTATCGCCGAAATCGTGCGCGCAGGAATTCTGGCCGTTTCCAAAGGTCAGACCGAAGCCGCCAGCGCGCTGGGACTTCGCGCAAACCGCACCATGAGCCTTGTGGTCCTGCCGCAGGCTCTGCGGGTGATCATTCCGCCGCTGATTTCGAACTATTTGAACCTTACAAAAAACAGCTCGCTGGCGATTGCCGTGGGCTACATGGACATCACGGGCACCTTGGGTGGCATCACAATGAACCAGACAGGTCGCGAGCTCGAGACGGTTCTGCTGCTCATGCTGGTGTATCTGACGATCTCGCTGACGATCTCGGCGGTGATGAACTGGTACAACGAATCCGTGAAGCTGAGGGAGCGCTGATATGTCTGATCTATCTTATGTCCGCTCAGAAATGTTGCCCGAACGCGCCCCGCCTGCATCGCAGATTGGCGTCGTGGGCTGGGCACGCGTCAATTTGTTCAACGGGATCGGCAACTCGATCCTGACCATTCTGGCGCTTGTCTTTCTGTGGTCGGTTCTGTCGTTTCTGATCCCATGGGTGTTTGCACCAACATGGAACAGCGCGTCCCTGAACGAATGCCGCGAGATTTTTGGCGCCGATGGCGGCCATAGTTCGGCCTGCTGGGGGGTGATCCGGGAACGCTGGGTGCAACTTCTTTTCGGCTTCTATCCTGAAGCAGAACGCTGGCGGCCAGTCGTAGCCTTCGCGCTGCTGTTTGTGGCGCTGATCCCGGTGCTGTTCAACATGATCTCGCGTCGGATGAACTGGGTGCTGCTTCTCGCGGTGCTTGGACTGGCCGCGCTTTATCTGGCCGGCGTGCTGGGGATCATCCTTGGATTGGCATTGTTGGGCGCGGCTGGTTACATCGGCTTCCAGGCATTTTCGACCACGAAAGAGGATCGTGCCGCCCAAATTGCGTCAGGCGCAAAGCGCCTTCCCAATCCGCTGATCTTCTCGGCGATCTTCCCCTTCATCGCGCCTTGGCTGCTCTGGGGCGGGTCGATCTGGTTGCCAATTGGTGCGGCTTTGGGCTTTGTGGTCGGCTACTTTGCGTTTCGCTTTCTCGCGCCCATCACAGGCACTTTGGCTGGGTTGATCATCGCGGTCTTGGCGGCGCTGGCCTGGTGGATGGTCTTCACGGTTGGGTTCGCAGATCTTGTGCAAAGCATCATTCCCATCGGGCTTGAGGCTGTTGAAAGCCGTAACTTCGGGGGCTTCATGCTGTCGATCACCATCGGCGTCGTTGCCATTGCCTGCTCGCTGCCCATCGGCATCGTCTTGGCCTTGGGCCGTCAGTCGGATTTGATGATCGTCAAGGCGCTCTGCGTCGGCTTTATCGAGTTCATTCGCGGTGTGCCGCTGATCACGTTGTTGTTCGTGGCGTCCACGCTGTTGAACATCTTCCTGCCACCCGGCACTAACTTCGATATCATCCTCCGGGTGTTGATCATGGTGACGCTCTTCGCCGCGGCCTATATGGCCGAAGTGGTTCGGGGCGGGCTCGCAGCCCTTCCCAAGGGCCAATACGAGGCCGCAGACGCGCTTGGGCTTGATTACTGGAAAGCGCAACGCCTGATCATCATGCCGCAAGCCCTGAAGATCTCGATCCCCGGGATCGTGTCGACATTTATCGGCGTGTTCAAAGACACGGTGCTGGTGTCAATCATCGGCCTGCTTGATCCGTTGGGACTGTCAAATGCTATCCGTGCAGACCAGGACTGGAACGGAGTGGTATGGGAGCTTTACGGCTTCATCGCATTCATGTTCTTCATCTTCTGTTTCTCGATGTCGCGCTATTCGATGTATCTCGAACGCCGACTTCGCACGGACCACCGTTAAAGGAGAGACTTATGTCTTCTATTACTCTCGAAACCCATGCCGATCGTTCCAAGATGGAAGTGTCGGACGAGGTTGCCATCGAAATCAGTGGCATGAACAAGTGGTACGGATCCTTCCACGTGCTGCGCGACATCGACCTGACTGTCTATCAGGGCGAACGAATCGTTATCGCCGGGCCGTCTGGTTCGGGTAAATCGACACTGATCCGATGCATCAACCGGCTTGAGGAACATCAGGAAGGTAAGATCATCGTGGATGGGACCGAGCTGACCTCGGATCTGAAAAACGTCGACAAGGTGCGATCGGAAGTGGGGATGGTGTTTCAGCACTTCAACCTGTTCCCGCACCTGACCATCCTGGAAAACTGCACGCTGGCGCCGATCTGGGTGCGCAAGACGCCCAAGAAAGAGGCCGAAGAAG
Source organism: Aliiroseovarius sp. B-4 (assembly GCF_056857795.1). Classification (NCBI taxonomy): domain Bacteria; kingdom Pseudomonadati; phylum Pseudomonadota; class Alphaproteobacteria; order Rhodobacterales; family Paracoccaceae; genus Aliiroseovarius; species Aliiroseovarius sp. B-4. The sequence goes on from NZ_JBSXNV010000030.1 coordinate 31,941, forward strand.
TCGCGATGCACTTCCTTGAGAAGGTCAAGATCCCCGAACAGGCCCACAAATATCCGGGCATGTTGTCGGGGGGCCAGCAACAGCGGGTGGCCATCGCCCGCTCGCTCTGCATGATGCCGCGGATCATGCTGTTTGACGAACCGACCTCGGCGCTTGATCCTGAGATGATCAAGGAAGTGCTGGAAACCATGGTTGAACTAGCCGAGGAAGGCATGACCATGCTCTGCGTGACCCACGAAATGGGCTTCGCGAAAGAGGTCGCCAACCGCGTGATCTTCATGGATGCCGGTCAGATTGTGGAACAGAACGAACCCAACGAATTCTTCAACAACCCACAGAACGAACGGACCAAACTGTTCCTCAGCCAGATTCTCTGATCTGCACACCCGTCAACCAAGAAACCCCGCACCGTCCCGTGCGGGGTCTTTACGTCTGCGGCCGGCCGTTTCTTCTGGCCAAAAATATCCCGGGGTGAGCGGCAACGCCGCGAGGGGCAGCGCCCCTTTTTCAAATCATCGCCTCAGATCAGCTCGCGCGGGATGACAAAATCAACGACCCGCCCGGTTCCCCAATCCACTTCCGTCCATTTGTCCACATCAAATTCTATCACAGACGTTGCAGCTGTTGGGTAGTGTTGAAACTTTGGGTGGGGATGACGTGTGATAGCCAGCCGTCTGGCCATGAAAGCAGAGCCAGGGTTGTGGGCGACGATCATCACCGTGTCCGTCTCGGCCGATTTGAGCGCGATTAGCATCGTCTCTGGGTTTGCAAGATACAGCGCGCGGGAATAGGTCGCCTTGGGGGCTTTGATGAACTTGTCCGCGATCAGCGCCCATGTTTCACGCGTGCGCGCGGCGTCCGAGCACAGAACCGTGTCAGGCACATACCCCTGCGCCGCCAGCCAGCGCCCGATGGCCTTGGCCGAGGCGCGCCCGCGCTTGTTCAACGGTCGGGAATGATCATCCAGATCAGCGTCACCCCAGCTGGATTTAGCATGTCGGGTCAGGATCAGGGTCAATGTCATGTTGGGTTAAACGCTTTCATGTGAAATGCAGACTGAGCGGCCAACCTGCCATAGTTTTGGCTGACGGGGCAAGCACGGCGCGCGGCGCATCCCGACCCCATGCAATCAGTGCTGTCGTCGCCGTTCAGATGGGCAAGGCATGTGGTGATATCGTATCCATTTGATCCCAACGCGCCAACCGGGCAAGCGCTGCGGCACGGGGCCGGGCAGTCATTGCAGGGACAGGTAGCAGCGGTCTGAAGGTCCATGTGACCGGTCAGTCTGATCGCGCCGCGATAGCTGACCCACAGACCGGCGGTGTCATGAACCAACAGTGTTACCGGCGATTGCCACGCCCGACCAGATCGCAAGGCCCAGTCAAAAAATGGCGGATAGGGTGGCCCGTCAGATGGAAAGATTGCCTGTCCTGCCCAACGGTTGGCCAAATCAGTGATCGCGCATTTCGACCAACGATCCATCGGGTCGGGCAAACCGTCGGCATATTCGGCACTTTCGGTGAATCGAGCCCAGAACCCCGGCTCAAGTGGACCCAGCAGAACTATCGTGTCCGGTCCATCATGCAGTGCCCCGAAAACATCCAACTGAAGGGTGCGTGCTTCATGCGTCAGATCGACTAGGGTCACTTGCGGCGAAACGGCAGCAGCAGGCTCCAGCCCAGTTTTGATGGATTGTCGTCTTGCCATTCCAGCCCAATCACCATGTCATCATGCCCATCCCGGGGTTGATCTGTGTATGTCTTGAACATACGATCCCAAATCGACAAGCAGAAGCCATAGTTACTGTCTGTTTCATCTCTGTGAATGGAATGGTGAACGCGATGCATGTCTGGCGTCACCAATACCAACCGGAGCCACCGATCAAGACCCAGCGGCAATCGCATATTGGTGTGGTTGAACATGGCCGAACCGTTCAGAATGACCTCGAAAAGGATCACGCCCAGGGCTGGTGCGCCCAGAAGGTAAACCATACCGATCTTGATGACCATGGACGCTGCGATCTCGGCTGGATGAAACCGGAGTGCAGTGGTGACATCAAAATCTCGGTCGGCGTGATGCACTCGGTGCATCCGCCACAAGACGGGCACCTTGTGAAACACGACATGTTGCGCCCAGATCGCCAGATCAAGGATCAGCATGGCCGCGATGACCTCGACCCACGCGGGAAAATCTACCGTGTTGAAGACCCCCCAGCCCTGTGCTTCCGCATCCAGCGCAGCGCCAACCGCCAGCAATGGCATCAACAGTGCCATCAGGCGCAGGGTCAGGCTGTCGATCACGATGATTGACAGGTTTGTAAACCAGCGCGTCTGCCGTGGCTGTGTGCGGGGGCGACGCGGCACCTTGGCCTCGACAATCGCGAACAGTGCGAACAGGCCAAGAAAGGTGCCCAGCCGAAGAATGAGTTCGTATTCCATGGGGTGAATTTATGGACTGCCACACCAAGCGCAAGACAAATTCGCGCGATATGGCGTGTTGCGTCGATCAGGCGCGGATCAGTGACCCCGCACCGTGATCGGTATAAAGCTCCAACAAGCAGGCATTGGGCGCGCGACCATCAAGGATAACCACCGCCCTTACGCCGCCATCAATCGCGGCCAGCGCGGTTTCGGTCTTGGGTATCATCCCGCCCGCAATCACGCCAGAGGCAGTCATGTCGCGGATTTGCACAGGCGTCAGTTGGGTCAGAACCGCGCCATCGGCGTTCTTCACACCTTCGACATCCGTCAAAAGAAGCAGGCGATCCGCCTTCAGACCAGCCGCAATCGCCCCGGCCATCGTGTCGCCGTTTATGTTGTAAGTCTCGCCATTCCGACCAGCACCCAGGGGGGCGATCACCGGAATCGTTTCTGCCGCGGCAAGATCATGCAGGATCGACACATCCACTTCGGAGGGTGTTCCAACGAATCCAAGATCCGGGTTCGTCTGATCGCAAGTGACAAGTCCCGCATCTTTGCCGGACAGGCCCACAGCCTTGCCGCCCTCGGCGTTGATGGCTTGCACGATCCGCTTGTTGACCGCGCCGGACAGAACCATCTCGACCACCTCAACTGTGGCCGCATCCGTCACGCGCTTGCCGTTCACAAACTCGCTTTTGATCTGCAACCGATCCAGCATCGCGTTGATCATCGGCCCGCCGCCATGCACGACCACGGGTTTTACACCCACCTGACGCATCAGGACAATGTCGCGCGCAAAGCTGGCCATCGCCTCGTCATCGCCCATGGCATTGCCGCCAAACTTGATAACGACGGTTGCGCCGGTATAGCGCTGCAAATAGGGCAGGGCTTGGGACAGGGTGCGCGCTGTGGCGATCCAATCGCGGTTCATATCTTGGGTCTTCATTCCAATATCCTCGTGCCCCACCGTGTTAGAGCCTTGGTTCCTCCATGCCAAGTCCCATTGCGCGCGGCCGGTGTGCTGATAGGGTTGCCGCGAAACCGACCGAGGGAACCCTGATCATGGCTGATAGACAAAAGACCCTTTTGCTGACGGGGGCCAGCCGTGGCATTGGCCACGCAACCGTGCGTCGGTTCAATCTGGAGGGCTGGCGGGTGATCACCTGTTCGCGGCACCCTATCCCCGAGGAATGCCCATGGGGTGGGGCCGGTGAAGATCACGTGCAACTGGATTTGTCCGACCCCGCCGACACGATCAATGCGGTCGGGGTCATTCAGGACAAGCTGGACGGCCGGTTGGATGCATTGGTCAACAATGCCGGCATTTCACCGAAAGGACCGGATGGTGAGCGATTGAGCACTTTGAACACAGACCTGATGGACTGGGGCAAGGTGTTTCACGTCAATTTCTTCGCCTCGGTCGTTCTGGCCCGAGGGTTGAAGGATGAACTGGCCGCCGCGAAGGGTGCGGTTGTGAATGTGACATCAATCGCGGGTGTCCGCGTTCATCCGTTTGCGGGTGCAGCCTATGCAACATCGAAGGCCGCATTGGCCGCGCTGACCCGTGAAATGGCGCATGATTTCGGCCCGCTAGGAGTGCGTGTGAACGCCATTGCGCCGGGTGAAGTCGAAACCTCGATCCTGTCGCCTGGGACCGACAAGATTGTCGAGAAGGTGCCAATGCGGCGATTGGGCCAGCCGGAAGAAGTCGCCGCCGCGATCTATTTCCTGTGTTCGGATGACAGCTCTTACATCTCGGGAACCGAGATTGAAGTGAACGGCGCACAACACGTCTGATTGCACGTTAGTCCAGCGTGGCGATGATTGCGCGCAAGGTTTCGATCCCCAGTCCTTTGTCGGACGAGGTCAGCACCAGTTCGGGAAAGGCAGCCGGGTGTTTGGACAACGCGCCACGCACCTGGGCCAAGATATTCTCGCGATCTTTTTCTTTCACCTTGTCGGCTTTGGTCAAAACCGCCTGAAAGGTCACGGCGGATTGGTCCAGGAGCGACATGATCTCGTCATCTACGGGTTTCACGCCGTGACGCGCATCGATCAAGACGAAGGCCCGCCGCAAGTTCTGACGGCCCGAGAGGTAGGACTTCAACAGTCGCTGCCATTTCTCGACCACCTTTACCGGCGCATTGGCATAGCCATAGCCCGGAAGGTCCACCAGATAGGGGCCATCAGTTGTCGTGAAGAAGTTGATTTCCTGCGTGCGGCCAGGTGTATTCGATGCGCGCGCCAACCCTTTGCGTCCGGTCAGGGCATTGATCAGGCTGGACTTTCCAACATTGGAGCGCCCCGCGAAACACACCTCGATCCGATCCGGTGCCGGCAAGCCGTCCATCGCGACCACACCTTTCAGGAAATCGGTTTCGGCCGCGAACAAAAGGCGTCCGGCCTCACGATCCTGTTGATCGGGCTCGTCTGCAAGGGGAAAGGGAAGCTGGTTCATGCGATGACCTCGACCGGGCTGTCGACGTGAACACGACCGGGTTTGGTGACATAGCCATAGACGCCGAATTCCTGATGGTCCCAACCTTGATTCAACGCGCCCAAGGTGTCGGCATCGCGTTGGCCGGTGCGCGGGTTGGCAGCGGTGGCAAGGCACCGTGTGATTTCTTCCCTGACCTCTATCTCGACCTCACCGACACGAACGGTTTTACCGACCCAGTCCTTCTCCTCCCACGCGTCAAAGCCTGTCAGGAACAGGTTTCCACGCCAGCGCAGCGGCGACAATTCTTGCCCAAGCTGCTTTTCGACCGCGGCATGAGAGGCCAGATTGATCAGCGAGACCGACGGAAAATCCGTGTCTGTCATGCCGCGATCCGCCTTCACGATGCGGACGGGTGCTGCCCGATTTGCTGGGCAAAGGGGGATGACCCATTCGATGAACCGTGCGTGATCCTCGGCTCGGTCGGGGTTGAATGTGATGCCGGGCTGACTTGGATGGGTTAGCGTGACCGTGTTACTGGCAGCATCAAAACTGGCCTCCAAAGCCATCAAAGACGGCGCCTTCGCCCCGCGCGAAAAGTTTGAACATGGCACCCATCTGTTGGAATGTTCTAACTTGGCAGCCTCATGTGCCACGGCCCAATGACGATCATAGGGCAGACATTCGTCTGCCCTAAGCGTCACGTGCAAAAGGGGTTCACGCCCGTGCGACTTGATCGGATGCCGCCAGATTTCGGCGACATGCGCCATTATCCCACGTCCTTCGACTTGCGTTTGAAGGTTTTCAATACATTGCCCAGCACATTGGGCTTGTGCCCGTGGCTGCGCATGATGGTGTATTGCTGGATAAAGGTGATCGTGTTGTTTGCAATCCAGTAAACCACAAGGCCCGATGCAAACTGTCCCAGCATGAACATGAACACCCATGGCATCCACGCAAAGATCATTGCCTGAGTCGGGTCGGTGGGCGCGGGGTTCAGCTTCTGTTGCAACCACATCGAGATACCAAGGATAATCGGCAACACACCCAGAGACGCGATCGCCAGCAGGCTTTCCGGCCCCGGAGGCGCAAAAGGCAATAGGCCAAACAGGTTCAGGATCGAGCTGGGATCGGGCGCAGAAAGGTCTTTGATCCAACCGATCCAGGGCGCGTGACGCAGCTCCAGCGTCACGAAGATCACTTTATAGAGCGAGAAGAAGATCGGGATCTGAAGCAGGATGGGCAGACAGCCCGAGGCCGGGTTGACCTTTTCCTTCTTGTAAAGCTCCATCATTTCTTGCTGAAGTTTTGCCCGGTCATCGCCGGCACGTTCTTTCAGCTTCTCCATCTCAGGCTGAAGCTCTTTCATCTTCGCCATCGAGACATAGGATTTATAGGCGAGCGGGAACAAGATTGCCTTGATCACAAGTGTCAGACCGATAATCGCCCAACCCATATTTCCGATCACGCCGTTCAACCAGTGAAGGACGGCGAAAATCGGTTTTGTCAGAAAGAAGAACCAGCCCCAATCAATCGAGTCGATGAATTTATAGATGCCGTCTTCGTTCTGATAGGCGCGGATGGTTTCCCATTCTTTCGCACCGGCGAACAGCCGGGTCTCGACACTGGCCGAGGCACCGGGCGCGACGTCCTGCGTCGGCATTCTGATCTGTGTCTGATAAATGTCCGATTTTTCGGCATAGCGCACGACAGAGGTGAAGTCCTGACCCGGTTCCGGGATCAGCGTGGTCATCCAATAGTGATCGGTGAAGCCGATCCAGCCATTTTCTTCCACTTGAGCCACGTCGGCCCGCGCGCCTTCGCGTTCGTCAAATGAAAGATCGGCCACATCGGAATAGTCGGTTTCTTCCAGTTCTTTATCGACCTGACGAATGACGCCTTCATGTAGGATAAAAAATCCTTTCAGGTTCGACGGTTCACCGTGACGCGCCAACACACCATAAGGTGCCATGCGGTGGGCGGTATTGCTTGTGTTCTCGACCGACTGATTGATGGTGAACATGAAGTTTTCGTCGACGGAGACAGTGCGACGGAACACCAGCCCATTGCCATTATCCCAGCGCAACGTAACCGGCGTTTCCGGCGTCAGTTTGGTGCCGGTTTCCACTGTCCAGATGGTGGTTGGACCGGGGACGTCTTCCAATGTCGTCTGTCCGCCCGGTGTCCAGCCATACAGGGCGTAATACGCCTCGGCCTCGCCCGTGGGGCGCAGCAGTTTGACGATGTCACTGTCTTTCGACAGCTCGACGCGATAATCTTTCAGCTTAAGGTCATCCAGACGTCCACCAAGTAGGGAAATCGATCCGGCGAGCTCGGGCGTGTCGATTTCGACGCGGCCAACATTGGCCTGTTCGGCTGATACATCTGTGGTTGTGGCAGCAGTGGCAGCCGCGCTGTTGGCGTCAGGAAGGGCGGGAACGACTTGACCTTCGTCGGTCACCTGCTCGGTCGGCGTGGTGCTTTCGACGGGTTCAGCCGGAGGAAACATGATCATCCATCCAGTGATGACGAGAAAACTCAGCACTGTTGCGAGGATCAGGTTCTTGTTTTGGTCGTCCATCGGGGCCTACCACTCATCAATTTCGGTCAGAGTGGTTCAACAGGGCAGGGCGCAAAAGGTCAAGCAGTTTTAAGGTGCGCGCCCCGTGCATTCCGGAAGATCCAGGCCTTATGCAAGCTTGGGAACAACCATATCCGGCGCCCTTTTTTGTTGATGCATCAAAGCCCATTCCAGAAACGCAGGGGCAGGCATCGGCTTGGCAATCACATAGCCCTGTGCATGGTCACAGCCCAATGTGGCAAGCATTGCATGTTCTGCATGGGTTTCGACCCCCTCTGCAACCGTGCCGATATCCAGTTGTTTCGCGATGGTCAGGATGGCCGAGATCATGTTTTGTTGGTCCGGGTCGGTGTCGATATGGGTGACGAAGGATCGGTCGATCTTGATCCGATGGACGTTGAAGCGTGCAATGCTGGCGATTGCCGCGTTCCCTGTGCCGAAATCGTCAAGATCTATCTTGCATCCCGAAGCCGCCAACGCATTGACGTTGTGGATCGCGACGTCGTCTTCGGTTTGGGCGATTACATTTTCAAGAATTTCGATCACCAAGCGTTCGGGTGGGGTGTCGAACCGATCCAGTTCCCATTTGATTTTCTCGCTTAATGTGGGGTTGTTCAACTCGTCGGCCGAGACATTGACCGCTACAGCCGGCACAATCAGCCCATCACGATCCCAGTCGCGCACAGCCGACAGCGCATCAAACAGTACGACTTCACCCAGTCGCTCCATCAGCCCCGCCTTGGCGATGGCGGGTAAAAACGCCCCGGGTGCGATTGGCCCCATGGTTGGGTGTTGCCACCGTGCCAGTGCCTCGCAGCCGGTGATGCGTCCCGTTTTCACACAGACCTGAGGCTGAAACCACGGTTTGATCTGGCCTTCATCCAACGCACAAAGCAGAGTGTCGCGGGTGTGTTCAACCCGTCCGACACGTGGAGCCATACCGTTAGAAAAGGCGCGAATCGATCCTGGCCCGGACTGAATCGCAACGGCAAGCGCACTTTCGGCAGCAGCAAGTAGCGCCTCGCCTGTGGCTTCGGGCGACCGGCCCGGCAAGGCGAAGCCCACGCAGGACGACAGCAAAACCCGAGTCTGACCCAGCGAGATCGGGTCGCTGACAGCGGTCTGAAGCCGGGCCGCCAATTGCAGCGTGGCTTCCAGGTCTGCGCGCTGCCGCTTGTCGATCGAGAAGCCAAATCGACCCGGCTCCAGCGCGCAGACCAGATCGGATTCGCGCAAAGCTGTCCGCAATCGGTCCGACACAGCACGAAGCACATGGTCGATGCCATCCGTGCCAAGCTGTTCGGCCAGTTTTCCAAAATCGTCGATTTCAATGACCATGCACGATTTCTCAAATTCTGCATTGGGTCTGAAGCCGAGGTCCAATTGTTCAAGCAGCTTGACGCGTCGCGGCAGTCCGGTGGTCGTGTCAATTTTTTGAAGCACTGGCGGCGATGGACGAGTCATTGCGCCGCCGATGGCCAGCAGACCCGGAAACAGGATGGCGACCAGAAACATCAGTTGTTCGCCGCCATACCAGTAGGCGAAAACCATGATCGCTGGCAGAAAGGCTGCCAAATGCGGTGCTTTCAATACCGCGCGAATACGTCGTTTTACTTCCTCTGCACCCTGAACTACCGCCATGACAGGTTCCTTTTGTCGCGCGTCACACACCCATGTCGGCAATGCAAATGCCACCCTGGTCAGGGACAAAATAGGAACGTGTGGTCAATCAGAGGTTAATCTGTGCCGGAAAATTAGAGCGAATTGTCCTGATCTTCTGCCGTGCTTAGCATCAGACCTTTGAAGTCGAACAGTTGCGGGTCCAGAAGGTGGCTGGGGCGCGTGTTCATCAGGGCTTTGAACATGATTTGGCGGCGACCGGGAAAGTTCGCCTCCCACCCGTCCAGGATTTTCTTCACCTGCTGTCGCTGCAATCCGTCTTGCGACCCGCACAGATCACAAGGGATAATCGGATAGTTCATCTGGGTGGCGAACTTCTCGCAATCTTTTTCGGCGACGTGGGCAAGTGGGCGATATACGAACAGGTCGCCTTCTTCGTTCACAAGCTTTGGTGGCATGGTGGCCAATCGCCCACCGTGAAACAGGTTCATGAAGAAGGTTTCCAGAATGTCGTCACGGTGGTGTCCCAGAACCACGGCCGAACAGCCTTCTTCGCGCGCTATTCGATACAGATTGCCACGGCGCAGTCGCGAACAAAGCGAACAGAAAGTGCGCCCTTGCGGGATCTTGTCCATGACGATCGAATAGGTGTCTTCGTACTCGATCCGGTGGGGCACCTGCATCTTTTCAAGGAACTCGGGCAGGACGGTGGCGGGGAAACCCGGCTGCCCCTGGTCAAGATTGCAGGCTACAAGCTCGACCGGGAGGACACCGCGCCATTTCAGCTCGTACAGCGCGGCCAGCATCGTATAGCTGTCTTTGCCACCAGACAAGCAGACCAGCCATTTCGCCCCGCGTTCGACCATGCCGTATTGGTCCAAGGCTTCGCGCACATTTCGCATGATGCGTTTGCGCAGCTTCCTGAACTCGGTGGTCGAGGGTGCGCCGTGAAACAGCGGGTGAATATCGTCCAGTTGGTCGCTGATAATATCGGTCATGGGCGGGCGTCTAAGCACTTTGGCGGCGTCTGGCAAGCGTTCGTAATATTTGCGGCGTGCTCTTGTGACCGCCGGGATATCAAGAACCGTCTTCAAAAGCCGCAGGCCGTGTTCGTCGGGCCACGATCCGGTCAGTCCGGGGGTTTGCAGTCGTGATCAGCGCCAGGCACCGGGTCATAGCCGCACGACCCCCACGGATTGCAGCGCGCAATCCGTTTTGCGGCCAACCATCCACCTTTGATCGCACCATGCGTCTGCAACGCCTCAAGCGCATAGGCGCTGCATGTCGGTTGATATCGGCAACTCCAACCGACCCATGGGCTAAAGACCATTCGATAGGCGCGGATTGGAAGTGACAAGAGATAGGCGGCGGGGTTCATGATTTCTGACGCGGTGTGTGTATTTGTCTAATGGCGCGGACCAGGTCCGCTTGCAGTTCAGTGTAATCACGACTGGCGGTCTTTACAGCGCGACCGATCAGCACGTAGTCCCATCCCGGCTTGCCATGGGTCGGCAGAATGTCGTTGGCAATTGCGCGCAAGCGGCGTTTGGCGCGGTTCCGGGCGACGGCGTTGCCGACTTTCTTCGAACATGTGAAACCAACGCGAATCTGCGCGGGCGGGGCCGCTTCATCGGCGCATCGCTTGCGTGCTTGCAACAGAAAGGCAGGTGCAGGTGCGCGCCGGGCGCGGGCGGCGGCCAGAAAATCACGCCGCTCGGTCAAGGTCGCAATCTTTGGATCATCTGTACAAACGGAAACCGCCGCAGGCCCTTCGGCCTCGGCGGTCTTCGTAATGTCAGCTTTGGGCGCAGACATGACTGCGGCCCGACGGCTTATGCGCTCAGCGACTTCCGACCGCGTGCACGGCGCGCGTTCAGAATCTTACGGCCAGCCGCAGTTGCCATACGCGCACGGAAGCCGTGGCGGCGTTTGCGAACCAGGTTCGAAGGTTGGTAGGTGCGTTTCATCGCCCGTCTCCGTCAATTGCTTCCCAATCCCGGTGGATTCGGAGCGTGTGTCATTCGAAGCCCGGTCTATAGGGGTCATTGACGGGCAAGTCAAATGCCTGATGCAGAATTTTCCGGCAATTGTTACAGGCGGGAACGATTTGATCATCTCGGTTCAACCACGCGTGATGTGGGTGGGCAAGGGGGGTATTTCACCCCATCCTGTTGCGAACCCCACGCGGCCCGACGCCGCACAGGCACCGGAGCCGCATATGATGATGATCGAACCAAAGACGCAGACGCCCAAACAAGTCCAGCACCCCTTGCTGCGCCGCCTTCCGATTATCGCCATTCTGATCGTCGCCATTGTTGGGGCAATCACCCTCCGCGATTATCTAAGCTTCGAGACACTGGCGCAGAACCGCGAGGCGCTTCTGGCGTTTCGCGACGCCAACTATCTGATGACGGTGCTGGTGTTCACATTGGCCTATGTCTTGATCGTCGGCTTTTCACTGCCCGGCGCGACAATTGCCACGTTGACCGGCGGGTTCCTTTTTTCAACCTTTCCCGGGGTGTTGTTCAACGTGACTGGCGCCACGATAGGGGCCGTGATCATCTTTCTGGCAGCCCGCTGGGGATTGGGCGAGAAGCTGGCCGCCCGGATGGAAGCCAGCGAGGGTAAGGTGAAGGCGATCAAGGATGGAATCGACGAAAATCAATGGTCGGTTTTGTTCCTGATCCGGCTTGTCCCCGCGGTGCCCTTCTTCGTGGCCAACCTGATCCCCGCATTGGTCGGGGTGCCACTCTATCGCTTTGTGTTCTCAACGTTCCTTGGGATCATGCCTGGTGCGCTGGTCTATACATCCGTCGGCGCCGGGCTGGGCGAGGTTTTCGCCCGTGGTGAAACCCCCGATCTGGGCATCATTTTCGAACCCCACATCCTTCTGCCCATATTGGGACTGGCGGCGCTGGCCGCCCTTCCTATGGTGCTGAAGCGTTTCAAAAAAGGAGCCTGAGATGGTCAAACGTATCATAGTTGATGTTTGCGTCATCGGGGCCGGCTCTGGCGGTCTGTCCGTGGCATCAGGCGCGGTTCAGATGGGCGCCTCCGTTGTGCTGCTGGAAGGCCACAAGATGGGCGGAGACTGCCTGAACTATGGCTGTGTGCCGTCCAAGGCGCTGCTGCACGCCGCAAAGACGGGGATGGGTTGGGACGACGCCCACGCCCATGTGCGCCAGACCATCGCGACCATTGAACCGCACGATTCGGTTGAACGGTTCGAGGGGTTGGGCGTGCGCGTCATTCAGGATTATGGCCGGTTTATCTCGCCGACCGAGGTCGAAGTGGGCGACGATGTCATCGAAGCGCGCCGCTTTGTGATTGCCACCGGCTCGTCGCCCTTGGTGCCGCCCATTCCCGGGTTGGACAAGGTACCGCATCTAACGAATGAAACGCTTTTTGACCTGGAAGAACAGCCCAAGCATCTGTTGATTATCGGCGGGGGGCCGATTGGCATGGAAATGGCGCAGGCGCATCGGCGGCTGGGCAGCAAGGTGACGGTGATCGAAGGGGCGAAGGCGCTGGGCAAGGACGACCCGGAACTGGCGGCGCAGGTGCTGGATGTCTTGCGGGGCGAAGGCATCGCTATTGAGGAAGAGGCGTTGGCCGCCGAGGTGCGCGGAAAGGTTGGCGCGATCGAGGTGGAGGTCAAAGATGGCCGCGTCTTCACAGGCACACACCTTCTGGTGGCTGTAGGTCGGAAAGCGAACACCGAAAAACTGAACCTGAAAGCCGCAGGCATCGAACCCACGCGTGCAGGCGTCAAGGTGGACGACAGCCTGCGCACCACGAACCGCAAGGTCTATGCGATAGGTGACGTGGCGGGCGGGCTGCAATTCACACATGTGGCGGGCTATCATGCCGGTGTCATCATCCGCTCGATGTTGTTCGGGTTGCCGTCCAAGCAACGCACAGATCACATCCCTTGGGCGACTTATACATCCCCCGAACTGGCGCAAATCGGTTTGACCGAAGCCGAAGCGCGTGAAAAGCATGGCGACGGGCTGGAAGTTGCCCGGTTTGATTTCGCTGGCAATGACCGCGCCATCGCCACGCAGCAAACCGATGGGCGGATCAAGGTGATGGTGGTCAAAGGCCGCCCCGTGGGCGTGTCCATTGTCGGGCCGGGCGCGGGCGAGATGATCAATCTTTGGGCGCTGGCACTGGCCAATAACCTGAAGATGAGCCAGATCGCCGCCATGGTCGCGCCCTATCCCACGATGGCGGAAGTCAGCAAACGTGCAGCAGGGGCCTATTTCTCGCCGCGACTGTTTGATAACCCTTGGGTCAAGCGGATTGTCGGACTGGTGCAACGGGTCCTGCCGTGATGATGTAACAGCGGAGCACGCGCCGTGTTTAACACCCTTTCAGGACGTTTCCTGATCCTGACGACCCTGTTCGTCATGTTGGCCGAAGTGCTGATCTTCGTGCCATCGGTTGCGCGGTTTCGCGAGGATTACCTGCGCACCCGACTGGAACGCGCGCAGATCGCGTCGCTGGTGCTTTTGGCCGATGACATGATCGCGCCGGAACTGGAAGTGGAGCTTCTGGAAAACGCCGAGGTTTACAACGTTGTATTGCGTCGCGATGAAGTGCGCGAGTTGATGCTGTCCTCGCCCATGCCTGCGGCGGTCGATAAAAGTTTCGATCTGCGCCAATCGACACCTTTCACCCTGATCCGTGACGCGATGGTGCGCCTGTTCACGCCAGAACCCGAGGTGATCCGCGTGATCGGCGACCCGGTGCGTGAAGGTGGGTTGGTGATCGAGATTACCATGATGACGGGCAAGCTGCGCAGCGCGATGCTGGAATATGGTCTGAACATCTTCTATTTATCGGCCGTCATCTCGGTGATCACGGCGGGTCTTTTGTTTCTGGCTGTGCGCTCGCTTATGGTGCGACCGATCAAACGGGTCGTCGGTAATATGAAAGACTATGCCATCGACCCCGAGGATGCGCGCAGGATCATCCAGCCCAGCACAAATGTCACCGAGCTACGAGAGGCCGAGCTTGCCCTGAAAAGTCTTCAAACCGATCTGACCAGCGCGCTGAAACAAAAAGAACGGCTTGCGCAGCTGGGTGGGGCAGTTGCCCGGATCAGCCATGATCTGCGCAATATTCTGACGACGGCGCAACTGTTTGCCGACCGCATGGAAAGCAGCAAGGATCCGATGGTCAAACGCATCGGACCGAAGCTGGTGAACTCGATCCATCGTGCGGTTAGCCTGTGTGAAAATACGTTGACTTTCGGCAAGGCGGAAGAACCCGCGCCGGCATTGGGTTGGGTTGCCTTGGCCAATTTGGCAGGCGACATATTCGATAGCGAACGGCTGGCCGCAGGGGACCATGACATATCTTTTGCCGAGGATATTCCCACCGGGATGACGTTGCGCGCCGATCCCGAGCAGCTTTACCGGGTCTTGTCCAATCTCGTGCGCAATGCTCGACAGGCAATTGTGGCTTCGGGCAAGCCGGGTGAAATAGCCGTTCAGGCAACCGAAACGAGCAAGGATTGGCAGATCCGGGTGGCCGATACCGGGCCGGGCCTTCCAAAACCCGCGCTGGAACATCTGTTTCAACCCTTCGCGGGCACCAATCGCAAGGGTGGATCTGGGTTGGGGCTGGCGATTGCGGCCGAACTTGCGCGGGGGCATGGCGGGACGCTGGTGCTGGAGCAAACAGGTCCAGGCGGAACCACGTTCCTTCTGACTTTGCCAAAAGAGGTCGTGCACGCCTTGTGACTATTGACTATCTGTCAATCTCGATCACGCCATCAGCGTCTGCGGCCCGGCTTTGGCACAGGATCATACTGTTTGCGCGCTGGGCGTTGGACAGGACGAAGTCGCGGTGCTCGACCTTGCCCGAGATCACGCCGCATTTGCAGACGCCACAGATGCCGTCTGAGCATTTCACATCGACATGAACACCCGCGGTGTTCAGCGCCCCTGCTGCTGTTTGATCCTTGGGCACCGCGATCCGTCGCCCATCTTTCAGTTTGATGGTGAACGGGTGGTTCTCGTAATCCGGTTGTTCGGGCGGGGTGAAATATTCCAGATGCAGCGCTGTTTCGGGAATGCCCTGCCGCGCCGCTGCCTCCATCACCGATGACATATAGCGGTCAGCGCCGCAGCAATAGACATGCGTGCCGTCTGGTGCGCCTGACAGGATCGCCTCGAAATCCGCCCGCGTGCCTTCATCCGAGAAATGAAGATGCACGTGTTCCGCCCATGGCATCGCAGCAAGGTCGGTCAGAAATCCCGCTTCAGATCGGCGGCTGGCCGAATAGTGCAGCGCGAAATCCGCGCCGATGGCGTGCAGACGATGGGCAAACGCGATCATGGGCGTGATGCCGATGCCACCGCCCATCAGAAAAGTTCTTGAGGCGCTTTCGTCCAGTTCAAAGTGGTTGATCGGCTTGGCGACGAAAACCTTGCGCCCCTCGGTGAATATCCGATGCAACAGGGCTGAACCACCGCGACCGTCTGGTTCGCACAAGACTCCGATTTGATAGCTCATCCGATCCGCAGGATCACCCGACAACGAATACTGACGCAGGAAATCTGGCGATACCAGCACATCCAGATGCGCGCCGGCGGTCCATTCGGGAAGCGGGGCACCGTCGAGGGACGAGAACTCGTACTTCTTGACACCTTCGGCCATAGGGTCGACCCGCTTTACCACCAACTGCAACACAGGCGCATCATCAGGCACGGTGTAACGATGGATCATCGTTTGATCACCTGCCGCCAGCCGGGTGCGGTATTCGCTGGCCGGGATCATCGCCTGATAGGCTGCGATTCCGGCCTCGCGTTCCATTGGGAACGGATATGGATAAGGCGGCGGGGCAAGGGGGGCGGGATAAACAGCGAGTGTCTGATCTTCATAGCGAAGGCTCAGATCGCGGTTCAGTCCTCGACGGTTTGCCGGAATGTCGGTCGGATGATACCCGCCTTCCGGGCCAAGTTTCAGATCCCACCACCATTTCTTGGTGTCATTCAGTTCACCATGGCCGACCGCATCATCCAGTTTCGCCAAAACGGGGGCCGCACCTGGCAGGGTCGATGCCGCCCAGCGGAACGGAGTCTGCGCAAACAGCCCTTCAAGGTTCCACGGGCAGGTTTTCATACACCGACCACACATGGCGCCACCGGGTTGGGTTACGCGATAGGTGGTGCATTTCTGACTGTCGGATTTCCAGATCTCATAGCCGTTGAACATCAGCTTCGGTCCGGCGGTGATGGCACCCGACGGGCATTCGCGCGCGCATTTGTTGCAGGCTTCGCAGAACCGTTGCAGGCCGAAGTCGATTGGTTTGTCATGTGCTATCGGCATATCGGTCGTCACCACCCCCGATTTCAGGCGCGGGCCAAGATAGGGGTTCAGGATAACCTCGCCGATCCGGCTGACCTCGCCCAATCCGGCTAGAAGCAGAAGGGGCGGTTGCAGGACAGTTCCATCCATCACGGTATGCGCCTTGGCGGCATAGCCAAGGTTGCGGATATGTTGTGCGATCACGCCACCGATCAGAGAGAAACGCAGATAAGCGCGCATGGATTGGCTGACGGCGATCCAGTCGTCCCCCGACGCGCCCTCCATCGTCTCAAATCCCTGATCCACGATCATCGAGACCGCTTGACCATGCGAGGGCTTGATCTCGGCCCCTGTGGCATCGTGGCTGTACCACACCCATTCCGGGCAGCGACTGGTGCCCACTGCGTCGATCCCAAGGAAATAACTGGCAGCCTTTAGCGCGGCGGCGTTTGCGACCGGGTCACTGGGACGGCTGGCTTGATCCGCGACAGGTCCGTCCTGTAGGGGTGTCAGCACCCCCAATGCGCGGCGCTGGGCATAGCTCGGTGCCGCCTTGCGAACATAAAGTCCGCCGGACGAGTTTTCCTGCAAGTGCTTTCCCATGTCACCGAATTGTGCGCGGGCAAACATGTCGGCGCGTTTCGGAACGCGGGCAACATTGGGTTCGTCGATATAGGTTGTCGGCGTGTCGACACGCTTCAGGCGCTCGAACGGATGGGCGCCCATGGCATAGTCGCGCTTGGCGTATGGGTCGCGGTTCAGCGCCGATTTCGTTGTCTTTGTTCCCAGCCACCACGTCGGTCCGTTGATCTGGTGCCATGGTTGTCCCGACATTGGCGCAAGAGCCTTGTCGGGTGTCAGCGCCATGTCGGTCGTCACCGCCGCCAGTCCGAACCGAGGGCCGATCCACGGCGCAACGATTTGTGCATTCTCGATCGTTGCCAGACCCGCTGCAACCGCCAGCCGGTTCAGATCAACATCGGTGGCAGACCCCGTATGCGCCCTGGCATCAAAACCCAGAAGACGGATGTAGTTTGCAATGACAATGGCGGTTTCAGCCCCCAGCAGACAGGCGCGCTGCGCCTGCGCATCCATGATCCATGCGGCCCCCGGTTCGTCCGGTCTGGGGTCGCGGTGATACTCATAAAGGAATACCAGAGCATACCGGTGGCAGCTGATCTCGCGTGGCGATGCCCCAAGATTTTCGCGCAGTTCTGCCATCAATGTGTCGATGCCAGCGGCCAGTGTCTGCACTTCGCGGCTGTTGAGTGACGTGACAAGCGCCCCAATATTCGGATTGATGATCGGCTGTCTCAGAAAGTCATCTGACCCCAGATCCGCGATACCCACCATGGACGCGTCCGAGAAATAGCCAAACGCTTTCAGATGCTCGGCGCGCGCGGTGGGGTCATCGGGGATAGTGGCCCGCGCCGGGTTCACATCGCCATCCCGTATCGCGTCCAGTGCAGCCTGATAGGGCGCCATTGCATTGACGATGCTGTCCGGTTGGTCGGCACGGTCAAACCGCACCGGCGACAAGGCAGGTATGCCAGACAAATCGGGTGTGCCGTCTGTGCGGCTCAGCCCTTCAAGCGGGTATGGTCCCATATGCACCGGGCGGTTCTTGGTCGAAAACAGCCGCATTTCAGGTTTGATCCACCGACGTGGCCTTGCCGGAATAGGCGGTCAGATAGTCTGGCGGTATATCTTCGTCTCCGAACAGACCCAACAGAATACCGACGCGAGCAGATCCTCCTTTTCGCCGCGCTTCGATCTGCGCGTCCGAGATTGTGGTGCGGTGCGATTGCCGCCGCGCCCAGTGAAACAGCTTGTCATAAAGGGCTGAGATGACTTCAGCATGATCACCCGACGCGCCCAGATCGACCAACTCGTCGGGGTCGTTTTGCAGGTCGAACAGCATCGGTCGAAAGCCGCCCTCGGCATGCGTCATCTTCCAACGGTCGGTCACGACCATGAAAAGCCGGCAATCCTTCGGTGCAAGCCCCAGCCTGGAGGCCGCGCCCGAGGTCGAGAAGTCATATTCGCTGATCGCAAAATTGCGCCACGCGGTGTCTTTCCCTTCCAGAAGCGGCACCAGGGATCGGCCTTCAAGGATATGGCGCGGCACCTCTCCGCCAGCCATCTCAACAAACGTGGCGGCAAGATCGATCTGCTCAACCAACTTGTCGCAGACCGTGCCACGACTGGAATCGGCCGAGGGCCGAGGGTCAGAGATGATCAGCGGCACCCGTGCGGATGGGTCGTGGAACATGTCCTTTTCGCCCATCCAATGGTCGCCCAGATAATCGCCATGATCCGAGGTGAGCACGATCACCGTGTCATCTGCCTGCCCGGTGTCATCCAGATAATCCAGCAACCGCCCCAACTGGTCATCGCATTGCTTGATCAGCCCCATATAGGCGGGGATGACGGTTCTGCGCACCTCGTCGCGGGAAAAGGCGGTGCCGACGCCGCCCTCCATGTAAGCACCGTAGACCGGGTGCGGATCTCGGCGTTCGGCGTCAGATCGAACCACGGGCACGATGTCGTCCACGCCATACATATCGTGATAGGGCGCGGGCACAATATAGGGCCAGTGCGGCTTGATGAAGCTGACATGGGCACACCACGGTCCCTTGCCCTTCTGCGCCTCGATGAAATCAATCGTGCGGCTTGTCAGCCACGGCGTTTCGCTGTCCTCTTCCCGGATGTTCGCAGGCTTGTCGGCATGCATCATCAGGAACCCCGAAGCGATGTCGCCTGCGCCCGTGATGCCTGCATTTGCATTGTCGTGCCACGGGTTTTCCGATGGGTAGCCCTTTGCTTTGAGATATTCGTTATAGGGCGAACGTTTTCGGTCATAGAACCCGTCCGGCCCCTCGGCCCAGAGTCCATCGTCACGAATCCATACATCGAACCCGCATTCTTCGACGCGCGCACCGATGACACTGTCTGGCGACAGGCCCAGCCGCGCCATACCTTCGGCATCCGCTTTCATGTGGGTCTTGCCGATCAGCCAGCACTCCATCCCGGCTTTGCGCAGATGGTCGCCCATCGTCATTTCGCCAACCTTCAGGGGGAAGTTGTTATGAGCGGCCCCGTGCGAAGACACATAGCGGCCGGTATAGGTGCTCATCCGGCTGGCACCGCAGACGGGTGACTGGCAATAGGCGCGATCAAATCGCACCCCGCGCGCGGCCACACGGTCGAAACTCGGTGTTTCTAATGTCGGGTGTCCGGCACAGCTGAGATAATCGAACCGCAACTGATCATACATGATGAAAAGGATATTTGGAGCCATGCCCGCGCCTCCCACGGCATATCATTCTGTTCGCAATGGAATCAGTTGAGCATGGACGCGAAGGGGGCGCTACCCCATATTGGATTCAATATCCATTTCCTGTGGAGGTTGGGCTTTTCACCGGGTGTGGGTCAGGTCGCCTGTTGAACCCGTTCGATATAGGCACGAAGCTCACCCGCTTCTTGACGGGCGTCACGCAGACCGTCCATAGCGGCGCTAAGTTCTGCCTCGGTCTGTTGCAACTGGTTGGACATTTCAGCCTCGCGCTGCTGTAGATAGATCATGGCCTGATCGCGAGTTTCTTCTGCTTCGTGAAGGGCCTGAGCCATCTTGTCCAGCTCGTCCATTTCGGTTCCGGCGACCTGAACGAACCGATGGATCAGCCAATGGGAAAACCATCCAAGTGCGAATGCCACGAACAGGATGATGGCGGTGACGATGATAAACTCTGTTCTGTTCATCGTGGGAAGTCCTTGTTTGGTGGCCTAGCGCTCGGGGCGCGGTTGGGGGCGGGTGTCATCGGCTTCGGGCGAGTGCACATCTATGCCGCTATCGGGTAGCGGGTCGGTGTCAGGGGCTGCGTCTTCGTCGGTCGGGTTGGCATCGCCCTCGTCAGAATCTGCGCCAGCGTCTGTCTCCGCGGCCCCGGCATTTTCGGCGTCCGCATCTGCGGGGGTGCCGTCATCTGGCGTGGAATCAGCATCACCAGCGCCATCGGACCCTTCCTGATCTGTGCCCGTATTGTCATCCGACCTCCCGGATGTATCGAGCAGACGAAACTCGATCCGGCGGTTGGCTTCGCGACCTTCCTCAGAGCCGTTATCTGCAATCGGATCAGCCTCGCCATAACCCTTTGCGGTCAGGTTTGTCGTCAGAATGCGCCGCGTCAGAAGTGCATTCAACACTGCCTGTGCCCGGCTTTGCGAAAGGGCAAGGTTCATTTCCTCGCGACCTTGACTGTCGGTATAGCCCTGAATTTCCATGCGCACATCCGCGCAGTCCTTCATAATCTCGGCGATCTCGTCGATGGTATCGGCGGCGGACGCTTCTATGTTGGCTGATCCGGGCGCAAATGTGATCTTCTTCTTCGCCATGATGGCATTGATATTGGCGGCGCATTGCTCTGGGCTGGGCAACGACAGAAGTGGATCAAGCTCTTCCTGATAATCCACATTGATCTGGAAATTCTCGGACGCCCCCAGTTTTTCGCTCAGAATGCGCGAGACGGTGTCGCTTGCATCCGGGTCGCCGGTGACGCCGCGAATGTCCACGACCTCGGGTTGGACCACGACCGACCCGCTGGACAGAAAGGACAGGGCTTCCAATCCCGCAAGAACACGCGTCGGCCAATCACTTGGCAGTTCGCTGTCCAGCCGTGTAGCAGGATACACATTGCCCGATCCGAACTTCGCCCGAGCAAAGCTCACGGTGGCGCTTCGCAAGGTTTCATCGGTCAGGCGGCCCCGCATTTGCACCATTCCTTCTGGACTTCGGGTGGCGACAAATTCGGGTGGCCCACTGCCTTCGCCGCTGCCGTCAATCTTGACGGGCGCTGGCAGGACGGAATGCAGGGAATAAAGGTCGGGCAGATTGTTCTCCAACTCGCCAACAATACGGTCAAAGGTTGCCTGTGATGTGGTGTCGGGGGCCACAAGTGTCACGTCCGCGTCCGAGAAGGTGATTGATCCTCCGCCCAGCTCGCTGACCGCACGAATGCCGGTTTCGACGGCGTCCGGCCAATCTGGTGACGGCACACCCAATCCGATGGTGCAATTTGCTGCGTCGGTCAGGCCAGCTTCGGTTGCCGCCGATACAATCCGCGCGCGCCCGACGGTGGTGTGTGCGGAACACGCATCGAAGCGTGGGCCGTTTTCGTCGATCAGGAACCGCAATGTGAATGGGGTGATCACTGGTCGCGGTGCCGAAATATCAATCGACAGAAGGGCCGTGCGGGGGGCTGCGCGTTTCAGATCGCGCGCCCACTTGGCTTTCTGATCTTCGCTATCCGCCAGCGCAGTGATTGCCACTTTATGCGCATCCATAGATATTTTCGAGCGTGGCAATGTCTCAAGTGCGTAAACCGCGAAGGCCAGCGCCTCGTCCCAATTGGCGGGCATTGGATAGTCAGCGGTTTCAAGCAGGTCGGTGACATGGGAATCGCGTGCAATTGCGTTAACGTCGCTGTTAAGGGCCTCGCGATCAGTGGCCGCCGGGATTAGGCCTATCATGGAAATACCGGCGTCATTGCGCAAAATCTCGATCGAAAAGCGCGGCGGCTTGATCGCTTCGGCTGCGGGGATCGTCACGTTATCAATGACACGGGTCGAATCAACAACCTTTCCGGCTGCCGCGAGCGCCCGAAACCGGGCGGCTTCGCTGGGGGCGACGCCGGACAGGATAACCTGAAGCCCATCGGCTTGGACACTGGCCCATTCATGGCCCTGCAGGAACAGTTCGTCCTTGACGCCGTCCTGCGACGTTGTCTCGATGGTGGACACCGCAAGATTGGCTGCAAGAAGTGACACCAAAGCCGCAATAAAGAACGAGGCGGGAACAAGAAAAACTTGCGAAAGGCGCATGTTGAATGGCGTCCGTTGTCTAGTGAATCCCATGCTTCATAAGGTGTGTCGCGTCCCGGCGCAATCAAAGCAATATCGCAATGGCGAGAAACAGCACAGGGATCAGTCCGGTATTCCGGTTGGATCGGAACAGTCGCAGGCAGGTTTCCGGATTGTCTGTTTTCAGTTGCCCGAGTTGCCACACCATATGCCAACCCATGAACCAGACTCCGCCAAGAGCGATGGCCAATGACAGGACATTTGCACCGGGAACCAAGGCCAAAACAACTGCAAATGCCATCAGGGCAACCGTCAGAATCTGAAACAACAGTAACCAACGTCGGCTGTTGTCGCCAAACAGGCGGGCGGTGGATTTTACACCGATCAGGGCGTCATCTTCGGTGTCCTGATGGGCATAGATCGTGTCGTAAAACAGTGTCCACGCGATACCTGCGACATAAAGCATCACTGCGGGCCAGCCAAGGCTTCCGGTATGCGCGGTCCACGCCAGAAGCGCGCCCCAGTTGAAGGCGATGCCCAGAAAGACCTGTGGCCACCAGGTAAACCGCTTTGCAAACGGATATATGGCGACTGGCAGCAGCGAGATAATGCCCAGCAAGATGGTCGCGCCGTTGAAGGTCAGCAGAATGCCAAACGCGATCAGGGCTTGCAGCGCCATCCAGATTGCGGCTTGCCGTGCCGTGACCTGCCCGGAAGGAATAGGGCGACTGCGCGTTCGTTCGACCCGCGCATCAATGTCCCGGTCGGTGATGTCATTCCACGTGCAACCCGCCCCACGCATCAGCCAAGCGCCGATGGCGCACCCCAACATGATCCACACATCAAACCAACCGAAACGCCCGGTGACGTTGGCGGCAAGCAATACCCCCCACCAGCACGGCAGCAGTAAAAGCCAGGTGCCGATGGGTCGGTCCGCGCGGCTCAGGCGCAGGTAAGGGCGGCTCCATGTCGGGGCGCGATGATCGACCCAATTGCCGCTATAGGCGTCGGACACCCGCCCTTTTGGCTCTGGCATATCGGCGTTTTGGGTCATAGGTTTCCCTCATGAAACAGGCGAAAGTCAGGCTCTATGTAGATCACCCCTTGGCCGAGGGGCAAACCGTTTCGCTGTCGCGGGATCAAGCACATTATCTTTTTGGGGTAATGCGCCTGGGCGAAGGCGACCTTGTGGCCCTGTTCAACGGGCGTGACGGAGAGTTCCCGGCACAGATCATCGAAGCCGGGAAGCGCAAAGGCGTTCTGGAATGTGCGGCCCGGTCGCGTCCCTTGCATATGCCGCCTGACCTGTGGCTGTGTTTTGCGCCGATCAAGAAAGCCCGCACCGATTTTATCGTGGAAAAAGCGGCTGAAATGGGCGCGGCCCTGATCCAGCCGATGCAGACGGAGTTCACCAATTCCGAACGCATCCGCCGCGACCGCCTGCAAGCACATGCTGTCGAGGCGGCCGAGCAATGCGGTGGCACCTATGTGCCCGAGGTTGTTGACTTGATGCGCATGGACAAACTGCTGGACGCTTGGCCCGATGATCGTCAGATCATGTTCTGTGACGAGTCATTGGCGGGGGCCGCGGAAACCCTGAGTGCGGCCAGCGGCCATCGCTGGGCGATCTTCATCGGTCCCGAAGGCGGTTTTTCCGACCGCGAACGTGGGCGCCTGCTTGCTATGGATGTCGCGCATCCGGTCAGCCTTGGCCCGCGCATCCTGCGGGCGGATACGGCTGCGGTCGCTGCGATGACCCTGTGGCAACAGACCTTGGGGGATTGGGCGTGATCCGCGTGGCAAAGCCGGGCGATGAAGGCGCGATTGATGCCTTCCTCGCGCCACGTTCCGAAAGCTCAATGTTTCTGCGATCCAATCTGGCACAGTTCGGCGTCAGCCCCGATCAGTCCGATGATCCGAGCGCTACGACCTTCTGGCTGATCGAAGAAGGTCCCATTCGCGCGGTGTTTGGGAAAAGCAATGCCGGGTTTCTGATGGGGCAGGCCCCCGACAATCACCGGACCGATTGGCGGGCATTTCGTCACGTATTGCGAGGAGCAAAGGTGGCAGGCATCACGGGCGAGACACATCAGATCAAGACTGCGCTGGATATTCTGGGCCTTCGCGATGCAGCGTTTTCCGTGATGCGGGACGAACCGCATTACAGACTGATTCTTCAGGACCTTGAGCGCCCGACAGGCAATGCGCAGCTTCGTACGGTCAGGTCGGATGAGTTCGACATGCTGGTTGACTGGATCATCGACTATGACACCAGCGTGCTGGGATCGGCGATGAATGCGGAAACCCGCACCCGCGCCCTTGCCAACGCCAGCGCACACATGGATTCCAAAAACCATCGGATTTTGGAAGTGGATGGCATACCCGTCGCCAAAACCGCGTTCAATGCGGCATTGCCCGACATGGTGCAGGTCGGCGGTGTTTATACGCCCCCGGAACATCGGTCGAGAGGCTATGCCCGCACGGCAGTCGCCCTGCATCTGTTGGAAGCGCGCGAGCGTGGTGTGACGACCGCGATCCTGTTTGCCAGCGGCGAGCCCGCCTGCCGCGCTTATGAATCGATCGGTTTTCGAAGGATCGGCACCTATACGCTGGGCATCCTCGCTAAAGCGCAGGTGATTGGAGCTGAGGAATGAGCTTTATGCGACCCGAAGCACGCGATGCGTTTGCCCGGTATCGCGAAGCCATGGTGGGCGGCGGGATCATACTGTTGGGTCTATGGTGGGCAATCGAATCGCTGGGCCTGGTCAAGTGGATCGGCCTGGCCGTCGCGGCATTCGGTGCTGCGATCCTGTGGTCGGGCATGCGTCATGCACGCATCCGTGCGGGTCACGGCGGTGTTGGGGTGGTGCAGGTCGATGAACGGCAAATCACTTATCTGGCCCCGGTCGGTGGCGGCTTTGCGTCGCTGGACGATGTCGGTCGGATCGAGATTGCCAAAGACCGCGCAGGCATGGCTGTTTGGCGGTTTCGCACCGGCAACGACATTCTGTTCATTCCAGTGCGCGCTGAAGGGGCCGAGGCATTGTTTGACGCGTTGACCGCCTTAACGGGTGCAGACATTGATGGGGCGATCCGAGCGGCCAATACGCCACCCCATGATACTGTTGTGATCTGGCAGCGGCCGGCCGTATCGCTGCATTGACAGTCCCGCCCCATTGGCCCACCACTGAAAGACCTTGCAAGGCGCGAACAGTCAGGAGACGCCCATGTCCATCCCTCAGTCCGGCGGCGGACCCATCACCCATCATGACCAACTGGCCCGGTATCTGGAAGACGGCTGCAAACCGCGTGATACGTGGAAGATCGGGACCGAGCATGAAAAGTTCGGCTACTGCAAAGACACACTGAAACCGCTGCCCTATGATGGACCGCGGTCGATCCTGGCGATGCTGGAAGGCTTGCGGGACCGCTTTAACTGGACCGAGGTGCGCGAGGCGGGCAACCTGATTGGCTTGGAACGTGACGGGGCGAATATCAGCCTTGAACCCGGTGGGCAGTTCGAGCTGTCTGGCGCGCCCTTGGACAGTATCCACCAGACTTGCGACGAGGTGAACGAACACCTGCGCGAGGTGCAAGAGGTGGCCGAGGGGATCGGCGCGCGTTTCATCGGTCTGGGGGCGGCCCCCGAATGGACGCACGAACAGATGCCTGTGATGCCCAAGGGGCGTTACAAGCTGATGACCGACTACATGGACAAGGTTGGGACACACGGCAAGCAGATGATGTATCGGACCTGCACGGTGCAGGTGAACCTCGATTTTACGAACGAGGCCGACATGGTGCAGAAATTCCGTGTGGCGCTGGCGTTGCAGCCTGTGGCCACCGCGCTTTTCGCCAATTCACCGTTCTTTGAAGGAAAACCGAACGGTCACAAATCCTGGCGGTCGCGCATCTGGCGTGATCTGGACCCGGCCCGCACCGGGATGCTGCCATTCGTCTTCGAAGACGGGATGGGGTTTGAGCGCTACGTCCAATACGCGCTCGATGTGCCAATGTATTTTGTCTATCGCGAGGGCGTATATGTCGACGCGCTGGGTCAGTCTTTCCGCGATTTCATGCAAGGCAAACTGCCCGCGCTGCCCGGAGAAAGGCCGACGCTGTCCGATTGGGCCGACCACTTGACCACCATCTTCCCCGAAGCGCGGATCAAGCAATACATGGAAATGCGCGGCGCCGATGGCGGCCCGTGGCGCCGACTTTGTGCGTTGCCAGCGTTCTGGGTGGGGCTGATGTATGACCAAAGCAGCCTTGATGCAGCGTGGGACCTTGCAAAAAATTTGGGTGCCGAAACCCGCGAGGGTCTGCGGGTTGCCGCTTCGGTCAAAGGGTTGCAGGGCGAAGCGGGCGGCGTGAAGCTGCACGATCTTGCTCGCGAGGCGGTAAAAATAGCCGAAACTGGTCTGAAGGCGCGCGCACGGGCAGGGAATGCGGGGCTGGTGCCCGACGAAACTCATTTCCTGAATGCCCTTCAGGAAAGTGTCGAGGAAGGGCGTTCGCCCGCCTGTGAATTGTTGGCCAAATATCACCACGAATGGGACGGTGATTTGAAACGGATCTATGCTGAATACAGCTACTGAGATGCTTTGAGTCTTCCGCGAAAGGCGGTTTTCAGGAGGCTCGTTCTACATATGAAGGGGCGCTGCCCCTCGGCCTCCCGCTGCGCGGGCGCCCTCACCCCGGGATACTTGTGACAAGAAAAAGAGAGGGGGCTGCCCTCTCTTTCAAGCTTTCGCTTTTCCTTGTACGGTCATCGGCGTCCCCGCCTGTACCGCTGAATCAGAATAACGCTCATTGGTTAACAAAATGTTGCGCTTTTTCTTGTTTCAAATATCCCCGCCGGAGGCTGCCATCATTTCGACGCTTGGTGACGATGCGCCTGATGTGCACGCAAGATATGGCATTCCAGAACTGCACGCGATGCTTTCCAACTACGGATGACCTTAGCGCGGCAAACGGGCGGCAGTCATGACGCACATGCTTGCGATCGACCTCGGCACATCTCATCGCGTGCCCCTTTTGGACGCCGCGCGGCGAGTGTTCATTCGTCTTTTATCTGCGCCGAGCGATAGATCCCTTCTGGCAGGTTCAAAGCCGCCGTCAGGTCCCTGAGTTGTGCAAGCGACAGGGTGATCCGGTGCACAAGATCCGTGCGCGGGTCCCATTGTTCCAACGTGACGCAGTCGTCAAACGCGTTGATCGTGACGTCTTCATTCAGATGCTCGCGGCCCTCGTCCACAAGGGTGACGACAGTGGCATCAAATTCGTGCTCAATGGTAAACATGGGACGAGTTTACGCGTTCAGACGGCAAAGGCCAG
Source organism: Aliiroseovarius sp. B-4 (assembly GCF_056857795.1). Lineage (NCBI taxonomy): Bacteria > Pseudomonadati > Pseudomonadota > Alphaproteobacteria > Rhodobacterales > Paracoccaceae > Aliiroseovarius > Aliiroseovarius sp. B-4. The sequence continues at coordinate 59,512 of NZ_JBSXNV010000030.1, forward strand.
TGCCTCATTTGAGCGCAGTGTTCGAAGGTGCCGATGTAGTGGAGGGGAGCCGGGACATATGCGACAGTTTAACGGATTTCTGACGGATCGAGGATCAAAATACGCCGTGTCCGGCGGGCCGGTTGCGTCCCGTGCCGAAGTAAAGTCTTTTCTGAAAACCCTTGCGCGAGACAAACGCTTCGCAAAAGCCACTCACAATTCATGGGCCGCCATTTTGCCCGATGACGGTCCGGTCAAGGGTGACGATGGCGAAGCGGGTGCGGGGATGGTGATCCTGCGGATGCTGGAGCGCGAAGGGCTGCACGGGCACATCATCGTGGTCACGCGTTGGTTTGGTGGCACCAAGCTGGGGGGCGATCGGTTTCGCCGTATTCAGAATTGTGTGGATCATTACGTCGCCAATGCCATACTGGAGGCGCGGAGATGATCAGGTCGGAACTGAAACGCTTCTGGAACACCTGTGTTTGGTCTTGGGCGGGGTGGTGCACCGCGTGGAAAACCGAAAAATCGCTGCGCCAATGGATGATCGTGTGCCTTTTGTCCTGCGGTCTTGCGCTTTGGCTTGATCTTAGCCGCGGAGAGCGCGCCCTCATGCTTGCTTTGTCCGTGCTGGTGGTGGCGTCCGAACTGATCAACACGGCGATCGAGCGGGCTGTCGATCTTGTGACAAAAGACATCCACCCGCTTGCGGAGCAGGCAAAGGACGCCGGCAGTGCGTTTGTGGCGTTGACTGCCTTGGCCGGGGGCTTCGCTTGGCTGGCGATCTTGATGGGCTGAACCTTCAGCTGCCGCTTTCTTCTTCCAGATGCAGCTTCATGTCGATCAGCACATGTTGAAGTGCCAGCGTTTCGCGCAACAGGCGTTTGGCTTCATTGATTGTGATGACGCCGTCTTCGATGGATTGCTGATACTCGCCCATCAACATGGCAAACCGCTGTGACAGCGCGATAACATCGGAATTGACGCCGCCACCTTGGGCATTTTTACGTTCTGAATCATAGGACATGGTGATACCGCGCAGTTCCGCGAGTGCACCTGTGACATGAGGATATCGTGCAGCTTCTTCCAAGGCGGCCACTGCATCAACGGGCATGAACCTGTCCGCATGCTCGTCACTGTCAGAATAATACCGGCCCAGTGTCGCCTTGGATTTGCCGGTTAGTTCACACGCGGCCTCAAGCCCCACATCCTTGACCAGGGCCTCGGTGTGTTTTTTCAGATAGCTGCCAATACTGTCCATATTCGTAACCTCATCGCGTCCGCACAGCTTTGCGGGGAAAACCGGTTTTCTTTTCCCATTATTCTCAGCGCAATGGAATGGCTTATTTAATTCGTGGCAAGTTGGTGAGTTTATCGAGTGCATGGTGCAGTTTGTGCCAGCGCGCGGAAAGGGCCCGTCATGTGTATTATGGCGGGGGTCTGGTCAGGTGATCAGATCAGTGTCAGCAGGGCATAGGTAGTGAGTTTGAGGTCCGTTCCATCCCCAGGGTTTCGACCCGCAGACCTCGGTAGTGATTTTGTCCCTGCGACCCCCTTTTCGTCTGCGCATGAAACGACAGATAGTCTTGATCGCGGGGTCGGTGCCGCGTAATCCCTGTGCATGGCAAAACTCTATTTTCAGTATTCGACGATGAATGCGGGGAAATCGACCCTGCTCCTGCAAGCCAGCCATAACTATGGCGAACGCGGAATGCAGACCTATCTGGTTACGGCACGGTTGGATAATCGCGCTGGGACGGCCCGGATCGGCAGCCGGATCGGTATCGGGTCAGAGGCTGATACGTTCTCAGTTGGCGAAGACCTGTTTCAAAAAATCAAGGCGCGGCTGGATGCCGGCCCGTGTGCTTGCGTTTTCATTGACGAAGCCCAATTCCTTGAACCCGATCAGGTTTGGCAGCTGGCGCGTGCGGTCGATGACCTTGGCGTGCCTGTCATGTGCTACGGGCTGCGCGTTGATTTTCAGGGCAATCTGTTTCCGGGGTCGGCGGCGTTGCTGGCGCTGGCAGATGAAATGCGCGAGGTGCGCACGATCTGCCATTGCGGCAAGAAAGCCACGATGGTGGTGCGCCAGGACGGGGAAGGCAACGTGATGACCGCTGGCGATCAGGTGCAGATCGGCGGGAATGAGACATATGTCTCGCTTTGCCGCCGTCACTGGCGAGAAGCCGTGGGTGACAACGCGACCGGCGCCTAGATCAGACTGGGTTGACCAGTGGTTTGCCCGCCACAAATGCTTCCAGATTATCCACGGCCAGCAACCCCATCGCGGTGCGCACCTCAAGCGTGGCAGTGCCCAGGTGGGGCAGAAGCGTCACGTTTTCGCGCGCGATCAGGGCGTCAGGCACCCTGGGTTCAAACTCATAGACATCCAGGCCCGCACCCGCGATCTGCCCGGCGTCAAGCGCAGCGATCAATGCGGCCTCGTCCACGATTTCACCTCGCGCGATGTTCACGAATATGGCGTGGGGCTGCATCGCAGTAAACGTGCCCGCGCCAATCAGATGTTGGGTGTCTGCCCCGCCAGGGACGGCGATCACCAGAATATCGCAGGCACGGGCCACGTCCTGAATGCTATCCAACTGTTGCGCCGGGAAAGCTGGGAGTTTCGGAGAGCGGTTGAAGAATACCACGTCCATTCCGAACCCATAGTGACAACGCGCGGCTATCGCTTGGCCGATGCGGCCCATGCCAATGATGCCGACAGTCTTTCCGGTGACGTGCATCCCCAACATCTGCGTGGGGTGCCAGCCGTCCCAGAGACCCGCTCGCACAAGCCGTTCACCTTCACCCGCGCGGCGTGCCGTCATCAGGATCAGGATCATCGCCGTGTCGGCGGTCGCGTCTGTCACTGCACCGGGCGTGTTGGTCACCACCACTCCATGCGCGCGGGCGGCATCCACGTCGATATGGTTATAGCCCACGCCGAAATTGGCCAGCAGCTTGGCGCGGATATTCCCTGCCGCCTTGAACACCTCGGCCGAGTAGAAATCGCCCAGAGTTGGCAGCACGAGGTCATAGTCGCGCAGGCTTGCCACCATCTCGTCATGCGACATGGATGTGGTGTCGGTGCGCAGGGTCACATCGAAACCCGCGCGGGCACGATCAATCACCTTTTCTGGCAGGGGGCGGGTGACGAACAGCCGCATCAATACATCCGCGCGCCGTTCGGCACGGTCTTGTCCGGGGTCAACAGCACGATGTCTTCGTTTTCGTCGGGCAGGCCCAGCACCAGAACCTCGCTCATCACCGGACCGATCTGGCGCGGGGGGAAGTTGACGACGGCCAGAACCTCTTTGCCCACCAGCGTTCCCGGGTCGTAAAGCGCGGTGATCTGGGCCGAGCTTTTCTTTTCACCAAGCTCTGGCCCGAAATCGACCCAAAGCTTGATGGCGGGCTTGCGGGCCTCGGGGAAGGGTTCGGCACGGGTGATGGTCCCCTTGCGAATGTCGACTTTCAGGAAATCGTCAAAACTCAGATCACCCATTGGCAAGCTCCTTGGATCGGTTGGCGGCGGCGGCAACGGCACGGGTTAGAAGGGCGGGGAAGCCGTCTTTCTCGTTCATCAGCACCGCAAGTGCGGCGGCGGTGGTGCCGCCGGGGCTGGTCACGTTCATGCGCAACTGGGCCGGGTCGTCGTCTGCTTGTTCCGCCAAAGCGCCCGCCCCGGCCACCGTCGCCGTGGCAAGCTGCATGGCAAGATCGGCTGACAGACCTTGCGTCTCACCGGCGGCGGCCAGCGTTTCGATCAGGTGAAAGACATAGGCCGGGCCAGAGCCTGACACGGCGGTCACCGCGTCCATCTGGTGTTCCCCGTCCAGCCGCACGACCTGCCCAACCGCAGTGAGCAGTGCCTCGGCCATGTCCAGATGCTCATCGGTGGCGAGGTCATTGCCGCAGATCGCCGTAATTCCACGCGCAATGGCGGCGGGGGTGTTCGGCATCGCGCGGATGATCGGGGTCTGGTCGCCCAGCATCGCCTTGTAGGTGGCAATCGAGGTGCCAGCCGCGACCGACAGAAACAGCGTGTTGCCATTGCCGAACCCGGCCAGTGCGGGCAGCGTATCCGCCATCATCTGCGGCTTCACGGCGATCAGAACGATGGCTGGGCTGTCAGGCAAGGTCATGTTCAGGTTCACCCCGGTGCTGGAAAGCCAGTCCGATGGATGGGGATCGTTCACCCAAACCGCCCCCGCAGGCAGACCTTGTGCCAGCCAGCCTTCCAGCATCGCCGATCCCATCTTGCCGCAGCCCAGCAGCACCAGCCCGCGTGCCTCAAGCTCTTTCATACTCCCAGTGCTCATGTTGGCTCCTCCGCTATTCCAGCCATGGATAACGCGATGGTCGGGCAGGGAGCCAGCAAAAAAGCCCGACTGAAGCCGGACCTTTTTCTTAACCCGTCATGAAGTGGGATCAGGCGCGGCCATAAGCCTCGGCAATGGCGACCTGAAGCGCGTCGTCCACGCTGCGATCGGTCCAGCAGACCAGTTGGAAGGCAGGATAGAACCGTTCCGACGTTGCAACCGCGCTTGAGATCAATTGGTCGATTTGCTGCGGGCTGACGATTTGTCCGCCATTCAAGGCAAGGCCATAGCGATACACCATCAGACGCTGTTCATGCCAATAGGTGAACGCACCGGTCCAGCACATGTCATTGGTGCGGTTCAAGGCCTCGTAAAGGCGAGGCAGGCTTTCTTCCGGCGGCTCCATCTCGAACGTGCAGATCAGGCGCAACGTTTCGTCATAGGGCGACCACGCAAGGGTCAGCGAATAGGTTCGCCATTGTCCTTCAACCGCCATTGCGATCTGGTCGTCGGCCACGCGGTCAAACTCCCAAGCGTGGTGTTCGGCAATGGTTTCGACGATGTCGATGGGGTGAAGCTCGTCACTTTCGATGAACTGCTCGGTCGCGGACATGATGTTGTCCTTCCATTCGTTTCAGCCTCGCGACGCTTGGGCAGATGGTCGGCCAAGACCAAATGCGGCCACTAAGACTTGATGCCTGTACTAGGTTCGGCGTTCTGTGCGCCTTGCCCTTACTAGATATGGTGTCAGGTCGCCGAGTCCCTGTAAAGACAAACTTTCGCAGATGAAGCAGTTGTCCACAGAAAACATTTGTTTCTCCACAGCTTAACGGGGCATGACGGGGAAGGCGGAACCAAGCCAGTTTTTTCGGGTCCGCTTGACGTTGCCCCTTGGAACCCCCAACTTGCCGCGAAACAGAAGATGTCAGGAGACACAGGTGTCCAAACACACAGCCCCGTTTGCCCGGTTCGAGTGGCAGATTGCTTGGCGATACCTGCGCGCGCGCCGCGCCGATGGGGGCGTCAGCACGATGACCTGGATCAGCCTGATCGGTATCACGTTGGCCGTTGCGGCGCTCATCATAACGCTGGCTGTACGCACCGGGTTCCGGGACGAATTTGTCGACACGATTTTGGGCGCCAATGCCCATGTCGAGGTATTCGCCCAGAGCTATGTGAATGAAAATGGGCAGGTTGAACGCTCGATCACGAATTATGTGGAGTGGGCAGAACGCATCGCGCAAGTGCCCGGTGTTGTCCGCGCCGCGCCCCTGATCAAGGGTCAGGTCATGGCCAACGCGGGCCAGAACAACGCAGGGGTCGAGGTGTTTGGCATATCCTATAATGATCTGCTGGCCATCCCGCGCGTGGCCAAGCCCGAAAGCTTTGCGGGCGATATCTCGGCGTTTGAAAACGGCATTGCCATTGGGTCGGGCGTGGCGGCTGAGCTTGGTATCGGGCTGGGCGACAAGATCAAGATCATCTCGCCCAACGGGGTCAAGACGGCGTTCGGCACCAGCCCGCGGGTGAATGCCTATGACGTGACATATATCTTCACTGCCGGGCGCTGGGACATCGACCGCACACGCGTCTATCTTCCCTTTGCCGAGGCGCAGAGTTTTTTCAACCGTGAAGGCGCTGCCGATCAGATCGAGGTGATTGTTGATGAGCCAGAAAAGGTTGATCGGCTGATCGAAGATATTCTTGCCGCGACCGTGGAACCGTCATCCTATTGGACCTGGCGTGACCGATCCGGCGCGTTTCTACGGGCACTCGATATGGAAGATAACGTCATGTTCATTATCCTGTCGGTGCTGGTGCTGATCGCATCAATGAACATCACCTCGGGCTTGATCATGTTGGTCAAGAACAAGGGGCGCGACATCGGCATCCTGCGCACCATGGGTCTGACCGAAGGGTCGATTCTGCGGGTGTTTTTCCTGTGCGGATCGTTGACGGGGATCGTTGGCACCATCGCAGGGGTTATCCTTGGCTGTCTGTTTGCCATCAATATCGACGCGATCTTTTCGGCAGTGAACTACTTTGCCGGGGGCGGGGTGTGGGATCCGTCGATCCGCGGCATCTATCGCCTGCCTGCCAAGCTGGAGTTTTGGGACGTGGCGTCCGCTGTGGGCCTATCCCTGACCCTGTCTTTCCTTGTCACCCTGTTTCCGGCACGCAAGGCAGCCCGGATGAACCCGGTCGAGGCGCTGCGCTATGAGTAACCCTGTTCTTCACCTGTCAGGCATCGAAAAGACCTATAACGCGGGCACACCCGGCGAAATCCGCGTGCTGCGCGGGGCTGATCTGGAGATTGCGCGGGGCGAGGTCGTGGCATTGGTCGCGCCCTCTGGATCGGGCAAATCAACGCTTCTGCATATTGCCGGGCTGCTGGACACGGCAGACGCTGGGCAGGTTGCGATCAACGGGCAGGATATGGGCGCGCTGTCGGATCGCAGGCGCACCGCAGCCCGCCGGAACGAAGTGGGGTTCATCTACCAGTTCCACCACCTGCTGCCCGAATTCACCGCGCTGGAAAATATCGCCTTGCCGCAACTGGCCAACGGGATCAGCGACAAATCGGCCCGCGATCACGCGATGGAGTTGATGGAGCGCGTGGGCGTTGATACCCGCGCGACCCACCGACCGGCGGAACTGTCGGGCGGTGAACAGCAGCGCGTCGCCTTCTGCCGCGCGCTTGCCAACCGCCCCGCGCTTTTGCTGGCGGATGAGCCCACCGGCAACCTTGACCCCGACACCGCGGACACTGTGTTCAACGCGCTGATGGAGCTGGTGCGAGACACCGGTCTGTCGGCCCTGATCGCCACCCACAACCTTGAACTGGCCGCGCGGATGGATCGGACGCTCAGACTGGATGCGGGCGTCATCGTCTGACCGCTCTCGGTTCCTGACATTCACGTGACAGGCGGCGCGCTGCCATTGCGCCGCGCGATCCTTCTGGCACACTCCACGCTCGCAACCCGTGCATCGGAGAACCACATGCGCCACCTGACAAAATCCGCTTTCTTCGTCGCAGCACTGGGTGTGCAGGTGGCCAACGCTGGCCCTGTCGGATTTGGCGACTGGCGACAACATTGGTTCGCCCGGTTTGCGGATGTGGATTTCACCTACTCCGGCAAGTCGCTGAGCGTTCAGGCCAACGGCGCCGTGTCGATCACCTACAAGCTGCTGGACCAACAGCATTGGGATGCCAGGACCGCGCAATGGCGGTGGGCCGTGGATAAAACCGTGCCCGCAACCGACCTGCGCCAGAAGGGCGGTGATGACCGCAACCTTGCGCTCTATTTCGCGTTCCTTCCGGAAGCCGAGGCCGAACGGGTAAACGGGGGCCGCAACCTGCGCCGCCTTTTGAAAAACCCCATGGGTCGAGTCCTGGTCTATGTCTGGGGCGGCGATCACGGGCGTGGGGCCGTTCTGCCGTCGCCCTATCTGGGCACGCGCGGCAAGACCGTGGTGCTGCGGCCATCCGGAACGGGAGGATATAGCGAAAACGTCGATCTTGCCGCCGATTATCGCCGCGCCTTTGGATCGGATCCCGGTGCCCTGGTCGCCTTGGCCGTGTCGTCCGACAGCGACGATACCGACACCATTGCGCGGGGGCAGATCACGGATCTGGTGTTGAAATAGGCGGATTGCAGCAGCTTGGGCACCTGTTCCGGTTGAACCTGCCAGACGGCGTGCTAGGGTTATGCAACCCCTTTGAAAAGCTGCGAGGTTCCATGCTGCGCACCGTCCTGATCATCCCCGCCCTGACCCTGACGCTTGCCGCCTGCGAGCCGGATGGGTTGTTCACCGCAAGCACCGATAAAGTTGACGTGACGGACGAGACCGGCGCGCAAATCTTTGCAGAGAACTGCGCGTCCTGCCACGGGGCGGACGCCAAAGGCGGCGCGATCGCAGGAGCCCCAGACCTGACCACACTAACCGCCCGCCACGGCGGCAAATTCCCGGCCCGATATGTCATGTCCACCATCGACGGCTACGCCCAAGGCACCCACCGCGGCCCGATGCCCGAATTCGGCACCTATCTGGAAAGCGAGATGGAGGTCTGGGTGGACGAAAAAGGCGTGCAGACCCCGACGCCGGGGGCGCTGGTGCGCCTAGCGGAGTATTTGGAGAGTGTGCAGGGGTAGATTTCGCGCCTGAATAATCTCCAATCCCTGTTTCCGTTTGAACTTGAACTTCCCGTAGTGATTACATATTTGGTGATTGCAACCGGCGATAGAATGGCAGGCGACGTATAGGTTTAACTTATGCCCATCTGCATGGCGGATTGCCTATGGGTAAATCCAAGGTGATCCATATTTTGAACAGTGATCATCGCTGAGGTGAAAGGCCGCCGGATGTAAGTAATGGAGGGTTTTGCTATGCAGAAACTCAAATACTTCCTGCGCCTCGCTATGATGATTGCGGCAAAGTTGGTGGTCAAAGAGATCATCAAGTTCGTCATTGATCTGATTAGCGAGGCCACTGTTTACGCGTGTCGCACAATTATGAAACTCGTTTTGAGCTTAAGCCAAACAAATGGATTTACGTCCCTACTGAACAGGCAAAAATTGATGGCCTTAAAATCGTAACCAGACTTAGATCTCAGTGGACGCCTTGGTCTTACTACTATCATCTATATAAAGCTGGTGGACATGTCGCGGCGATGCGTCCCCATGCGCATCAAATCTACAAAGCTTCGATTGACCTAAGATATTTCTTCAGTTCTTGCACCCGAACAAAGGTCGCACGTTCTTTGCGTCTAGTTGGTTATTCTTCGAAGGACGCTTTTGATGTTGCACACCGCTCATGTGTTGTCAGCGGCAGGATAAAGCACCTACCTTATGGTTTTCCTCAGTCGATGCACCTTGCAACCTTGGTTATCGACAGAAGCGGACTGGGTAGTGAACTGCGACACTTGCAAAATGAAGGGATCGTAGTGTCCATGTATGTGGACGATATTCTTATTTCCTCAGACTGCGAGATTCAGCTGAAGAGTGCTTATGATCGTATTTTGAAATCGATTGAAGGTTCTAATTTCGATTTTTCACCGACTAAGCTGAGCCCGCCCGCATCTACAGTGACGGCGTTTAACTGTGAGATTTCAGACAGACTCAAAGTTCTTCCAGATAGAATGAATATCTTTCGCGAGCAATTACGTCATGCAAATGAACATGCGCGTGATGCGATCCTTAGATATGTTGGTGTTATTTGCGAGGACCAACGAACTGAGCTTGAAAGCAAAATCCCCTAGACATCCAACTCCTCCACGAACCTCGCATTCTCCTGAATATACTGGAACCGAAGCTCGGGTTTCTTCCCCATCAACTGTTCAACCAGAGCCGCCGTTTCGCCCGGTTCATCCTCGTCAATCGTGACGCGGATCAGCTTGCGGGATGCCGGGTCCATCGTGGTTTCTTTCAGGTCTTTCGCGTCCATCTCGCCCAGACCCTTGAACCGGCTGACGTCGATTTTCCCTTTGCCGCCCAGGCCTTTTTCCAGCCACGCGTCCCGCTCGGCTTCATCAAGGCAATAGACGCGCTTCGCCCCTTGGGTCAGGCGGAACAGCGGCGGGCAGGCCAGATACAGGTGGCCCGCGTCGATCATCGGGCGCATTTGGGTGAAGAAGAACGTCATCAGCAGGGCCGCGATATGCGCACCGTCTACGTCCGCGTCGGTCATGATGATGATTTTGTCATAACGCAGATCATCGACGTTGAACCGCGTGCCCAGCCCGACGCCAAGGGCTTGGGTCAGGTCGCTGATTTCCGCGTTCGTGCCGATTTTCGAACCCGCCGCGCCCAGCACGTTCAGGATTTTCCCGCGCAGGGGCAGCAGCGCCTGAGTCTTGCGGTTGCGCGCCATTTTGGCGGACCCACCAGCCGAGTCGCCCTCGACAATAAACAGCTCGGTCCCTTCGCGGTTGGTGGCCGAGCAATCGACCAGCTTGCCCGGCAGGCGCAGTTTCTTGGTGGCAGTCTTGCGCTGGGTCTCTTTTTCCTGTTTGCGGCGCAGACGTTCCTCGGCCCTGAGAACAAGGAAATCAAGGATCGCACCCGCGGATTTCGTGTCGGCGGCCAGCCAGTTGTCGAAATGGTCGCGGACCGATTGCTCGACCATCTTGTTGGCGCTTTCGGTCGATAGCCGGTCCTTGGTCTGCCCCACGAAAGACGGGTCGGCGATGAAACATGACACCAGCGCGCATCCGCCCGTCATCAGGTCGTCGCGAGTGATGTTGGCGGCTTTCTTGTTGCCCACCAGATCTCCATAGGCCTTGATGCCTTTCAGCATCGCGGCCCAGAAACCGGTGACGTGGGTGCCGCCTTCAGGGGTTGGGACGGTGTTACAGTAAGACTGCAAATAGCCATCCATCGACGGCGTCCAGTTGATCGCCCATTCGACATATCCCGGCTCACCAAACCGTTCGCGAAACTCGACCTTTCCGGCGAAGGGCTGATCGGCATAGACCGACGCGCCGCCCAACGTCTCTTTCAGGTAATCGGACAAGCCGCCGGGAAAGTGAAACGAGGCTTCGGTCGGGGTTTCGCCATCATCAATGTGCGATTTCCAGCGGATTTCAACGCCCGAGAACAGATATGCCTTGGAGCGCACCATGGTAAATAGCCGCTTGGGTTTGAACCGGTGGTGGCCAAAAATTTCCTCGTCGGCGTGGAATGTAACATCCGTGCCCCGCCGATTGGGGGCCGCGCCGACTTTCTCAACCGGGCCAAGCGGTATGCCGCGTGAAAACCGTTGTTCGAACAGTTCCTTGTTCTTGGCAACCTGCACGACCATCGTGTCTGACAGGGCGTTCACGACAGACGAGCCAACCCCGTGCAACCCGCCCGAGGTCTGATACGCCTTGCCCGAGAATTTGCCGCCCGCGTGCAGGGTGCACAGGATGACCTCTAACGCCGATTTGTCGGGGAACTTGGGGTGTGGATCAATCGGAATGCCGCGCCCGTTGTCGCGGACGGTGACGGCGTAATCTGCGTGCAGTTCAACCTCGATCCGGTTGGCATGGCCCGCAACGGCTTCGTCCATCGAGTTGTCAAGGATTTCCGCCACCATATGATGCAGCGCCCGTTCATCGGTGCCGCCGATATACATGCCGGGCCGCTGACGCACGGGTTCAAGACCTTCCAGCACCTCGATCGAGGACGCGTCATAGATGTCTTGGCCTTGGCTGGCCAACAGGTCATTGCTCATGGATGTATCGCCCTGCATGCTGCTTTGCTTTGCTATTTGCTGTAGTATGACAGAGCACCCGGACCGGGAAAAGGGCGGGTGCGTCGATAGCGCGATTGATACACCAGTTTTTCGGTTTTTGGGAAGGAACCCAACGTGACAGAACAATCAAATGCCCGAGGGGGTGAATGCGCAGGTTCTCTCGAACCGGCTGATTGGCAGGTGTTTCGCAAGCAGATGCACGATCTGCTTGACCATTGTCTTGACCGAATGGTGAATGCGACCGAACACCCGTGGCAATCACCACCGGATAATTTGATCAGTGTCTATGGGATCGGGCGGGGTGGCGATCTGGTCGCGCGCTTGACTGAACAGGTCATGCCCTATCACAGCGGAAACACGCATCCCCAGTTCTGGGGCTGGGTTCAGGGCAGCGGTTTGCCGTCGGACCTCATGGCCGGGCTTGTCGAGGCGGTGATGAACGCCAATGTCGGCGGCCGCGATCATGGTGCCAATGCGATGGAACATGCGGTCATCGACTGGACCCGCCGGAAAATGGGCATGAGACCCGGGGCAAGCGGCGTGTTGGTGACGGGCACATCGCAGGCGACGGTAATTGCGCTTCAGACCGCGAAAATGCGCGCTGTTCCTGAGATGCGGTCCAAGGGCGGTGGTGCAAACCTGACGGTGTATGCCGGAGATCGGGTTCACAATGCGATACGCAAGGCGGTAGAGCTTTTGGGCCTGGGCCATAACGCGTTGCGTCTGATCCCGACGGATCACGGCAAGATGGATGTTCAGGCCTTGGTGCAGCAGATCGCACAGGATTGTGCTGACGGTTTTCTGCCGATGGCGATTGTCGGGACGGTCGGGTCGGTGGACATCGGCAGTTTCGATGATCTTAATGCCCTGGCCGATGTCGCGCAGGCGCGGAATATCTGGCTGCATGTTGACGGTGCATTCGGTGCCTGGACGCGATTGGCCGACGACCCATGGCGCAGTCTGAGCGACGGGATTGAACGGGCGGACAGCATCGCGCTTGATTTCCATAAATGGATGTATGTCGGCTATGATTGCGGCTTGGCCCTGATCGCGAACGAGGCCGAACACCGCGCCGCCTTTGCCGTCCGTCCGCCCTATCTTGAGGGGTTCGAGGCGGGTCTGTCCGGCGGCGAACGTTGGTTCTGCGACTATGGTATCGACCTGTCACGCAGCAATCGAGCGCTGAAGGTCTGGTGCGCGTTGGAGATGTTCGGGGAAGACGCATTTGCCGCGGCGATCACGCGCAACTGCGCGCAGGCTGCGCTGATGGCCGATCTGGTCCAGTCGCATGGCATGGCGCTGGTTGCGCCGGTCGTGTCAAACATTTGTGTGTTTACCGCAAGGCCGGATCTGTCGCCGCAGGAACAATCCAGCTTGAACAGACAGATTGCGATCAAACTGCAACTGGACCGGGGGCCCGTGTTTTCGACCACACATGTGAACGGGATAACATGTCTGCGCGCTGCATTTGCCAACCATCGGACGCGCGATCACCATATTCACACCGCGATACAGAATGTGAAGGCGCTTGCTGAAAATGGCCTCTTGGCCAATGGCGAATAGAACACCGTTATCGAATAGCAGAAATGGTGCCGTATGCGTGGCGCCATTTCTGACAGTATCGCTTTGCGTTTAACTGTATAGCGCGGGTTCGCCCATCCGCTGATGTATCGCGTTGGCGGTGCGGGCATCTATACCCAAAGCCTGGCCCAGTTCGTGCAGATATTTTGCTTCGGCCTGACTGTCGAGGTCCAAGCCGACCAGCGACATAGCATAGACTTGTGCCTCCATCCCGCGCGGCACGTCGTTGGCAAGGCCCTGGACACTTACCGGGCGGCGGAACGCGTCGTTCAAAACATCAACCTCGTCCGGGGTCATGTCGCCCATATGCTGCATCAGCGCTTCTTTCTCGCGCTCGTCGATACGTCCGTCACACTTGGCTGCTTGCACGATGGCGCGCAGCAATACAGCGGCTTGGTCTTCTTGCTCCTGGGTTGGTGTGGCTTCGGGCGCGCCTCCATTTTGAAATGCATCGTTCAGCATGCCACCCAACGAACCGGGCGTGGGTGTCGCCACGCGCGTGTCCGGTGTGCCGCCGCCAGACAGGCTTTCCAAAAGGCCACCCAAGCCGCCCTGAGCGGCACCAGTGCCAGAGCGCGCGCCACCGAGCATACCGCCCAGCATGTCCATCAGATCGCCACCGGGATTGGCAGGTTGACGACCCGTCGATTGTGACCCGCCGCCAGCGTTCATGATACTGCCCAGAATATCGGTCAGTCCGCCACCAGAGCTTTGCGTGGATGTCAACTGACCGCCAGACAAACTGCCCAACAGATCGCCCAAGCCACCTTCCGGCGAATTGGTGCTGCCAAATATGCTGCCGGTGCCCGGATCGGATGCGGGGCGCTGGCGAGCCGCACCTTTGCCCATACTGGACACGCCTTTGGCGATAGCTGCACCAAGGGCCATTTTAGCCAGTGTTCCTACAAGACTCATATCAATACCTCCCAATTCAATCTGTATGGACATTAGAAGAGCATTTGCCCGGACATAAGGGGAAACACGGTGCGGGCGCGTCAGAAACCCATCAGATGTTCGCGCATACGACCGTGCAAATTGTCTGATTCGAGCCCGTGTGACGTCAGGCGAACGGGTCTTCCGGATAGGTCACGCCAGCCAGATAAAGACCGCCCGGGGGGCTAACCGGACCACAAGCGGCGCGATCTCGTGCCTTGAGTGCGCGGCTGACCTCGTCCGGTGTCCAGGCCCCGACACCCACACGTTCCAGCGTTCCGACGAAGCTGCGGACCTGATTGTGCAAAAAAGACCGGGCGCGCACGTGGAAACGGTATTCGGTGCCATGGGGCAGGCGAAGCTCCTCGACCCGAAGCTGGTCCAGCGTCTTGATCGGGCTTTCGGCCTGACAGATCGACGACCGGAAGGTTGTGAAGTCATGCCGCCCCAACAGGCGGTCTGCGCCGACTTGCATGGCGTTCGCGTCCAACTTGTGCTTGATGTGCCAGGCCAGACCGCGATCATGGGTCAGGGGCGCGCGGCGGGATATCAAACGGTACAGATACCGACGCTCCAGCGCCGAGAATCGCGCGTGGAAATCGTCGGCCACCTGCGCGCAATCCACAATCGCAACACTTTGGCCTCTCAGGTGGAAGTTCAATGCCTCGGACAGTCGAAACGCATCCCAATCCTTTACCAGATCGCAATGCGCCACCTGCGCCAGACCATGAACGCCCGCATCGGTGCGCCCAGCCGCCGCGATTTTGTGATCGCCGGGTTCGAGTTTCGCCAACGCAGCCTCGATCGTTCCCTGAACCGAAGGGTGCTCTTTCTGGCGCTGCCAACCGGCAAAACCTGCGCCGTGATATTCGATCTTCAAAACGTATCTGGGCATGACGTTTCGCATACCGCGCAGCGAAGATGTGGGCAAGTCGCGACATGATCGAGCGCACGCATTGAACGCTCCCCTCTGGCACAAGACTGCGTGCGCGCATATGTTCGGATGGATAAGAAGACGGAGGCACCCGTGGGGCTAGGCGATATCGCAGACAGCATCACCCGACAGATCGAGGCCATAGGCGACGCCACAAGCGAGGCGTTGTTTGAGCCGGTGATCCGTTTGGGGGTTACAGGCCTGTCGCGCGCGGGCAAGACGGTTTTCATCACATCGCTGGTTGCCAACCTGATGAACCGGGGGCGTATGTCCGGGCTTCTGGCCGCGTCTGAAGGGCGCATCCAGACAGCTTTTCTGCAACCGCAACCGGACGATACGGTGCCGCGCTTCGATTTTGAAACTCATCTGGCGGCGATGACGGGGCCGACACCGCACTGGCCGGATTCAACCCGCGCCACGTCGGAACTGCGCCTGTCGTTCCGTGTGCAACCGTCGGGCATTCTGGGTGGGCTTCGCGGGCCGCGCACGGTGCATCTGGACATCGTTGACTACCCTGGCGAATGGCTGCTGGACCTGGCGCTGCTGGACCTCAGCTATACCGAATGGGCGGCACAGGTGCTGGATCGGATTGCCGACCGTCCGCAAGCGGCAAGCTATCTGGGCATGGTGCAGGGGATCGACGCCGCCGCACCGCTGGACGAGATGGAGGCGAAACGCCTGGCGGGTGGATTTGCCGCTTATCTGACATCCGCACGCCAGGACGGCTATAGCGATTGCACCCCCGGTCGGTTCCTGCTGCCCGGTGATCTGGAGGGTAGCCCGGTTCTGACTTTCGCACCCATTCTTCAGCCCGGTTCGACTCCGCGTAAAAGCCTGTGGCGCGAAATGGAGCGGCGTTTTGAAGCCTATAAATCCCGCGTTGTGAAACCGTTTTTTCGTGACCATTTTGCGAAAATCGACCGCCAGATCGTGCTGGTTGATGTGTTGGGGGCGATCCATTCGGGCCCCGCTGCGCTGGAAGACCTGCGCCGCGCCATGGCTGAAATCCTGACCGCCTTCCGCCCCGGTGCGAACGCTTTCCTCAGTTCGATCTTCCTTGGGCGGAGGGTGGAACGTATTCTTTTTGCCGCCACAAAGGCCGACCACCTGCATCACAGCCAGCATCCACGCCTGACGGCGATCACCGAGGCGCTTTTGCGCGAAGCTCGTGACCGGGCGGATTTTGCAGGCGCCAAGACCGCAGCCATGTCGATTGCCGCTCTGCGCACGACCGTTGAGGAACGCATGGAGCATGACGGGCAAATGCTGGATTGCGTAAGAGGCAGGCTCTTGGACAGCGGCAAGACCGCTGCATTCTATCCGGGTGCTTTGCCAGACGATCCCGCGCGTCTGTTGTCGCCCGCGCGAAAGGGGG
The DNA here is from genome assembly GCF_056857795.1 of Aliiroseovarius sp. B-4. NCBI lineage: Bacteria > Pseudomonadati > Pseudomonadota > Alphaproteobacteria > Rhodobacterales > Paracoccaceae > Aliiroseovarius > Aliiroseovarius sp. B-4. The sequence goes on from NZ_JBSXNV010000030.1 coordinate 75,872, forward strand.
CTGAGGCGTGGCTTGATGCGGATTACGAGGTGATGCGCTTCGCGCCTGCCGTGGTGTCGCTTAAGCCGGGTGAGGGGCCGCCCCATATCCGACTGGATAAAGCGGCAGAATTTTTGTTTGGGGATCGGCTATGAAAATCTTGCCCGCGACCCCGGCCGATGCCCCCGCGATAGCAAATATTCTGACAGGGTGGATCGCCGCAACCCCATGGATACCACGCGTCCATTCCCGCCGTTCGGAGAAAGAATTCGCGCGGATATTGGTGGATCGTGGCTGGACCAAAGTGGCACGCGACCGGGGGCGCGCGCTTGGATTTCTGGCTCGTGACGGGGCCGAAGTGCATGCGCTTTACCTGTCCCCCGCCGCGCGTGGGCAAGGGATTGGCAAGGCCCTGCTGGACGAAGCGAAGGCCGTTTGCCCCGAGCTTTCGCTCTACGCCTTTCAGGCGAACGAAGGCGCGTGTCGGTTTTACCGGCGCGAAGGTTTCTCCGAAGAGTTTCGCACCGATGGGGCTGGCAACGACGAACATTTGCCAGACATTCGCTTTCGTTGGAGGGCAGCGTGATGAGTAGATCGGAAAAACCCAGAACCGGTCCCGTGTTGATCGAATTGGACGATGAGCAGACTGTTTCGCCCGCCGATGCCCCTCCGGTTCCAGAGGTCGCGGCAGTGGATGCCACCGGCGCGGCTATGCAGGGCGCGATCAGTTTTGCTGGGCGCAAACGTTCGCGACTTACACGGTGGTTTTGGTCGCTTCTGCTTTCAATCACCGGGTTCGTCCTGTCGGTGGCGGCGTATGATTTTGTCACCAGCCTGATCGCCCGCCAACCCGTATTGGGCTATGCGGCACTTGGTTTGATTACTGCCTTCACCCTGGTGCTACTGATCATTGCGCTGAAAGAATGGGTGGCGTTTGCCCGGCTGCGTCGCGTCGACACGCTGCATCATGCCGCCGAAGCCGCCGTGGCCCATAATGACTTGGCCGAAGCGCGTGTCGTTGTTGAGAAACTCAAGCAGCTTTACCGCGGTCGCGATGATCTTCGCTGGGGCTTGAAGCGTCTTGACGAACGCGAAGCGGATGCGTTCGATGTGGACACATTGCTTGCATTGACCGAACGCGAACTATTGGCCCCGCTTGACGCCGCCGCGGTCAAAGAGGTCGAAGCCGCCGCCCGTCAGGTGGCCATGGTCACGGCGATCGTGCCAATAGCCCTTGCAGATGTTGTCACGGCCTTGACGGCCAATATCCGCATGATCCGCCGTATCGCGGAAATATATGGTGGCCGGTCCGGCGTGTTGGGCGGCTGGCGGCTGACCCGTGCGGTGATGGCGCATCTTGTGGCGACAGGCGCTGTGGCCGTCGGCGATGACATGATCGGATCGCTGGCCGGGGGCGGGATGCTGTCAAAACTCAGTCGCCGTTTCGGCGAAGGCGTGGTCAACGGGGCGTTGACCGCCCGCGTGGGTGTGGCAGCCCTTGAGGTCTGCCGCCCGCTGCCCTTCGGCCCAAAGAAACGCCCCGGCGTGTCGGGTATCGTTAAGCGCGCATTGACGGGTTTGTTCGGAAGCTGAGCCTCTGATACGGGCTGATCAGCTTAGTTTCGGCACGTGCTGCGCAGGCTGCGACAGATCTTCGACACCCATCCGCAATCCGCGGCCGATCCGATGGGCCAGCATGATCCACGCGCGCGCGGTGTTTGGTGGCAGCAGCTCGTTTGTGACCTCTTCAAACAGGTCTAGCCATGGGTTGAAATGGGCTGGTTTCACGTCTCCGGCTTGCATATGTGCCCGCATCGGATTGCCGTCGTAACCTGGTTCTCGCAGGATGGCCCCGCGCCAGAACCTTGAAATCAGCGCGATATGCGCCGCCCATTCGGCATCCGTCGTGCCCACGTGACCATTGAAAACTGGTCCAAGCTGTGGATGTCGTCGGATCCGCGCATAGAACTCTGCCAAAACCCGGTCGATCTGATCCGGCGTGATATCGAAAAGCCTGAGTGGATTTGGCTTTGAAGCTGTCTGTGCCATCGCACACCCTTTTTCGCACACCCTTTTCCGAGTAAAATACTCGACAAACTCGGGGCCGCAAGGGGGGCGACATGGACAAAACAGCACAGGCCTTCATGACTTTACGCCGCCGAACCACGCGCCTATAACGCCCCCATGATGCACGCACAGGCCATCATTATTCGAATTATATGCCCGGCGCTCTGATCCAGACGAGCCGCCGGGACAAGGCGTTTGGAAATCCGCGCCGCCCCAACCCTATATTTGCGATAATCTCCTGAAAAGGACCGGACACATGTGTGCCGACACCCCTGAATACAAAGACACCCTGACGCTTCCCGTCACCGATTTTCCCATGCGCGCAGGCCTGCCCAAGCGCGAGCCTGAATGGCTGGCCCGTTGGGAAAAAATCGGCGTCTATGACCGCCTGCGCGAAAAAGAAGGGCGCACACCGTTTGTGCTGCACGATGGGCCCCCTTACGCCAATGGGCACTTGCATATCGGTCACGCGCTGAACAAGACAATCAAGGATATGATCGTGCGGTCGCACCAGATGATGGGGTTTGACAGCCGTTACGTGCCGGGCTGGGATTGCCACGGCCTGCCCATCGAATGGAAGATCGAAGAGCAATACCGCAAGAAGGGCCGCGACAAGGACGCGGTCGATGTGGTCGATTTCCGTCAGGAATGCCGCAAGTTTGCTGCTGGCTGGATCGACATCCAGCGCGAGGAATTCAAACGTCTGGGTATCACCGGCAACTGGGCCGACCCCTATCTGACGATGGATTTCCACGCCGAACGCGTGATCGCCGAAGAATTCATGAAGTTCCTGATGAACGGCACACTCTATCAGGGATCGAAACCCGTGATGTGGTCGCCGGTTGAAAAGACTGCGCTGGCCGAGGCCGAGGTGGAATACCACGACAAGGAAAGTTTCACCATCTGGGTGAAGTTCAAGGTCACGGATTTCAGCCTGCCCGATATGGTCCTGTCCGACGAAGAGGAAACCGACGAAACCCGCGGGGCGGTTGCTCTGGCCAAAGACGCGGCTGCGCACGATTTTATCGGCGCGCATGTGGTGATCTGGACGACGACCCCATGGACCATCCCGTCCAACAAGGCCGTCGTGTTTGGCGAGACCTTCGAATACGGGCTATACGAAGTCACCGATTGCCCGGATGAGTGCTGGGCCGCCAAGGGCGACCGGTTCATCCTTGCCGACAAGCTGGCCGCGGATGTGATGGCGCGAGCGCGGCTGGAACCCGGGATGTATCGCCGCGTGCGTAACGTGACGCCCGCGCAATTGTCAGGCATGACGCTGCACCACCCGCTGGCCGGTGCAGAAGGCGCCAATGGGGAATGGGACGCTGCCCGTGACTTCCGCGCCGCCGATTTCGTGACGGACGAGGAAGGCACCGGGTTTGTCCATTGTGCTCCGTCCCACGGGATGGAAGAATTCGAACTGTATCGCGATCTGGGGATGCTGGATCAGGTCATCACCTATAACGTGATGGACGACGGATCATTCCGCGCGGACCTGCCCTTCTTTGGCGGCACCTACATCCTGAACCGCAAGGGCGGCGAGGGCGATGCAAACAAGACGGTGATCGACAAGCTCGCCTCCGTTGGGGGGCTGCTGGCCCGTGGTAAGATCAAGCATTCCTATCCGCATTCATGGCGGTCGAAAGCGCCGATCATCTATCGCAACACGCCGCAGTGGTTTGTGTCTGTGGATCGCGAAGTCGGCGACGGGCAGGACGAGATGGGCAAGACCATCCGCACGCGCGCCCTGAACTCGATCGACCAATTGGTGAAATGGTGGCCGCAGACCGGACGCAACCGGCTTTATTCGATGATCGAGGCGCGGCCCGATTGGGTTCTGTCGCGTCAACGCGCCTGGGGTGTGCCGCTGACCTGTTTCGTGAAGAAAGGCGCGCTGCCGACCGACCCGGACTATCTTCTGCGTGATCCCGCAGTTAATGCCCGTGTGGCTGAATCCTTCGAGGCGGAAGGTGCGGATGCGTGGTATAAGGACGGTGCCAAGGAACGCTTCATCGGCGATGCGGCCAACCCGGATGACTATGAGCAGGTGTTCGATGTGCTGGACGTGTGGTTCGACAGTGGTTCGACACATGCGTTTGTTCTGCGCGACCGTGAAGACGGCACGCCGGACGGGATCGCGGATGTCTATATGGAAGGCACCGACCAGCACCGCGGGTGGTTCCACTCGTCGCTTTTGCAAGCCTGCGGCACCAAGGGGCGCGCGCCTTACAAGAACGTCGTGACCCACGGCTTCACCCTGGACGAGAAGGGCATGAAGATGTCCAAGTCTCTGGGCAACACCATCGTGCCGGAACAGGTCGTGAAGCAATATGGCGCGGACATCCTGCGCCTGTGGGTGGCCCAGACGGATTATACGGTCGACCAGCGGATCGGGCCGGAAATCCTGAAAGGGGTTGCCGACAGCTATCGCCGCTTGCGAAACACAATGCGCTTCATGCTGGGCAATCTGCATGAGTTTGACGAAGCCGAGCGTGTGGACGCAACCGACATGCCCGAGCTGGAACGCTGGGTGTTGCATCGTCTGGCAGAACTCGATCACGTTGTGCGCGAAGGGTACAAGACCTTTGATTTCCAAGGTGTGTTCTCGGCCGTGTTCAATTTCGCGACCGTCGATCTGTCGAGCTTCTATTTTGATATCCGCAAGGACGCGCTGTATTGCGACGGGGCGGACAGCCGGAACCGCCGCGCCGCGCGCACGGTGCTGGACATCCTGTTCCATCGTTTGACCACCTGGCTTGCGCCGGTGCTGGTCTTCACGATGGAAGATGTGTGGCTGGAGCGGTTCCCGGGTGATGACAGCTCGGTCCATCTGGTCGATTTCCCCGACACGCCTGCCGATTGGCTGGACGAGCCATTGGCCGCGAAATGGTCGGGTATCCGCAAGGCGCGCCGTGTGGTGACTGCTGCGCTGGAAGTGCAGCGGCGCGACAAGGTGATCGGGGCGTCACTGGAGGCCGCGCCGGTGGTTCATGTGCGCGACAAGGACATCCTGGCCGCGCTGAAATCTGTGAACTTCGCGGATATTGCAATCACCTCGTCTGTGTCGCTGACAAACGACCCGCTACCATCGGAAGCCTTCCGCCTGCCAGAGGTCGAGGGCGTGGGCGTTGTGTTCGAAAAAGCGTCCGGCGAGAAATGCCAGCGTTGCTGGAAAATCCTGCCGGATGTGGGCAGCCATGACCACGCGGGCACCTGTGGTCGCTGTGACAAGGCGCTGGGCTGATCAAATCGCCCAATAGGCAAGAGACCGAGCGCCCTGGCCATTGTGTCGGGGCGTTTAGTTTTGCAGGCTGCACCTATGACAGTTGCAGTGGTCGATAGCCCGGTCGGGCGTTTGGGAGTGGTCGAGGAAGCAGGGGTCATCGTCCGGCTGGTTTGGAATGCTGAACCGGATGGCGTGTTGACACCCGTGCTTGCAGAGGCACAGCAGCAACTCAACGCATATTTCGATCATCGGTTAACGCGGTTTGAACTTCCAACACGCGTCGCGGGCAGCGACTTTCAACGCGCTGTTTGCGATGTCATGGCGGGCATCCCTTATGGTGAAACTCTGACCTATGGCGACATTGCAAAGCTGACCGGCAACTCGGCGCAAGCGGTTGGAAATGCGTGTGGCGCCAATCCGATCCCGATCATCATCCCTTGCCATCGCGTGATGGGCGCAGGCGGCAAACTGGTTGGATTTTCCGGTGCGGGCGGGGTCGAGACAAAAGTTCAGCTTTTGCGCCTTGAAGGCGCTGCCGGGTTGCTTATCTGAAAGGTCTGGTCCGCAACGCGTTGTTGAACAACAAACAACCGGCGGCAACACAGGGGGACAAAATGACCACGATCCTGAACGTCAGCGGCGTGACCAAGACCTATGAGGGCGGTCATGAAGCCCTGAAAGGTGTTGATCTTGAGATCGACGAGGGCGAGATTCTTGCCCTGCTTGGCCCCAATGGCGCTGGCAAGACGACGCTGATCTCGATCATTTGCGGAATTGCGACGGCAACTTCTGGCACGATCACAGTGGGTGGGTTCGATCACGTGAAAGATTACCGCGCCGCCCGCAATCTGATTGGACTGGTGCCACAGGAAATCAATCTGGAACCGTTCGAGACAGTGATGAACACGGTGCGCTTTTCGCGCGGATTGTTTGGACGACCGCGCGATGATGCACGAATTGAAGAAATCCTGAAACTGCTCAGCCTGCATGACAAGAAGGACAGCCGTATCATGACGCTGTCCGGCGGCATGAAGCGGCGCGTATTGATCGCGAAGGCGTTGTGCCACGATCCCCAGGTCCTGTTTCTGGACGAACCCACCGCAGGCGTTGATGTCGAGTTGCGCAAGGACATGTGGGACATCGTCGCCAAGCTGAAACAAACCGGAGTGACCGTTATCCTGACCACCCATTACATTGAAGAAGCCGAAGCGATGGCTGATCGGATCGCGGTGATCTCGAAAGGGGAAATTCTGTTGGTCGAAGACAAGGATGCGCTGATCAAACGTTTGGGACAAAAGGAGCTTCTGATTGAATTGGATACCCCGATTGATACCGTGCCTGAGACATTGGCTGACTATCCCCTGACCGTGTCGGGCGAAGGTGGGTTGATTTACAGCTATGATGCGCAGGCGGGCAGCACCGGGATTACCGGCCTGCTTGCGGACCTGCGCGACGCCGGGCTGCATATGTCGGACCTGTCCACGCGCCAAAGCTCGCTTGAGGATATTTTTGTGGATCTGGTAAGGGAGGACGCCGCATGAACTGGAATGCCATTGCCGCAATCTATCGGTTCGAAATGGCGCGGACCTTTCGCACGCTGATGCAGTCCATCGTGTCGCCTGTGTTGTCCACATCGCTTTATTTTGTAGTGTTCGGTGCCGCCATCGGGTCGCGCATTGATCAGGTCGAAGGCGTCAGCTATGGCGCTTTCATCGTGCCCGGTCTGATCATGCTGACCGTCCTGACGCAAAGCACCACCAATGCCTCGTTCGGAATCTATTTTCCCAAATTCATCGGCACTGTTTACGAGCTTTTGTCCGCGCCAATCTCGTTTTTCGAGATTGTCATCGGTTATGTCGGAGCGGCGGCGACCAAGGCCTTCATGATCGGTCTGATCATTCTGGCCACGGCGCATTTCTTTGTCGATCTGACCATCGCCCATCCCGTCTGGATGATGGCGTTTCTGGTGCTGACCTGTATCAGTTTCGCGTTGCTTGGTTTCATCATAGGCATCTGGGCACAGAACTTTGAACAGTTGCAGTTGGTGCCACTGTTGGTCATCACGCCGCTGGTGTTTCTTGGTGGCTCGTTCTATTCGATCTCGATGCTGCCTCCGGTTTGGCAGACCATCACGCTGTTCAATCCTGTCGTCTACCTGATCTCGGGCTTTCGCTGGGCGTTTTTCGGCATGGCGGATGTATCTCTTGGCTGGTCAGTGCTTGCGATTGCAGTTTTCATGACCACATGTCTTGCAACCATCGGCTGGATTTTCCGCACTGGATATCGGTTGCGCAGTTGATGATGGGCGATTTGCAACAGGGGGAACATGCATCGCCCCTTTCCCTTGTTTGATCCGGAGGCGCGATCTAAATGACAGCCATGACAACCTATATACCGTTCATCAAGAAGCCGCCGCTGGTTGCGGTGATCCGCCTGTCTGGCGTGATTGCGTCAGGCGCGCGGGGGCAATTGAATGACGCGGTCCTTGCCCCGGTGATCGAACGCGCCTTTCGCAAAGGAAAACCACAGGCCGTCGCATTGGTGATAAACTCTCCGGGTGGCAGCCCCGTGCAATCCAGCCTGATCGCGGCCCGCATTCGTCGTCTGGCCGCCGAGAAAGAAATTCCCGTCTATGCCTTTGTCGAAGATGTTGCGGCATCGGGTGGATATTGGCTGGCGACGGCGGCGGAAGAGATTTACGCCGACGAAAGTTCGATCCTCGGGTCCATCGGCGTGATTTCGGCTGGGTTTGGCCTGACGGGATTGATTGAAAAAATCGGGGTCGAGCGGCGGGTCTATACCGCGGGAAAATCGAAATCCATGCTGGACCCGTTCCAACCGGAAAAGCCCGCCGACATCAAACGCCTGAAGGCGTTGCAAATGGATATTCACGAGGCGTTCAAAGCGCAGGTCGCATCCCGTCGGAAAGGCAAGCTGGCCGAAGATGAAGATTTGTTCACTGGTGACATCTGGCTGGGCCATGCCGCGATCGAGAAAGGTCTGGCTGATGGGATCGGGCATGTGGTGCCCAAGATGAAAGAGAAATTCGGCGACAAGGTGCGGTTTCGCGTCCACGGCCCGCGCCGCCCGTTCATCAGCCGGTTTGGATTGCAACTGGGGTCAGACGCGATCACGGCGATAGAGGAGCGGGCGGAATTCGCGCGCTTTGGTCTTTGAATGGTCATTAAGATCGTCGTTCTGTTTCTGGTTGCGATGGGCGTATTGGCCATGTTCGGGAAGCTCAGATACCCCGGGCAGCAACGTATCGAAGCCATGAAATGTCCGCGTTGTGGAAAGTACCGGTTGGGGAAGTCCCCCTGCGACTGTAGCGGAAAGGGCTGAGCCTTGGATCTGATCTATGCCATGCTCGGCCTTGTCATTCTTCTGTTCGCGGGCGACAGCCTTGTGCGCGGGGCGGTGAACATGTCGCTGCGCCTTGGTGTGCCTGCGCTGATCGTTTCGCTGACCGTCGTCGCGTTTGGCACTTCGGCACCCGAGCTTCTGATCTCGGTCAAGGCAATCTTCGAAGGGGTGCCCGGGTTGGCCATGGGTAACGTGGTCGGGTCAAACACCGCGAATATCCTGTTGGTGCTTGGGGTGCCGGCCGTGATTTCCGGCCTGTCTACGGCGACCTGTGACACCAGAAAAAGTTATCTTCAGATGATGGGGGCCACGCTGCTGTTCATCATCTTGAGCATGAATGGCGTGATCACTTGGATACAAGGTCTGGTGCTTCTGGCTGCGCTTGGCCTGATGCTGAATTCGGCGTTTCGCGTAGCTTTGTCGCACCGACGCTCCAACCACGTTGCGGCAAATGACGCCTGCTGCGACGGCGAAGAAGAGGTCGAGGGTGCCGACCCGGACATGCCGTGGTGGAAGGTCATTCTGTTCCTCGTGCTGGGCTTGATTGGCTTGCCGTTGGGGGCTGATCTTCTGGTCGACGCCTCGACCAACATCGCCCGTCATTTTGGTGTGTCTGAAACTGTGATCGGCCTGACGCTGGTGGCGCTGGGCACTTCCTTGCCAGAACTGGCGACGACAGTGATGGCGGCGCTGCGAAATCAAGCCGAGGTCGCCTTGGGAAACGTGATCGGGTCGAATATGTTCAACCTGCTGGCAATCATTGGCATTGCGTCTTTGGTGGGTCCGATCCCAATTGAGCGCGGTATCCTGCATTTCGACCTTTGGGTGATGTTGGGTGCGTCCCTACTGCTGGCACCTTTCGTCTTCTTGAAATGGCATATGGGTCGCATATGGGGGGTCGTCTTGTCGTCGCTCTACGTGATCTATGTGATGATCGTTCTGGGAATGTCCTGATGAACCAGCCACGCGCATTGATTACCGGGGCGGGCGCGCGGCTTGGACGTGCCATGGCGTTGGAACTTGCGCGGCAGGGGTGCGATGTGGCGGTTCACTACGCGACATCAGAGGATGGGGCATCCGAGACCGTCGGGAACATACAATCCATGGGTCGGAAAGCCGTGGCCTTGCAGGCTGATCTTCTGGATATGGAACAGGTTGAGGTGCTCGTGCCTCGCGCGGCAAAGGCGTTGGGCGGGCCGCTGTCCCTATTGGTCAACAATGCGTCGATCTTTGAGTATGATACGCTGACCTCGGCCACGCAGCAAAGTTGGGACAGGCATATGTCCTCGAACCTGCGGGCACCGTTCTTCCTGATGCAGTCCTTTGCCGCGCAAGCGTCCAGAGCGGTCATTGATGATAATGGCGAAAGCCTTCCCCAAGCGCTTGTCGTGAACATGCTCGATCAGCGTGTGCAAAAGCCCACGCCCGAGTTCATGACCTACAGCCTTGCCAAGAACGCTCTTTGGACGCTGACCCGTACTGGCGCGCAGGCTCTGGCCCCGCATGTGCGTGTCAACGGTATTGCGCCCGGGACCACGCTGATCGGTGCGCGACAGACGCAGGCGCATTTTGACGGGCAGCGGTCAGCATCACTTTTGCAACGTGGGGCGAACGTCGAAGACATTACAGCCGCGCTTGCATTTTTCCTGAATGCACCAGCCGTCACAGGGCAAATGATTGCTGTGGATGGCGGGCAGCATCTGGCATGGCAGACCCCGGACATTCGCGGCGTGGAAGATCACTGAGACCCGGTAAAATGGCACAGGTTGCTTTCAGCAACCGCAAAGTTGTGCACGCGTGAAGTTCCCCCTGCGGAAAGTCCATATTTTTTGCAATGATTTCATTTGTTTACACGGGTGTCATATTTCTTTTGTTAACTATCAATGGCTTAGATAGCTGCCTAAAAATTAGGCACATCGCGGAAGCAGGCTGAATACAAGGGATTTTTGTGGATGGTCAAAACATGTCCTCAGAGTTATCCACAGAAATTGTGGGCAGGTTTCCTCTTGTCTTCGTGGCGTTAAGATTGCAGGCGCGCAGAGAATCAGGGCAACAATATAATGAACGCTGAGAACACCATGAAAGAACAGGATCGACCAGAGGTTCCGGTCGGACATGGTGTCATTCAATCTTATTTGAAAACACTGGATAATTCACCGGGTGTTTACCGGATGCTCGATGCCAAGGGGCGCGTGCTCTATGTGGGTAAGGCGCGCAGCCTGAAGAAGCGTGTGTCGAACTATGCCAAGCCGTCGGGGCATACCGCGCGTATCGCACGGATGATCAGCCAGACCGCGTCGATGATGTTTCTGACCACGCAGACCGAGACCGAAGCGCTGCTGCTGGAACAGAACCTGATCAAGCAATTGAAGCCGCATTTCAACGTGCTTTTGCGTGACGACAAGAGCTTTCCGAACATTCTGGTCACTGGGCATGATTTTCCGCAGATCAAGAAACACCGTGGTGCGCGGAAAGAGAAGGGTGCATATTACGGCCCCTTTGCCAGCGCTGATGCTGTGAACCGGACCCTGAACCAGTTGCAGAAGGTGTTTCTGTTGCGCAATTGCTCGGACGCTATGTTCGAAACCCGCACGCGACCTTGCCTGCAATATCAGATCAAGCGATGCTCTGGCCCGTGCGTCGGCAAAATTGATGCCAAAGGGTATGCAAGTCTTGTGCGCGATGCCGAGGATTTTCTGTCGGGCCGCACAACAAAAATGCAGGAAAATCTGGCAGCAGATATGCAGGCGGCATCCGAGGCACTGGAGTTTGAAAAGGCCGCCATCTTGCGCGACCGTATCCGGGCGTTGACCCAGGTGCAGCAAGCGCAGGGTGTCAATCCGCGTGGCGTCGCCGAGGCGGACGTGATCGCGCTTCACATGGAAGGCGGGCAGGCTTGCGTTCAGGTGTTCTTTATCCGCGCCCATCAAAACTGGGGCAACCGCGACTTCTATCCGCGCACAGGTGCGGGGGCGGGGCCGGGCGAAGTGCTTCAGGCTTTCGTAGGTCAGTTCTATGACCAGAAGGAACCGCCGCGCCTGATCCTGCTGTCCGATCCGCTGGACGAACAGGACCTGATGGCCGAAGCGTTGTCAGAACGATTGGGGCGCAAAGTTGAAATCTCTGTGCCATTGCGAGGCGAGAAATCCGAACTTGTCGCAAATGCGCAACGCAATGCCCGCGAAAGCCTTGGCCGTAAGATGGCGGAAACGGCCACTCAGGCACGGCTGCTGGATGGCATCGCACGGGCTTTTGATCTGGACGTGCCACCACAGCGGATCGAGGTCTACGACAACTCGCACATCCAAGGCGCCCACGCGGTCGGCGCGATGATTGTGGCCGGGCCGGAAGGTTTCATGAAAAGCCAGTATCGCAAGTTCAACATCAAGGGCGATGATCTGACCCCCGGCGATGATTTCGGCATGATGAAAGAAGTGCTGACGCGTCGCTTCAAACGTCTTCTGAAGGAAGACCCGGACCGTGAGGGCGAACATTGGCCCGATCTCCTGCTGATCGACGGCGGCGCGGGACAGGTCAGCGCAGTCCACGAGATCATGGAGGAGCTTGGCGTGACGGACATTCCGATGGTTGGAGTGGCCAAAGGGGTCGACCGTGACCAAGGAAAAGAAGAATTCTATCGACGGAAACAGCGCCCCTTCGCGTTGAAACGGAATGACCCGATTCTTTACTTTATCCAACGTTTGCGGGACGAAGCGCACCGCTTTGCCATCGGCACCCACCGTGATAAACGCGCCAAAGCGCAGGGCGCAACCCCGCTGGACGAGGTGCCGGGTGTGGGGGCTACCCGCAAGCGAGCGTTGTTGCAGCATTTCGGATCGGCCAAGGCGGTCAGCCGCGCGGGGCTTGACGATCTGAAGGCGGTCGACGGAATTTCCGAAACACTTGCCGAAACCATCTATGGCTTCTTCCATGACAAGGGCTGACGGGGTAAGGAGAAACCTATGAGATGGAACCTGCCCAATATTCTGACCGTTGCCCGCTTGATCGCGGCTCCTTTGTTGCCGGTGATGTTTCTGTATTTCGCGCGACCCTGGGCGGATTGGTATGCGATGATCCTGTTCATCGTTGCCTCGATCACCGATTATCTGGACGGGTATCTGGCCCGCGCATGGAAGTTGGAAAGCCTGTTTGGTGCGGCGATGGATCCGATTGCCGACAAGGCCATGGTGCTGATCGCGCTTCTGGTGATCAACGGCTATGCCGGAGTGACACCTTGGATATTGTTGCCCTCGGCACTGATCATCTATCGCGAGGTGTTCGTATCTGGTTTGCGCGAGACACTGGGTGATCGCGCGCGTGCGTTGAAAGTGACTCAACTGGCAAAATGGAAAACCACGGTGCAGATGGTGGCGATCGCGGTCCTGTTTTCCACCGGGATTTTCCAGCAAAGCCTATTGGATCGAATGCAGGGCATGGATCAAGCAATCGTCGAGGGCATCTTCAATGGCACGATTTCGGATAATGTTGGGCTGTTGTATTACGAAGCCGCCGGGCGGTGGTCGGCATGGTTGGGAATCACACTGCTGTGGATCGCAGGCGCACTGACGGTCGTAACAGGCTGGGATTATTTTCGTAAAGCCCTGCCATTTCTGCGAGAGGAGCCTGACAATGGTTGAGGTCATGTATTTTGCCTGGGTTCGTGAACGTATCGGAGAGCCGCGCGAGAAAATCGACACACAAGCGTCAACGGTGGCCGAGCTGGTGAGCGAACTGAGCGCCCGTGAACCACGTTATGCGGCGGCGTTCGCTGATCTGGCTGCCCTGCGCGTGGCTCTGGACCAAGAGCTTGCTGACTTCGATGCCCCCCTGAAAGGAGTGCGCGAAGTGGCGTTTTTCCCTCCGATGACGGGTGGTTAGGATGTCAGTCAAGGTTCAGTCAGAACCGTTTGATCCGGGCGCAGAGCTGTCGCGATTTGCACAGCGTCGCGCTGACATCGGGGCCGTGGTCAGCTTTACAGGCATTGTGCGCGATGATGTCGGCACGCTTTCGCGGATGGAGATCGAGCACTATCCAGGCATGACGGAAAAAGCAATCACGGCGATCGTGGATGAGGCTTGCGCGCGATGGTCACTGGCGGGGTGTTTGGTGATCCACCGACACGGCCCCTTGGCACCCGGCGAACAGATCATGATGGTGGCAACCGCAGCCAAACACCGGGTCGCCGCGTTCGAAGCTGCCGAATTTCTGATGGACTATCTGAAATCCCGCGCGCCGTTCTGGAAAAAAGAAATTCAGCAGGACGGGTCAACCGACTGGGTAGACGCCAAGGTGGATGACGAGGACGCATTGACGCGGTGGTGAGATCGAGCAAGCGTTGGTTCGCGCAGCTTCAGGCAGTGCCGCGCTCAGGCATGATCTGTTGCGCAATTCCCGCCCCCAACAAGTAGATCGAGGTCAGCACCAACCCCCAATGCGCCCAGCTTTCCGGGTGAAAATCGACCCATGCTGCCCATCCGGCAAAGCCAGTCCATGCAAGCGCGACGGGCAGACTGATTGCGCGCCAGCGTTCGGTGCGAACCGGGTGGATGAATTTCAGCGGCAGGAACATTGCCACCGCAAGCGCCGTCACCAGAACCAGCATGAACCAGAAATTCGGTTGCGTTGCGAACAGGACAATGACCAGCATATTCCAACAGCCGGGAAACCCCGAAAAGCTGTTGTCTTTGGTTTTCATCCTGGTGTCGGCAAAATAGATCGCACTGGTGAAGGTGATAACGATGATGGCAAACCAGCCAGTCCAGCCGGGCATGAGACCCGACTTGAACAGCGCGTATGCCGGTATGAAGACATAGGTCAGATAATCAATGATCAGGTCCATCAACACACCGTCATATTGCGGCGCGTTGACCGACACGTCATAGCGCCGTGCCAGCGGCCCGTCGATGCCATCGACCCCGAAGGCTACAACCAGCCACAGGAACATCAGGCTCCAGTTTTCGTCCACGGCGGCCAGCATGGCCAGCATTGAAAAAACGGCACCTGTCGCGGTCAACAGATGGACGAGAAGGGCTTTGGTCGAAAGTTTCATGCGCGCTTTGTGCCGGAAAAATACAAAAGGGGAAAGAAGAAACCCGGTGGCTCCTGTTTGGTTACGCGCGCGGGTGAGCGGCGTTATAGACCTCTAGCAATCGCGATGTGTCGACTGTCGTATAGGCCTGTGTTGTCGACAGACTGGCATGGCCCAGCAATTCCTGAATGGCTCGCAAATCGCCACCGGCGGCAAGAAGATGTGTCGCGAAGCTGTGCCGCATGGCATGGGGTGTGGCGGTTGCTGGCAGGCCAAGTTGCAGGCGCACTTGCTCCATCACCTTTTGCACGATGCGCGGGCCAAGTGCGCCACCGCGAACGCCGCGAAACAGGGGCGCGTCAGGTGTTTCCGGGTGGGGACACAGGCGGCGATAGGTCTCGACAGCATCACGGGCGGCGGGCAGAACCGGCACAACACGTTCCTTGCCGCCCTTGCCCTTGATGCGCAAGGCGTCCGCCAGGGGCGCATCGGCGCAGGTCAAGCCAAGTGCTTCCGAGATACGCAAGCCGCAACCATAAAGAAGTGTCGCAACTGCGATGTCCCTTGCACCGACCCAACCGTGCTGAGATTGCATCCCGACCGTCTCGATCACTGCCATGGCGGCATCGGGTGCCAGTGGACGGGGCAGTTTCTTGGTAAATTTCGGGCTGCGTGTCGACAGAACGGCGGTGGCATCGAAATCATCCCGTTCGCTCAGCCAGCGGTAAAAACTTTTGACGGCAGACAAAGACCGGGCAAGAGAGCGCGCGCCGACGCCGCGCCCGCGCTCATGCGCCATCCACGCCCGCATGTCGGACAGTGTGACGCGAGCCAGTCCGCCCCGCCCGGCTGATCCGCCCAGATGGCCTGCCATGAAAGCCAGATACGCGGTCAGATCGGTTTGATACGCCGTGACCGTGTTCGTAGAGGCACCATCCAGCGCCCGGATGTGATCCAGCCATTCCGAAAGTGCTGCGCGTGCACCGTCCGAGATTGCAAATGTGTCCTTGGCTGTCACGACAACCAGCGGCGCATCGCGCGTTCAAACACACCACCGAAGAACGCCAGAAGATCGGTGCCCTGACCGGGTTTGAACAGCTGCGCGTCCTCGACCCCCAGAACCAGCATGCCGGGCAAACGGCCTTCGCCGAGATCCAGACGAATGCAAGCCTCGGACCGGACCCAGAAACCAGTGTCACCATAGATCGTTTCGTCTTGTTCTTGAATCTGGCGCAGAAAGACCTGACGCGTGGATTGATCGCCGCTCATACCCAGATAGTCATTTACGAACCCGGGGGCTGCGATGGACAAGACCGGGCCCAACCGCCCGACTGCGCGGTTCTTTTCGCCGTGTTCAGTTTCCAGAACCAACCGAACACAATCGACGCGTAAGATTTCGGCCACTTCGCCGCTGAGGTCTGCCATGAACAATTCAAAATCCGCCGGGTCCAGCATCCTGAGCACGGCACGGTGGATCATGTTCATGCCGGAAATGTTGTTGTATGCTGCTGCGATCACCGACCGATGGGTATCTTCCAGACGGTCCAGACGGGCCTCAAGCCGCTCCATCGCAATGCCACGCAGGTCCACGATATTGGCCCCCATCGCGCGTTCATTCGCGGCGATTAACGCACGCATGATATCCTGATCATCCAGAATTGTTTCGGGTTGCGCGATTAAATGCGCGCGCAATTCATCGTCAATCGTAGCTGGTACGCTCATCTGCTGCCTCAGTTTTGTTTTGGTCGTTTTGACCGAACATACACCAAGCCGAAGCGCGGTTGGTCAATTTTTTAACACCTGCCCCAACAGAAAGAGGGGGCCGTGGCCCCCTCGTAACAGTTGTGCAGTCGTAAGACCGCTTACAGAATTTTGATACCAGCCGCTTTGATGTCGGCCAGAAACCCATCCAGACCCTTATCGGTCAGGACGTGTTTCGCCATCGCCTTGATGACCGAAGTCGGCGCGGTGGCCACATCTGCCCCGGCCAGCGCGCAGTCTTTCATGTGGTTGACCGACCGGATCGACGCCGCCAAAATCTGCGTCTCGAACCCGTAATTGTCATAGATGGTCCGAATGTCCTCGATCAGTTCCAGCCCATCCATGTTGATGTCATCCAGACGGCCGATGAAGGGTGAAATGAAGGTGGCACCGGCCTTTGCGGCCAGAAGCGCCTGGTTGGCCGAGAAACACAGCGTCACGTTCACCATATTGCCTTCATCGGTCAGCACCTTGCAGGCTTTCAGCCCGTCCCAGGTCAACGGGACTTTGATCGCGATGTTGTCTGCGATCTTGGCCAGCTTGCGTCCTTCGGCGATCATGGTGTCAGCATCCAGGGCGGTGACTTCGGCAGAGACTGGTCCATCCACGATGTCACAGATTTCCTTGGTCACTTCCAGAATGTCACGACCGGATTTTGCGATGATCGAGGGGTTGGTTGTCACGCCGTCAAGCATTCCAGCGTCGTTCAGTTCCTTGATGGCGTCGATATCGGCAGTATCAGCGAAAAATTTCATGTGCGCGACTCCTGTAGCTGTTGGGCGTTTGCGCTCTCATACCCCATGGGCGCGCGGGCAGAAAGCCCTTATGGTGCGCCCGACGACGGGGACTCAGGCGAAATGAGCGACATTCAGCATTTTTCGGAAGGCGCGCGCGTCGGTGTTCTGACCGCGCAGCCCTTGGACCGCATTCTGACCTACCGCGCGCCTGAAGGGGGCTGCGTGCAGGGTGACTTTGTCGAGGTGCCGCTTGGCCCGCGCAAGGTGTTGGGCGTGATCTGGGGGCCGGGCGAAGGTGGGTTTGATGCCTCAAAATTGCGCGCCGTGATCCGCGTGCTGGACGTGGCCCCGATGCGCGCCGAAATGGCCGAGTTCCTGACCCGTGTGGGCGATTATACCCTCACCCCGATGAGCCAGATGCTGCGCCTTGCCACCCGCGCGCCGGGATTGTCCGATCCGCCCTCGATGCGGAAGGTTCTTAAGGCATCGGGTCATCGCCCCAACCGCCTGACGGACGCGCGTGCGAAAGTGATGGACGTGCTGATGGATCAGCCCGGCGTTGGGTTCACCCAGAAGGAACTGGCCGATCTGGCGGGGGTGAGCGGATCGGTAGTCAAGGGGTTGGTGACACTGGGCGCCATCCGCGAAGAGGATACACCCCGTGATTTACCTTATCCGCGACTTGATCCGGACCTGCCCGGCAAGGAATTGACCGACGATCAGGCCGCTGCGGCCAAGCAGTTGACCGACGGGGTGCGCGGTGGTCGATACGGCACCACGCTCTTGCGCGGGGTTACGGGCGCAGGCAAGACCGAGGTTTATCTGGAAGCTGTCGCCGCCGGTCTGCGCAAAGGGCGGCAAGCTCTGGTGCTTCTGCCCGAGATCGCCCTGACTGCGGAGTTCCTGAAACGCGTAGAAGAACGTTTCGGAGCGCGCCCTGCCGAATGGCATTCCGGTGTCACCATGACCGAACGCCGCCGATGCTGGCGGATGGTCGGGCAGGGGGAGGCTTCGCTGGTGGTCGGTGCTCGTTCTGCGCTCTATCTCCCTTTTCGGGACCTTGGCTTGGTGATTGTGGATGAGGAGCATGACGGCTCCTACAAGCAGGAAGACGGTGTGCTCTATTCCGCGCGGGACATGGCGGTGATGCGGGCCTCTATCTGTGATGCGCAAGTGGTGCTGGCGTCTGCCACGCCGTCGTTAGAGACTTGGGCCAACTGCGAAGCGGGCAAGTATAAGCGCATTGAATTGACAAGCCGTTATGGCCCCGCCGTCATGCCCGACATGCGTGCGATTGATATGCGGCAAGAGGATTTGC
This sequence comes from Aliiroseovarius sp. B-4, assembly GCF_056857795.1. NCBI lineage: Bacteria > Pseudomonadati > Pseudomonadota > Alphaproteobacteria > Rhodobacterales > Paracoccaceae > Aliiroseovarius > Aliiroseovarius sp. B-4. The sequence goes on from NZ_JBSXNV010000030.1 coordinate 94,355, forward strand.
CGTCGCAAAGCTGGATATCACCCACACTGAAAGCCGCTGTGACACGCCGCATCGCGAAGGGTGAACAATCGTTGCTGTTCATCAACCGCCGTGGCTATGCGCCGGTCACGATCTGCCGCGCCTGCGGACATCAGATCGGTTGCGACCACTGCGACGCACGCATGGTGGAACATCGCTTTCAGAAACGTCTTGTCTGCCACCAATGTGGCGAGACGAAACCGATGCCCGAGGCTTGCCCGGAATGCGAGGTTGAAGGCAAGCTGGCCCCGGTTGGCCCAGGAGTCGAACGGCTGGCGGAAGAGATCCGAGCGAGCTTTCCCGACGCCCGCGTTGCTGTGTTGTCGTCCGACCTTTTTGGGTCAGCCCGCGCGCTTAAAGAACAGATCGAGCTGATCGCCGAGGGCGGTGCCGACATCATCATCGGCACGCAACTGGTGGCAAAAGGGCACAATTTTCCAAAGCTGACTCTGGTCGGGGTGATTGATGCCGATCTTGGCTTGCAAGGCTCCGACCTGCGCGCGGCTGAACGCACATTCCAATTAATCCGGCAGGTTGCAGGCCGGGCCGGGCGGGCGGAAACACCCGGCGTAGCGCTTTTGCAAACATTCCAACCCGAACATCCGGTGATCCGAGCGATCCTTGCGGGCGAGGAAGAGAAGTTCTGGCGCGCGGAAGCGGCCGAGCGTCAGGCTGCGGGCGTTCCGCCCTACGGTCGTCTGGCCGGGATCGTCCTGTCCTCGCCGGATATTCAGGCAGTGTTCGATCTGGGGTCCGAGATGGCGCGGCGATCCGAACCGTTGATCCAGATCGGCGCGCAACTCTACGGTCCCGCGCCTGCGCCCATCGCCCGCGTGCGCGGACGGCATCGTGTTCGATTGCTGGTGAAAGCGGATAAGAGCGCGCCCATTCAAGCAGCGCTGAAACGTTGGCTGGCGCAGTTCCAGATCAAGGGGGATATGCGCGTATCCGTGGATATTGACCCGCAGAGTTTTTATTGAGCACTACTGCCGCTGGTCTGGTGCAACATTCCATGTGGTCCGCGCATCGGCTATACTGCGCACATGACCGGCCCTGTGACCTACCATTTTTTGAACGCAGAGAACGCCCGGATGCTCGAAAGGGCAGACGTCTTTGACAACGCCGTTGATCCTGAGTTTTTGAAGGCGTTCGTGTCGACGTCAGGGCACGAAATGATCTTTGCGCGAGTGGATGACAGCGTTATTGGATTTGCGTCAGGCACCGTTTTGCTGCATCCCGACAAACCCCCTGCGTTTTTCATCAACGAGGTCGGTGTGGCCGAGGAAATGCGCAGACGTGGCATCGCAGGCACGCTGTGTCGAAACCTTATCGAACAAGCGCGCGATGCCGGGTGTCAGGGCATCTGGCTTGCCACGGAGATGGGGAACAAGCCCGCGCGCGCACTTTATCAGAGTTTGAATGCGCGCGAGACTGGCGAGATTGTCGTCTATGATTGGGATGGAGCAATGGATGTCTGAGGTGCGGATCACGCCGCCGGCAGCGCTGCGCCTCTTCCCTTCGACTGATCGACCAAAGCATCGGTAAAGACCGCCCCGATCCACATGCACAAAAGCGCAAGCCATGCGGTTCCGACTAAGATCGACGTGCCCGTCACACCCGCACCGATAGCGCACCCCCCGGCCAGCATGGCACCGAAGCCCATCAGCACCGCCCCAAACATCGAGCGGCGCATGTTGGCCTCGCTGTCGAAGCCTTGGAACTTGAACTCCCCGGCCAGCCAACTGGCGGCAAAGGCCCCAATGACAACGCCGGGAACAAGGCCCACATCGAACTCCAACACCGGATCGGGGATCAGGAAGAACATAAGCGTGTTGGCGGACGGGCCAGAGAAGGTGACGGAGTTTACGGTCACAGGCTCGAACGCAGCAAGAGACAGTTGATACGTCAACACCCAACCCAGTGCGACGGCAAAGCCGACACCGGACCCGAAAACAAGACGCCGGTATCCCATGCCGGATTTGCGCGCGATATAGATCGCGAGGACGGCAATCAGTATGCCAAGCGCGAAACCGGACCAGTCCGGCACGCCAAGCGCATTCAGCAGGTTCACATTCACGCCGCCATCGGTCATCCACAGCTGGGCCAGCTTATCGCGCGTTGGGGCGAGCCAGCCATGCAGGCTCATCTGCGCGACCACCGCGAAGATCAGGCCGGACACCACCGATCGCAGGTTGCCGGTGGCCGCCAGCACCAGAAGGCGGCCCGAACAGCCACGCGCCAGCACCATGCCCACGCCGAACATCAACCCGCCAATGATGGCACCCGACCAAGTGCCAGTCACCGCCATCATGCGCGCGTCCTCGGGTCGCAACAGGCCCAGAAGTGACGCCCCCTGCACCCAGACAAGAGCGGTTGAGAAGGTCAGAAGCCAGATCGCCACGGAACTGTCCATCATACGCCGGGCGAACTCCACGGTCGCTGCGCGCAGGCAAAACCGGGACCGCTGTGCTGCAACGCCAAAGACAATACCGGTTATCAGCCCGAACAGTGCGGCTGTCGGCTCCTCTCCGATACGATCAATCAGGGGCACAATATCCATACGATCTCCTTCAATTGCTGGGTTAACTTGCCGGGTTATGTTTCGGCCTACCTTGACATAAATCATTAACACATACGATTGAGTGAATGCGTTTTGATCTCGCCAATTGAAAAAAACAGGCGTAATGCGAGATCATGAGACACCAGATCCTGACACTCGACGAAGCCCGGATGCTACCGTTCTGGCGTCGCCCCATCTTTCTTTTGATGCTGATGGCGGCCGGGATGCCGATTGCGTTTTTCACCTGGTCCGCCCTTCTGAACAACTTCGTGATCGAGGTAGCGGGTTTCACCGGCGTCGAAATCGGCTGGTTGCATACGGTGCGCGAGATTCCCGGCTTTTTGGCCATCGGCGTGATCGCCTTGCTCATGCTGTTTCGCGAACAGGTTCTGGGTGTTGTGGCGCTTGGTCTACTGGGCGCGGCCACCGCGATCACCGCATGGTTTCCAAGTTTGGGAGGCATTCTGACAATCACGATGTTGTCGTCTATCGGGTTTCATTATTTCGAGACGGTGAACCAGTCGCTTCAGCTTCAATGGATCGACAAAAAACGCGCGCCGCAAATGTTGGGGTGGATCATGTCCATCGGGTCTGCGGCCGCTTTGCTAAGTTATGGGCTTCTGATGTTGACGTGGAAGACATTCGATCTGAGCTATAATCTTGTCTACATGATCGCGGGCGGCACTACGCTGGCCATTTCGGTGTTCGCTTTCTTCGCCTATCCGCAGTTTGAAAGCCCCGAGCCGCAGTTGAAGCAGTTCGTGCTGCGCCGCCGTTACTGGCTTTACTACGCGTTGCAGTTCATGGCGGGCGCCCGGCGACAGATTTTTACGGTCTTCGCCGCCTTCATGATGGTCGAACGCTTTGGTTTTGAGGTGCACGAGGTCACGGCGCTGTTCCTGATCAACTACCTTGCCAATATCTTCTTTGCGCCATTAATGGGGAAAGCGGTTGCCAGATGGGGAGAACGTCGTGCGTTGGCCTTTGAATATACCGGGCTGATCTGCGTGTTCCTTGCCTATGGCGGGATCTATTATTTTGGCTGGGGTATGGTGCTGGCGGCAGCGCTTTATGTGCTCGACCACCTGTTCTTCGCGCTGGCCTTCGCGCTGAAAACCTATTTCCAAAAGATCGCAGACCCGAGGGACATCGCGCCGACAGCTGCCGTCGCCTTCACAATCAACCATATTGCAGCGGTCTTCCTGCCGGCGCTGCTCGGCTATCTGTGGGTTGTGTCGCCGGGGGGCGTCTTTGGCCTGGCCGCGGCCATGGCTTGTATCTCTCTGATGCTGTCGCTTCTTATCCCACGCCACCCGGAGAAGGGGAACGAGACCGTCTTTTCGCGTCCGTTGCCGCAGGTTGCCGAGTAACTCGCCTGCCAGCGTTGTGGTTGTGGTTGACCGCGCGGGCGCTGCTCGCTAGGCCGTTTCTGTCATCAGAAAGGATGCTGTCATGTCCACTTGGACCGCACTTACCACGTTGGACGGCCAAGACGCCGCCGAAGCGCTTGGCTTGGCGATGGAGGTGTTGACCCCAGACCCCATCGGCGTCGGTGTGTTTGAAGTGGAGGACGGGAGCGGAATTTGGGAAGTCGGAGGCTATTTCACAGAGGAACCTGATGCCGCCGGACTTGCCCTGCTGGCGGCGATGCACAAGGCAAAAGACTTCACTGTCTCGGAATTGCCCGAGGTTCATTGGGTCGCCCATGTGCGCCGTGAATTGTCCCCGGTCGAAGCCGGACGCTTTTTCGTGCATGGCAGTCATGATGCCGACAACGTGCCGGAAGGAAAGATCGCACTGCTGATCGAAGCTGCGATGGCATTCGGCACAGGACACCACGGCACCACGCTGGGTTGCCTGAAGGCGCTGGATGGATTGGTAGAACAAGGGTTTGTCGGCAAGAATGTCGTCGATATTGGTTGCGGGACCGCCGTCTTGGCGATGGCTGCCGCGCGTGTTTGGCCCAATCCGGTCTTGGCCAGTGATATTGATCAGGTGGCCGTTGATGTCGCAAGAGCGAATGTTGCTGCCAACGATCTTGAAGAACGTGTCCATTGCGTAGAGGCAGCAGGATTCAATGCTCCAGAGTTGCATGAAGCGTCGCCATTTGATCTGGTATTTGCAAATATTCTGAAAGGGCCATTGATCGGACTTGCCCCGGATATGGCAAAACACCTTTCTACCAAGGGATATGCGATTCTATCGGGTATTCTGAACCCGCAAGCAGACGAAGTGATTTCCGTTTATCTCCAAAACGGGCTTAATCTGGTCGAACGCACCGAAATTGTTGACTGGACGACACTGATTCTTCAAAAAAGTTAGTGTTTTTTACGCGAAAATTTGACAGATTTCTGGTCATAAACACTTTTTTGCCATATTCTGAACTGGGTGTATTTTTAATTTGTTTATTGGGGAGGGTATTGAAAGTGACTGATGCACAAGTTCAAGACTTTCAAAAACGAGTGCGCGGAATTAGCCGTCAGCACCGTCGCTTGTCGCAGGGCTATGTCCAGCTGGTAGAGCGCGATGGGCTGTTGGTGCCCAGCAAGCCCCGGCTGCGGCGGGGGTTCCCAATCAAGGGACTGATCCTGACGCTTATTGGGTTCATGCTGTTCAAAGGCTTCCTGTTCAGCCAGGTCGGCGTGATCAACTACAATGATCGTCTTGACCGACTGTCGCAAGGGACGATGATCGAACAAGCCGGGGCTTGGATCATGCAGGACGATCCGGTGACAACTGCCATTAGCGGGTTCATGTCCAACCCGTTCTAACGTGGACATCTAGTTTCAATGCCAGCCCGCGCGCGACAAAGCGTTTCGGGCTGGTTTCGTTTTGAAACGTGGCTTTCGCGATGTCATTTCGACGCAAAGCCACATTTTCCGTTACGGTAAGCTGTCTTGACTGGCAAATCCTCTTGGCCTTGCCTATCTGCCTTGTCTAGAAAGACCCGAGCATGAACAGGAGGCGCCAAATGGCAAAGATTACCTATATCGAGCACAATGGAACGCAGCACGTCGTCGACGTCGCCAACGGTTTGACCGTGATGGAAGGCGCGCGCGACAACAATATCCCGGGAATCGAAGCCGATTGCGGCGGGGCATGCGCCTGTTCGACCTGTCATGTCTATGTCGACGCGGCGTGGGTCGACAAGGTGCCCGCCAAGGATGCAATGGAAGAAGACATGCTCGATTTCGCCTATGAGCCGGATGCCGAGCGGTCCCGCCTGACTTGCCAGCTCAAGGTCACTGATGATCTTGACGGTCTGGTCGTCCATATGCCGGAAAAACAAATCTGATGATCGGTCTGCGGGCTGCCCTGATTTTCATCTGCCTTGCAGCCCCGGCGGCAGCGCAGATCACGTCGGCCCGATATGTTGAACCCACGGACCGCTATGGCCATGGGGCGGTTCCCGGTGGCGAATATGGTGCGCTTGAGGTGACGCTGGCTGACGGTGCGCGCGCTGTGTCCCGCGTCTCTGGCGGCGTGTTCGAGGATACGGCACCGCGACTGCACGATTTCGATGGTGACGGCGCGCCCGAAATCGTGACCGTGTTCAGCGGCGATGATGTCGGCGCAATGATCCGCATCTATGCGTGGCGTGATGGCAAGCTGGTGCTGCGTGGGGCAAACACCCCGATCGGCGCGCGTCATCGTTGGTTGGCCGTGGCAGGCATGGCAGATTTCAATGGCGATGGGTTGGACGAGATCGCCTTTGTCGATCGCCCCCATTTGGCGCGCAGGCTCACACTAACAACAGTCAAGCCTGGTCGTGACGGCGTTGCATTCAGCGAGTTGGCCACCGTCGAAGGTCTGACCAATCACAAGTTCGGCAGCCCGGTGATCGAAGGCGGCGTGCGTGATTGCGCGGGGGAGCCTCCCGTTGTTGTGACCGCCAGCGCCAACTGGTCCAGGGTCATTGAAACCCGTCTGGACGGTTTGGAACTGAAGCTGATCAATGTCGGTCGGTATCAAGGACCGGACAGCCTGTCGGCGCGTCTGGGCTGTTAGGGGTGGTTAAAGCGCCCGCCAGCCGATATCCGAGCGGTTGAACCCCTCGGGCCAGTCAATCCTTTCGATCATCGCATAGGCGCGGTCGCGGGCCTCGTGCAGGCTGTCGCCGCGGGCGGTGACGTTCAGGACACGTCCGCCGCTGGCGGTGATCTGCCCGTCGACTTCGGTCGTTCCAGCATGAAACACCATATTCTTCGAATCCTCAGGCAGATCATCCAACCCGTTGATAACCGTCCCCTTCTGATAGGTCCCGGGGTAGCCCTTGGCCGCCATCACCACCGTGATTGCGTGGTCGTCAGCCCAGTTGACCTTGGCCTTGTCCAACTGCCCCTCGGCACAGGCCAGCATCAGATCCAACGCCTGCGCGCCCAACCGCATCATCAACACCTGACATTCCGGATCGCCGAAACGGGCGTTGTATTCCACCAAACGCGCTTGCCCGTCCTTGATCATGAACCCCGCATACAGAACGCCCTGATAGGGTGTGCCGCGCTTGGCCATTTCGATCACGGTCGGCTCGATGATCTCGCGCATGGCACGGGCGGCAATTTCGTCCGTCAGAACCGGGGCAGGGGAATAGGCGCCCATGCCGCCGGTGTTCAGCCCGGTGTCACCATCCCCCACACGTTTGTGGTCCTGCGCTGTGCCAATCGGCAGGGCGGTCTTGCCGTCGCAAAGGATGAAGTATGATGCCTCTTCGCCCTCCATGAATTCTTCGATCACGACTTCCGCGCCAGCCCCACCAAACACGCCGCCGAACATGTCGTCTATGGCGTCGAGCGCGGTCTGAACGTCCATCGCGACGATCACGCCTTTACCAGCAGCCAGCCCATCGGCCTTGACCACAATTGGGGCACCTTGCTCGCGGATGTAAGCCTTGGCGGCCTCGGCGTCGGTGAAATGCCCGTAGGCCGCTGTCGGCGCGCCCGCCGCGTCGCAGACCGCTTTGGTGAAGGATTTCGAGGCTTCCAGTTTGGCGGCCTCGGCAGAAGGGCCGAAAACCTTGATCCCGGCCTCACGCAAACGATCCGCGACACCTTTTGCCAACGGGGCTTCCGGGCCGACGATCACAAAATCTATGGTGTTTTCCTGTGCGAACGTCACAACCGCGTCACCATCTTCAATATCCAGTTTCGCACAATCCGCGATCTGGGCCATTCCGGCATTTCCCGGCGCAACAATCAAACGGTCGCATTTCGGGTTCTGCATCACCGCCCATGCCAGCGCATGTTCACGCCCACCGCTGCCCAGAATAAGGATGTTCATGGATATTCCCCCGCTTGGCCTTCCGTCACCGGCGTTCTAAGGTCGGGGCGCTGAAATCACAAGGAAAGAGACACCGGCCCCATGTCCGACCTGATCGACGATCCACAGCCCGGCGAAAATGCGCCAGAGTTCACCGTCTCGGAAATCTCCGGCGCGCTGAAGAAAACCATCGAGGGCGCGTTTGGTCGCGTTCGCGTGCGGGGCGAGGTTGGGCGTGTGATGCTGGCACGGTCGGGGCATCTTTACTTCGATGTGAAAGATGATCGGTCTGTTCTGGCCGCTGTCAGCTGGAAGGGGCAGGTCAGCCGCCTGTCGATCAAGCCTGAAGAAGGGATGGAGGTGATCGTCACCGGCAAGCTGACAACCTTTGGCAGTCAGTCGAAGTATCAGTTGAACGTTGATGACGTTGTCGTGGCCGGAGAAGGCGCGTTGATGGCGATGTTGGAAAAGCGAAAGAAAATGCTGGCCGCCGAGGGACTCTTCGCGCCCGAACGCAAGAAAAAGCTGCCTTTCCTTCCCGAGGTGATCGGGGTCGTGACGTCCCCGTCCGGTGCGGTGATCCGCGATATCCTGCACCGTCTGCGCGACCGGTTCCCGCGCAAGGTGTTGATCTGGCCTGTCGCCGTGCAGGGCGAGGCCTGTGCACCACAGGTCGCCGCCGCAATCGAAGGCTTCAACCGCATGCAACCGGGTGGTGCACTGCCGCGACCCGACCTGTTGATCGTTGCGCGCGGTGGTGGCTCGATCGAGGATCTGTGGGGGTTTAATGAGGAAATCGTCGCGCGCGCCGCCGCCGCGTCGGACATTCCCCTGATCTCGGCTGTGGGGCACGAGACGGATACAACTCTGATCGACTATGTCTCAGACCTGCGCGCGCCCACGCCGACGGCGGCAGCCGAACATGCCGTGCCGGTGCGTCTGGAATTGCTTGCGTGGACCGAGGAACAAGCCACCCGCCTGACCCGATCTCTGGAGCAGGCATTGACCCAGCGCGGCCAGCGTCTGCGTGACCTGTCACGCGCTCTGCCACGGGTCGAGACCTTGTTGGACAACCCACGCCAACGGTTGGATACCGTCAGTCACAAACTGCCCGCAGCGCTGCGCAGCATGACCCAGACCCGGCGGGTGAAACTGACAGAAGCGTCAGCAGGTCTGCGCCCGCGTGTTCTGACGGCGCGATTGGCACCGATGCGGGATCGGCTTGGCATGGTGGCGTCGCGATTGGACCCGGATCGTATCACAGACGCCAACAAACGCCGGACGGTCGAGATAACGGGCCTGTCAGCGCGATTGGATCGTGCCTTTCTGGCGAATACAAAGCGGCACGGGGATCGGCTGTCCAGCCTTGAACGGATGCGCCAGACGCTGGGATACACCGAAACGCTGAAGCGCGGCTATGCGGTTGTGCGGGGCGACGGAGATGTGGTGACGACGCAGGTCGCGGCGGCGCAAGCCAAGTCGCTTGAGATCGAGTTTGCGGATGGTCGATTGGCGCTGGATGGGGCAGCGACATCGGCGGTGAAGCCGATCAAACCTGCAACAAAGCCCAAGCCCAAAAAGGACGCCCCCGATCAAGGATCGCTGTTCTAACCGGTAACCATGCTACTTGTTGCGTGAACCGGGACGACCCTGGGGCTTGCCGCCTGGGCCTTTGCCGCCAGGGCCTTTTACCGCCGGACGTTGACCGGGTTTCCCACCGGGCCGCCCACCTTTGAATGCAGGCTTGGCCCCCGGTTTGCTTCCATGCTTGCCGCGCGGGATCTCTTTGCGCGTCCGCATGGGCGCCGGCTTTGCATCTTCCAACCCAAGCTGGTCGCGCACAATGCGCTGGCGGATTTCCTCGACCTCGCCGGGTTTCAATTCGCCCAGTTGGAAGGGGCCGTAGCTGACGCGCAGAAGCCGGTTCACGGTCAGGCCGACCGCTTCCATGGCGCGGCGCACCTCGCGGTTCTTGCCTTCGCGCAGGGTCACGGTCAGCCACGCATTCGCGCCCTGTTGCCGGTCCAGCGACACGGCCATTGGTTGGAACCGCTCACCATCGATGGTCAATCCCTTGCGCACGGGCGCAAGCGTGTCTTCGGTCGGGCGTCCATTCACCCGCACGCGGTATTTGCGCGACCAACCGGTCGAGGGCAGCTCCAGCTTGCGCTTCACCTCGCCATCATTGGTCAGCAGCAGCAGGCCTTCAGAGTTAATGTCGAGCCGCCCAACGCTCATCACCCGTGGCATATCTTCAGGTAAGGCGGCGAAGACTGTATTGCGCCCTTTCTCGTCACGCTCGGTCGTCACAAGGCCGATGGGCTTGTAATACAGCCACATGCGCGGCGGTTCCGGGTCGGTCAAAGGGGCTTCGTCAAACAGGATAGTGTCCTTGGCCGTGACATTCAGGGCGGGGCTGTCGATCACCTTGCCGTTCACGGTCACACGGCCCGCTTCGATCATGCGCTCGGCCTCGCGGCGGCTGGCGATACCGGCACGCGCCAGAACCTTGGCAATGCGGTCGCCTTTCGACGGATCGGCCGTCGTGGCGTCCGGCTTTTTCGGTGCAGGCTTGCGGGCCGGTCTGGGAACGGGGGGGCGTTTCTTGTCAGTCATGCCCCCGCATAGCGCGAGGCGGCGCAAAGGGGAAGCCTTGGCAAGCGTTCCGGTCCGGGGCAAAAGGGGGCATGAGTAGGTTCACAAGCCATATGAATACTGCGCTGGCTGAGGCCCGCGCCGCCGCCAAACGTGGCGAGGTGCCCGTCGGCGCAGTCCTGGTGTCGCCGGAAGGCAAGGTGATCGCGGCGGCGGGCAACCGGACACGCGAGTTGAACGACCCCACGGCCCATGCCGAAATCATTGCGATCCGCGAAGGCTGTGCGCAGGCCGGATCAGAGCGTCTGCCCGATCACGACCTTTACGTAACGCTAGAGCCTTGCGCGATGTGCGCAACCGCCATGTCGGCGGCGCGCATCCGCCGGGTCTATTACGGTGCGGCGGACCCGAAATCAGGCGGCGTCGCACATGGCGCGCGCATCTTCACACATCCGCAGTGTCACCATATCCCCGAGGTCTATGACGGCATCGGCGCGGACGAGGCCGAGCAGATATTGAAGGATTTCTTCGCGTCCCGGCGTTGATCCTCAGATCGTGATCGGCTTCAGAACCTCTGGTTCCACCACATTCACGTCCGGCAGGGCGGCAATCAATTCATCAGCGGATTGTGCCAGGACGGGGAAGGTCTTGTAGTGGCAGGGAATTACGGTCTGGAAATCGAAATACCGTTTCGCCGCATAGGCCACGCGCGCCATATCCATCGTGTAATGCCCCCCGGCGCACAGAATGCCGATATCGGGTTTGTGCAGATCGCCCATCCACTCCATATCCGCCATGATGTCGGTGTCGCCGGACAGATAGATCACGTGCCCTTCGCCTGCGATCATAAACCCGACCTCGGCACCTGCGCAGAGGGGCCGATCGCCGCCAAGATAATCGAAGCTGGCGGAATGTGACGCGTTCACCATCGTCACCTTGGCTCCGTTCAGGTCGATGGTGCCGCCCTTGCCGAACCCCAGCGTATCGACCTCGCCTTCATTGCCCCAGAAGGTGGCAAGCTCATGGATCGCCGCAATCGGAATGCCTTTCTCGCGTGCAATGGCTAGGGTTGAGGAAGCGTGGTCGCCATGCCCGTGGGTGATCAGGATGTGAGTCGCGCCAGCGGTGGCCTGGTCCCGGCGATCCTCGGGAAACATCGGGTTACCATCCAGCCATGGATCAACCAGTAAAACCGCGTCTTCAATCTCGATCCGAAAACCGGAATGTCCAAGGAATGTGATTTGCATGGAAAGCCCCCTTTTCATCGTTTGGGGTCAGAGTAGCACCAAAACCGCCCCTGTCACCTGTGGGACAGCGCCGCAAGCCGTTCACATGGCTTGCGGGCGGGACGGGCGCGCGCTAAACGAACTGGCGAAACACAGACGGGAGCACCCCATGTCGATCGACATCGAAACCGCGCGCAAGGTTGCGCATCTGGCCCGCATCAAGGTCGAAGACGACCGCTTGCCGGAGCTTGCCGAAAACTTCAACGCGATCCTCGGCTTCATCGAGCAGTTGAACGAGGTGGACGTGGACGGGATCGAACCGATGACCTCAGTCACGCCGATGCGTCTGAAGCGGCGCGAAGACGTGGTGACGGATGGCAGCATGCAGGACAAGATACTGTCAAACGCGCCTGACGCACGTGAAGGCTTCTTTGCGGTTCCGAAGGTGGTGGAATAATGGCTGACCTGAACAAACTGACGATTGCGGATGCCCGCGATGCGATGCGCAGGGGCGATCTGACATCTGTCGAACTGACCGAGGCGTGTCTGACCGAGATCGAAGGCGCAGGCGCGCTGGGCGCGTTTGTCCACAAAACGCCCGAACTTGCGCGCGAACAGGCCAAAGCGGCGGACGACCGCATCAAGGCGGGCGATGCGCCTGACATGTGCGGCATCCCGCTGGGGATCAAAGACTTGTTCTGCACCAAGGGCGTGGCGTCACAAGCGGGTAGCCGCATTCTTGAAGGCTTCATCCCGGAATACGAATCGACTGTCAGTCAAAACCTTCTGGACAATGGCACCGTCATGTTGGGCAAGCTCAACATGGATGAATTCGCGATGGGTTCGTCGAACGAGACGAGCGTGTATGGCAATGCAGTGAATCCGTGGAAAATCGACGACCGCAAGCTGACACCGGGCGGAAGCTCGGGCGGGTCGGCGTCGGCTGTGGCCGCTGACCTTTGCCTTGCCGCGACCGGCACCGACACAGGCGGGTCAATCCGCCAGCCTGCCGCCTTTACTGGCATTACCGGGATCAAGCCGACCTATGGGCGATGCTCGCGCTGGGGTGTTGTGGCGTTCGCATCTTCGTTGGATCAGGCTGGTCCGATGACCAAATCGGTGCGCGACGCTGCGATCATGCTGGAAGCGATGTGCAGCCATGATGCGAAAGATTCCACCAGTGCAGACCTGCCAGTGCCGAATTTCGAGGCCATGCTGACCGGTAACATCAAGGGCAAGAAGATCGGTATTCCCAAGGAATATCGCATGGACGGTATGCCGGACGAGATTGAAGCGTTGTGGGCCAAAGGTGCCGACATGCTGCGCGACGCGGGGGCCGAGATTGTTGATATCTCGCTGCCTCACACGAAATATGCTCTGCCCGCCTATTATGTGATTGCACCAGCAGAGGCGTCGTCGAACCTCGCCCGATATGACGGCGTGCGTTATGGCCACCGTGCCAAGCTGGGGCAGGGCGATGGCATTACCGAGATGTATGAGAAAACCCGCGCCGAAGGGTTCGGGGCCGAAGTGCAACGCCGCGTGATGGTTGGCACCTATGTGTTGTCGGCGGGCTTCTATGACGCCTATTACAATCGTGCCCGCAAGGTGCGCGCGCTGATCAAGAAAGACTTCGAAGATGTGTTCGCGCAAGGCATCGACGCAATCCTGACACCCGCGACGCCGTCTGCCGCCTTTGGGCTGGGCGAGATGGAAAACGCCGATCCGGTCAAGATGTATCTGAACGACGTGTTTACCGTGACGGTGAACCTTGCCGGGTTGCCGGGTATTTCGGTACCCGCCGGGCTGGACGCGCAGGGCTTGCCGCTGGGTCTGCAACTGATCGGGCGCCCGTGGGAAGAAGGCGATCTGCTGAATATCGCTCACGAGGTAGAGCAACGTGCCGGATTTGTGGCAAAGCCCCGGAAATGGTGGTAACTCCTGCAAATTATTAACTCCTTGCTGCGAGAAAGAGGGTTCTATGCGGTATATTTTGGGTCTCGTCGCCGTTGCTTCGGTTTCAGCTTGCGCCAGCAATGCCCCTGACAGCCGGTCGCCTGCGAATGTGACACCTGCTGTCGATCCGGTGTCGGGTGCGCCTTTGTCGGCGATGATCGAAGGAAGCTCTGTTACCAGTCAGTCGATTGATGGCAATCAGAATGCCGCTGTCGCGCCCGGCATTTCCGACGAACAGGATTTCAGTGCCGTCGCGGCCCGCGAAAGTATTGAAAGTGACGCCCAGCGTATCGAAAGCTATCAGGCCGCCTATCAACAGGCCGAGGTGGTCGCCGTCCCTGAACGCCCCGAAGGCAGTTCGGTTTCGGTGGTGGAATATGCGTTGTCGACCACCAATACGGTGGGGCAGTCGATCTATTCCCGCTCGGCATTGTCGGGCGACGCGCGGGCAGAACGCAATTGCGCGCGCTATACTTCCGCCGATTTTGCACAAATCGCGTTTCTTGAGGCCGGTGGCCCCAAGCGAGACAGACATGGGTTGGACCCCGATGGTGACGGATTTGCCTGCGGTTGGAACCCGGCCCCCTTCCGCTCCGCCCGTGGTGCGGTCGAGGATACGGCAGTGGTCGAAGATTCTGGCATCAGCAAAGCGGACCTGGAAGCCGTGGGCATCACGACTGATGATACGAGTGATCTTGCCGACCCGGCACCGCTTCCGGGTGAAACTCTTAACATCTCGGGCGAAACCGTCGCGAGCGAATAGGTGCAGATCACATCCCGTCCGTCCCCGAATTTCGGCCCGCGACGGGATGGCCTCGCACCTTCGTTGATCGTTCTTCATTATACCGCCATGGCTGATCCGGCCGAGGCGTTGGATCGTCTTTGCGCGCCTGAACACGAAGTGTCTGCCCATTACCTGATCCACCGCGACGGGCGGGTGTTTCAGTTGGTGGATGAAGATATGCGCGCGTGGCACGCGGGGGCAGGCACGTGGCGCGGGATGGATGACATCAATTCCCGCTCGATCGGGATCGAGATCGACAATGACGGGGTATCCCCGTTCAGCGAACCGCAGTTGGCACAGCTTGAAAAGTTGTTGCCCCTGATCATGGAGCGATGGTCGATTCCCATAGAAGGTGTGATCGGGCATAGCGACATGGCACCGGACCGCAAATCCGATCCCGGTCGGCGGTTCCCGTGGTCCCGGCTTGCACGACAAGAGTTGGCCATCTGGCCTGATGGTTCCGAAACCACGCCGGATGAGGCGGAGTTTCTTCAACAGGCGGCTGTTTTCGGTTATCCATCGAATGCCGGGTGCACCGCTGTGCTTGATGCTTTGCGCCAACGCTTCCGCCCGTGGGCTGTTGGGCCGTTGGATAGGCGCGACATGGGAATTGTCGCTGACCTTTCCAAACGCTTCCCCGTTGACGCGCCCACACCCAACGCTTAAGTCGCTTTATGCGCGGATGGCTGGATGACCGCGGGTGACTGTGGGGGCGTGCTCCTGCGTGACGCGAGGAAAGTCCGGACTCCACAAGGCAATGGTGCCGGGTAATGCCCGGCCGGGGAAACCCGAGGGAAAGCGCCACAGAGAACAGACGGCCTGCGCCTGTCGCGGGTCACGGTGAAACGGTGGGGTAAGAGCCCACCGCGCGCTTGGCAACAAGGGCGGCACGGCAAGCCCCACCAGGAGCAATGCCAAATAGGGACCGCACGGGGCTTGCCCCAAAGCCGCCTTGGCTTTTGCAGGTCCGGGTTGGCAGCTTGAGGTGTCTGGTAACAGGCATCCTAGAGGAATGGTCATCCACGGTGGCAACACCTGGACAGAATCCGGCTTACAGGCCGTCCGCGCAATATTTCACGCCGATTGGGCACCGTCATGCGCGTCGTTTCGGAACGCGCGCGAATTTCCCGATTGCCTGTTGACTCGGGGGCCAATGACGCTAAAAGGCGGGTTCCAGAGATTTACCCGGGCGGGGTGCGCCCACCCGATGAGGAGCTGACGACATGGCGAAGCCGACCACTATCAAAATCCGCCTGAACTCGACCGCGGATACCGGCCACTTCTATGTGACCAAGAAGAATGCTCGCACCATGACCGAAAAAATGGTTGTGAAGAAATACGACCCGGTTGTGCGCAAGCATGTTGAATATAAGGAAGGTAAGATCAAGTAATCTTGATCCCTTTCGATGTTGAATGGGCCGTGCCGGTGGGCGCGGCCTTTTCGTTTATCAGCTTTGGATCTGTCGATACAGCGTGTCGGCAAAGTGGCGATAGGCCGTGGGTCCGGGGTGAAAGCCGTCCGCCGCCATCGTTGCGGGATCCAGCGACATGTTGAATGGCAGATATTCGATACCCAGCGTCTCGGCTTGCTGAGCCAGGGCCGTATCGAACCGCCTTGCCTGCTGTCCCAGAACAAAACGAAGTGGACCGGGCAGCAGGGGAAACTGATCCAGCGGCGGGACACCCGTGACCAGAATGCGCTGGGCGTGATGGCGTTGGCGTAGCCGGGCGTATAGCTGCTCGCGGTGCTTTAACAATCGGCGCAGCGGGGTTTGTCGGGTGATGTCGTTCACGCCCAACACCACGATGGCAATGTCGACTTCGCCCAGATCGTCAGGCCATTCTTCCAGCGTGGAACGTGTTGTTGCGCCGGTTCTGGCGTGCAGCGACCATGTCAGACGGTAATGCGCGGCAAGTTTGTCTGTCAAACGACCCGACAAGGCTTCGCCTTGATGGGACGCACCGACACCGGCGGCTGAAGAATCTCCGATAATAGCAAGACGCAGCGAAGAACCATCGCCAGTCTGTCCCGTGCGAGGCCCCGCAGGTTCCGGCAGGCTGGCCGCTGTTTTGCGAACAAGCAGCGCTTGCGCGATCAGAAGGGGAGCAAGGGCAAGTTTCAGAACTCTGTCAGACATGGGCCTGTTCCAAGCAAAAAGGGCCGGTCCCTCAAGACCGGCCCTTTGTTCGTTTGTTACGCCTGCTTATTCACGGTTGCCCAGGAATTGCAGCAGGAACATGAACAGGTTGATGAAGTCCAGATACAGGTTCAGTGCACCCATGATTGCGGATTTCGCCAGCCATTCGCTGTCCATAGCCTGCGCGTGCGCAATGTAATCCGTCTTGATCTTCTGCGTGTCATAAGCTGTCAGACCAGCAAAGATCAGAACACCGATTACCGAGATCGCAAAATGAAGCATCGAGCTTCCGATGAAGATGTTGACGATCGACGCCACGATCAGACCAATCAGACCCATGATCAGGAATGCCCCCAATGCGCTTAGGTCGCGCTTGGTGGTGTAGCCATAAAGGCTTAGACCCGCGAAGGCGATTGCGGTGATCAAGAAGGTTTGCACGATCGACACGCCGGTGAAGACAAGGAAGATCGAGCTGATCGACAGCCCCATCAGCGCGGCAAACGCATAGAAGAACAGTTGCGCACCTGACGCGGACAAGCGGTTAATGGCGGCGCCGAAGGCAAACACCATAGCCAGCGGAGCGAACATAACGACCCATTTCAGCGGCGACATATAGATCGCCTGACCCAATCCGGTCAGGTATTTACCTTCGCTTATCGCAGCGGTCGCACCTGTCGGATCGGTGGTTACCGCAAGGCCAGCGATGGCCCAGCTTGCCAAGGCAGTGATCAGAAGACCCACGGACATCAGCCCATAGACCTTGTTCATATGGGCGCGAAGCCCTTCGTCGATTGCGGCGCGGGTGCCTACGCCTGCGCGAACCGTATCATATTGAGCCATTTAGATAGACCTCCAGAAAAACACAACTGGCGAGCCCCAAACGGAAACCGCCCTTGGCCTTAATATCGGCAAGGGCGGAATGTATTTCAAGAGGAATAGGATAACTTGATCGGAAAGATCAGATGTTAGTTCCAGTGCGCCGGAATATCCCAAATGGGGCGGTTCGCTTCGCGATACGCAGCGTCTGGTGTCAGACCGATATCTTTCAACCGGATCGCGTCCAAATTTGCCAGTGCATGACGTTCGCGATGGACCTCCCAGGCGTGGACCAGCCAAGCCAGCGGTGAGAACGCGCGCTTTACGGTAGGGGCATTGGTGCAGATAACAGCAGACATCTCGTCTCTCCTTCTCAGAGGTAAATGGTTGATAGGCGTTGCATCAACGTTCTTGATGTTTATGCTGATCTAGGTTTGATAAGTAAAATGAATGTTTTTGCTATTATGCATCAAGAGGTGTGATATGCCCCGAAATCTTGACCTGACGGCTTTGCGCAGTTTTGTAACCGTTGCGGACGCGGGCGGAGTGACACGTGCGGCGGGGCTTTTGCATCTGACCCAGTCCGCCGTGTCGATGCAGTTGAAACGGCTTGAGGAAAGTTTGGGTCGTCCTTTGTTGGATCGTTCGGGGCGGGGGGTGTCGCTGACTGCCGACGGCGAACAATTGCTGGGATATGCGCGCCGCATGATGCGCCTGAATGACGAGGTATATGCGCGCCTTACGGATCACGCGTATGAGGGTGAGATCGTCTTGGGGGTTCCCTCCGATGTGGTCTATCCGGCGATCCCCACGGTGTTGAAGCAGTTTCACGCCGAATATCCGAGGATGCGCGTCCACTTGATCTCGTCCTATACAAGCCGTCTGAAATCCATGTTCGCGCGTGGCGAATGTGACATCACCCTGACCACAGAAGAAGAAAAGGACGCCGGAGCCGAAACCCTGGCCGCGCTTCCGCTGGTCTGGGTCGGGGCGCCGAACGGTCAGGCGTGGCGTTCAAGACCGCTGCGGCTTGCTTTTGAGCGTAACTGCATTTTCCGCAAGGGCGTTCAAAAAGCCCTGAATGCGGCGAATATTCAGTGGGAGATGGGGGTTGACGGTGATTCTACCCGCACGATCGAGGCATCGTTGTCAGCAGATTTGGCCGTGCACGCCGTGATCGATGGCACCGTTCAGCCGTTTCTAGAGCAGATCGACCACGGAGGAGCATTGCCGGATCTTGCTGTCACCCGGGTGAACATGTATGCGGCGAGCAATTCGGGTGGCCAGGCCATGCAGGACTTGCTGTCGATGATCCGCCGGGCATTTGCCGAACTCTAGGGCGATGGCGGCATGGTGACGACCACCTTGCCCGTCGATTTGCGCTGCCTCAGCAGGTCCAAGGCCTCGCCCGCGCGGTCAAGCGGTAGCGTGTGGCTGACATGGGGTTTGATCCTGCCTTCGCCATACCAGGTCAGCAACTGACGCAGGCTGTCGGTCAAGGGGTCGGGTCGGAACTTCAGATACCCGCCCCAGTAAAAGCCGATCAGAGTGATGTTCTTGACCAGCATGTGATTTGGCCGCACCTCGGGCAGATCGCCACTGGCAAAACCGATCAACAGGATCCGGGCTTCCGGGTTGCAGGCGCGGAAGGCCGCGTTGAACTGGTCGCCGCCGATCGCGTCATAGACCACATCTGCTCCGCCCAACGCCTTGACCTCGTCTCGGATGTCCTGTGTGTCCGTGTCGATCAGATGATCGGCGCCGGCGCGACGGCAGACCTCCAGTTTCTCGGCCCCGCGCGCGCAAGCGACGACCCGCGCACCCATGACCTTGCCAATTTCCACTGCGGTCAGCCCGACCCCACCGGCTGCGCCCAGAACGACCAGTGTTTCGCCCGGTTGCAGCCGTGCTTTGTAGTCCAGCGCCATGTGGCTCGTGCCATAGGCGATCTGGAACGCGGCGGCGTCTTCGAAGCTCATGTTGTCGGGCAGGGGCAGGCATCGGGTCGCATCGAACACACCCTGTTCGGCCAGACCATCGCGGCCAGAAAAGACCACAACCCGTGTCCCTGGCTTGGGACCGTCAGCATCCGGGCCAAGGGCGGTGACGATCCCGGCCGGTTCCATCCCCAGCGAAAAGGGTGGCCGTGGCGTGTCCTGGTATTTACCTTTCGACATCAGCAGATCGGCGAAATTCAAACCACAAGCGCGGATGTCCACCAATGCTTGTCCGGATTGGGGAGTTGGCGTGGCGACGTCAACCAGCTGTGCCGGATGGTCGAAATCTGTGACGAGAAGGGTTTTCATGCGGGCTCCTTTTGGCAACTCCATAGGTGTTTCCGAGCGGAAAATCGAGCAAGATAGTAGAGAATCATCTGCTCGCCTCAGCGTTGTGTAGTTGCAAAATGCAAAACTTGTTGCTAATCTCCTTTTGCGTGTGCTTCCATGTTGACGACTTTCGCTGTGGTGGAGGCGCAAAAAATGCGAATGAATACGTATATCGTATTGGTATTAATAAGTTTTTCATTATTGACGTCGAAGCTGACCAAAAAGACAGGTTGAGTGAACGCGTCGACACATGGTCAGTGGTTGCGTAATTCAATCTAGTAACGAGGAGTGGTTCAATGAAACATCCGGTGGATGTCCATGTTGGTAAACGCGTCCGTCACCGCCGTTGGATGGTGGGGATGACGCAGCAGCAGTTGGCTGAAAAAGTAGGGATCAAATTCCAACAGATCCAGAAATACGAAACCGGCATGAACCGCGTCTCTGCGTCTCGGCTTTGGGATATCGCGGCAGCACTTTCGGTGCCGGTCAGCTTTTTCTTTGAAGGGCTGGAAAGCAAACCCGATGC
This sequence comes from Aliiroseovarius sp. B-4, assembly GCF_056857795.1. Taxonomy (NCBI): domain Bacteria; kingdom Pseudomonadati; phylum Pseudomonadota; class Alphaproteobacteria; order Rhodobacterales; family Paracoccaceae; genus Aliiroseovarius; species Aliiroseovarius sp. B-4. The sequence continues at coordinate 114,557 of NZ_JBSXNV010000030.1, forward strand.
CGATACCGAAGGTGCCCTGCCGGGCGACATCCTGGCGGATAAAGAAGCTCTGGAACTGGTGCGCAGCTATTACGCCATTCCTGACAATCAACGTCGTCGCCTGTTTGAACTGGCGCGTGTCCTGTCAGACGTGGCCTGAGCTTGACGCCAGACCGGTTGCCCTGTTACCGCGCGGTCAACAAACTGCCGGGGTGACATGGTGACCGATCTGACGTCAGAGACCAAACAGGAATTGCTGCGCGTTGCTGAGGCTTTGGCCGATGCGGCGCGCAAAGCCATCCTGCCCTATTTCCGCGCCGATGGCCTGACTGCTGACAACAAACTCAGCGAAGGGTTTGATCCGGTCACCGAAGGTGACCGCGCGGCAGAACGCGCGATGCGCGACCTTTTGGCAGTCCTGCGCCCAAAGGATACCGTTCTGGGCGAGGAATTCGGCCTGACCGCAGGGGAAAGCGGTCTGACATGGGTGCTTGACCCGATTGATGGTACCCGCGCCTTTCTGTCGGGCACACCCACATGGGGTGTGTTGATCGCAGTCGGCGATGACAACGGCCCCCAGCTTGGCGTTATTGATCAGCCTTATATCGGGGAACGCTTCATCGGCGGTTTCGGCGAAGCCCGTGTTGACGGGCCGCACGGAACACGCCGTTTGCAGACACGCGCGCCGCGCGATCTGGCGGATGCGATTCTGTTCACGACATTCCCGGAAGTTGGCACGCCGCGGGAAGGCCAAGCGTTTCAACGGCTGTCAAACGAGGTCAAGCTGACGCGGTTCGGTCTGGATTGCTATGCCTATGGGCTGGTGGCCGCAGGACAAATCGACCTTGTGGTCGAGGCCGGCTTGCAGGCGTATGACATCCAAGGCCCGATGGCGGTGATCGAAGCGGCAGGTGGTATTGTCACGAACTGGGAAGGCGGACCCGTGCATCAAGGCGGGCGCGTGGTGGCAGCGGCCAATCGGCAGATCCACGCTGCGGCGCTGGCGTTTCTGTCCTGCCCCTGAACGGCTGATCAAGGGTATTGTAGGGGACCGCCTGTGCGTGGCAAAATGCCCAAGCGCGCGAGTCCTTTGCCCTTTCTGTCGCCGCCAGAGTTGTCTCACCGAAATGGGCGGGAGGAGACAACATGGACTATCTGATCCGCAATGCACGAACCATTCTGACGATGGATGACGACAGCCGCGAGCTTTCGTCAACCGATATTCGCATCTCAAACGGGGTCATCACGGATATCGGCGTTGATCTTGAACAGGATTGCGAAGTGCTGGACGCAAGCCGCGCCGTTGTGACGCCGGGCCTCGTGAACACCCATCATCATCTGTATCAAACCCTGACGCGGGCTGTGCCGGGCGGGCAGGACGCGCTTTTGTTCGGATGGTTGCAGACGCTTTACCCGATTTGGTCGCGCTTCGGCCCGGATGAGATGCGCGTGTCGGCCATGGTGGGTCTGGCCGAACTGGCCTTGTCGGGTTGCACGATGAGCTCGGATCACCTCTATCTCTATCCCAGCGGTGCGCGGCTTGAGGATACGATCGACGGCGCGCGCGAAGTCGGTCTGCGCTTTCATCCCACGCGTGGCGCGATGTCGATCGGGGAAAGCGATGGCGGCCTGCCGCCCGACATGCTGGTCGAGCGCGAAAGCGCAATTCTTGAAGATTGCATCCGGGTGATTGATGCCTTTCACGATCCGTCCGACGGCGCGATGTTGCGGGTGGGCGTGGCACCGTGTTCGCCCTTTTCGGTCAGTCGTGAGTTGATGCGGGACGCGGCCCTTCTGGCGCGTGACAAAGGCGTGATGCTGCACACCCATCTGGCAGAAAACGACGAGGACATCGCCTATAGCCAGGCGCAGTTCGGTTGTCGGCCGGGTCAATATGCCGAAGAACTGGGTTGGGTCGGGGATGATGTCTGGCACGCTCATTGTGTCAAGCTGGACAGCACCGAGATTGACCTGTTCGCCCACACGCGCACCGGGGTCGCGCATTGCCCCTGCTCAAACTGCCGACTTGGATCGGGAATCGCGCCTGTGCGCCAGATGCGCGACGCGGGCGTCAAGGTTGGCTTGGGGGTGGATGGTTCTGCCTCCAACGATCAGGGCAACCTGATGGAGGAAGCGCGTCAAGCCATGCTTTTGCAACGCGTGGCCTTCGGCGCCGACAAGATGAGCGCCCGCGAGGTGTTGCGCATCGCGACCCGCGGCGGGGCCGAGGTTCTTGGGCGTCACGATTGCGGCCAGATCGCCGTGGGCAAGCGTGCGGATATAGCGATCTGGGATGTGTCCGGGCTGGAAAGCGCAGGCAGCTGGGATCCGGCGGCGCTGGTCTTGGCAGGCCCACGTCAGGTCCGCGACCTGTTTGTCGAAGGGCGGCAGATCGTGCGGGATGGGCGGATCACAACGCTTGACCTGCCGCGATTGATCGAAGATCAAAATCGCCTCGCTGCACGGCTTGGTGCGTGACAGGCTGAACTTGCAATTTTGCGATCAGTTCTTTTTCTGTTAAGATCAGCGGTATTTTAATATTTCTCTCACGCGGATATTGCCGCAGAAAGGATGGGCTCACCATGCTTTCCGTAATGAGTGACAAGACATTTTTAGCACTGGCTGCGGCCCTTGGTTACGGGGTTTCGACCATTTTGATGAAGCATTTTTCTTATGGCTATGCGCTGTTGCCACTGGCGCTGCTTGTCGCCGTTTTGGCGGGCACCGTAGTTTCTGAAGTTCTGTTGCTTCGTCAAGTTGAACTCGGTCTTGCCTATATCGCGATTATCGCCACCGAATCCCTGCTTGTGCTGACCTATGCCTTTGTCATTGGCGAAGGGCTGTCGCGGCAGGAAATGGCCGGGGCGGCATTTGTTCTGGTCGGGGTAGCTCTGGTCAGCTTCTAAGGCATGTGCCATTGGCCCAGACTGCTTTGATCGCGCGGTCATCCCCCATCATGATGGTGGGAAAGATCGCTTGCCATATATCCTCGGCGCGCGCTGCGCGCTGGGCGATGGCTGGTGTCGAGGCCAAGTCGATTACGGCCAGATCTGCCTCGGACCCCGGTGCGAGCGTGCCGATCTTGTCGGCCATTCGCAGCGCATGTGCAGATCCTTCGGTCGCCAGCCACCAAAGCTGCGCGGGGTGTAGCGGATGGCCACGAAGCTGAGCCACCTCGTAGGCAGCCGCCATTGTGCGCAACATCGAAAAGGACGACCCGCCGCCCGTATCGGTGGCCAACCCGATCCGGTGCCCCTGTTCCATTAGCGAGTTCATATCGAACAGGCCGGACCCGATGAACATGTTTGAGGTTGGGCAATGGATCAGGCTTGCATCGACCTCGCGAATGCGGTCACGTTCGCGATCGGTCAAATGAATGGCATGCCCCAGAAGTGCGCCTGGCCCCAGCAGGCCGTGACGCTCATAGACATCGAGGTAATCCGTGGCGTCTGGAAACAAATCCGCAACCCATGCAACTTCTTCATGCTGTTCGCTGATATGGGTCTGCATCAGCACATCCGGGTTTTCCGCCCACAACCCGCCAAGTGCCGCCAGTTGGTCAGGCGTTGACGTGGGCGCAAACCGGGGCGTGATGACATAGGACAGCCGATCCTGCCCGTGCCAGCGGTTCAGCAATGCCTTGCTGTCGTCATAGGCGCTCTGTGGCGTGTCTTGCAGCGTCTCGGGGGCGTTCCGATCCATGCAGGTCTTGCCACCCAACACCCGCAATCCGCGCTTTTGGGCTGCGGTGAAATAAGCATCAACGCTTTCGGGATGAATGGTGCAATAACTGACTGTTGTTGTGGTGCCCGACGCGGTGACAAGATCGAAGTAAGACCCGGCAATCTCGGCGGCGTGGGCGGGATCGCCGAACCGGCTTTCTTCGGGAAAGGTATAACTGTTCAGCCAGTCAATCAGACGCTTTCCCCATGACGCAATAATTGCGGTTTGCGGGTAATGGACATGCGCATCGACAAAACCGGGTGAAATCAGGGCGTCGCCATAATCCGTCACCTTCGCCTGTGGATACTTCTGGCGCAACTCGTCCGCTGGCCCGGCCTCTTTGATCATGCCGCCTTCGATGGCGACCGCACCGCGTGGTTCGTGTGTCGTGCTATCAGTCAGAGGTGCCTTGAACGGGTCAGCGGTAAACCGGATGGTCTGTCCCAGAAGAAGCTGCATGTCGTGCCTTTCGTAAACGCCATCGGGCAGATTACGGTTGGAAATTTAACGTGGCAACGGGTTTCTTGCTGTTCCATTGCGCTCGACCATGTCCTATGTTCACGCTGACCAATCGGGAGGGCCTCGTGATGCTGGACGATCAACTTAGCGACGATGTGCTCGAAGAAGGGGATTACGAGCTGGACAAAGAGGTGTTCCAGCCGGTTCTGGCCGCGCTTGAAGCGGAAGATGCCGAAGCGTTGGTCCGGGCGCTTGAACCCGTTCACGCCGCCGACATCGCCGATATTATCGAGCAGTTGGGCCATGACGAGCGTGTCGCACTGGTGCGCCTGTATGGTGGCGAACTGGACGGCGAGATTCTGTCGGAACTGGACGAGGGTCTGCGCGAGGAAATCGTCGGCGCGATGTCTCCGACGGTTTTGGCGGATGCGGTTCGCGAACTTGAGACCGACGATGTCGTCGACCTGATCGAAGACCTTGATGAGCCGCAAACTGCGGCGGTTCTGCGCGCGCTTGATGACGATGATCGGGCCGTGGTCGAACAAAGCCTGTCCTATCCCGAGGAATCCGCGGGCCGCTTGATGCAGCGCGAGCTGGTGTTTGTGCCGGAACATTGGGATGTGGGGCAAACCATTGATTTTCTGCGCAATCAGGAAGATTTACCCGAACAATTCTATCACGTCATTCTGGTCGACCCGCGGATGCGCCCGACAGGTTATGTCACGCTGGGGCGTCTGATGGGCAGTGCCCGCAAGGTCAAGATGGTGGACATTGCCGAGGACAGCTTTCGCACCATACCGGTCATGCAGGACGAAGGCGAAGTGGCCTATGCGTTCAATCAGTACCACCTGATCTCGGCCCCGGTGGTCGATGCAGATGACCGCCTTGTGGGCGTGATCACCATCGATGATGCCATGGTCATTCTGGATGAAGAACATGAAGAAGACATCATGCGTCTGGCTGGTGTGGGTGAAAGCAGCCTGTCGGACCGGGTAATTGACACAACCAAGCGGCGCTTCCCGTGGCTGGCGGTGAACCTTGTGACCGCCATTCTGGCGTCACTGGTGATTGCGCAGTTTGAGGATGTGATTACGCAATTCGTGGCGCTGGCTGTGCTGATGCCGATCGTGGCCTCGATGGGTGGTAATGCGGGCACGCAGTCGCTGACCGTGGCCGTGCGCTCGCTGGCGACGAAAGACCTGACCTCGGCAAACGTCTGGCGCGTGATCCGGCGCGAAGCCGCTGTGGGTCTGATCAACGGGCTGATCTTTGCCGTGGTCATGGGGCTGGTGGGCGTGGCCTGGTTTGGCACCCCGTTGCTGGGCGTCGTGATCGCCATCGCGATGGTCGTTAATCTGGTGGTGGCGGGTCTGGCCGGGGTTATCATCCCGGTTGTGCTGGATCGCCTCGACATTGACCCCGCGCTGGCATCCGGCGCGTTTGTGACAACCGTCACGGATGTCGTGGGCTTCTTTGCCTTCTTGGGGCTTGCTGCGGTGATGTTGCTTTGAAAACAGATCAGGACGACTTGAAAACGATCAAGGCACGTGCGCGCAAGGCGGCCTTTGCCCGTCGGAAAGACGTGCACAGCGAGGCGCGGTCGGCTGCGGGGGTCGCAAATCTTTTGTCGGTTGTGACCGAGCATAAAGGAAAGACGCTGTCGGGTTATGTGCCGATCCGCACCGAAATCACGCCTGTGCCCGTGATGGCCGCGATGGCCACGCATGGGCCGGTCTGCGTGCCGGTGACTGGTCAACTGGGCGAGCCACTGCGCTTTGCGCTTTGGACCCCGGATTGCGAGATGACCGAGGGCGCGTTTGGCGCGTTCATCCCGGCGACACGGCAGTTTGTCGAGCCCGACGTGTTGATCGTGCCGCTGCTGTCGTTTGACCGCCATGGCGGTCGTCTGGGTTATGGCGGTGGCTTCTACGACCGAACGCTTGAGGGGCTGCGCGCCAAGCGGCCGACACTTGCCATTGGCTATGCCTACAGCGCGCAAGAGGTGGACGCGGTGCCGCTGGAACCCACCGATCAACTGCTTGACGCAATCGTCACAGATGAAGGCGTGCATTGGGTGTGATCCAAACGCTTTGGCTTGCCCTTTTCACCCATTCGACCTAGGGCTTGGGGCATGAAGATACTTTTTCTTGGCGACATTATGGGGCGCGCGGGCCGGCGTGCTGTGACCGAGCGGCTGAAGGGGCTGCGTGAGGCGTGGAAGCTGGACTTCGTGGTTGTGAACAGCGAAAACGCGACCGGTGGGGCAGGCCTGACCGCCGCACACGCGCGCACGATACTGGACGCAGGTGCTGACGTGATCACGCTGGGCGATCATGCGTTCGACCAACGTGAGATGCTGACTTTTTGCGAGCAGGAGCAGCGGATCATCCGCCCACTGAACTATGCCAAAGACGCGCCGGGCACGGGCGCGCGAGTATTCTCGGACGCCCGTGGGCGCAAGATTCTGGTCACGCAGGCTTTGGGGCAGGTGTTCATGAGGCGCCCTTTCGACGATCCGTTTTCGGCGGTGGATGCAGTGCTGAAACGTCATCCTCTTGGCGGCGCGGTGCAGGCTGCCCTGGTCGATATTCACTGCGAAGCCACGTCCGAGAAGATGGGCATGGGCCATTGGTGTGACGGACGTGCCAGCATCGTGGTTGGCACTCACACGCATGTGCCCACAGCCGACGCGCAAATCCTGCCCAAAGGCACGGCGTTTCAGTCTGATGCCGGCATGTGCGGCGATTATGACAGCGTGATCGGAATGCAGAAAGAAGAACCGATGCGCCGGTTCATCACGGGCATGTCGAAAAGTCGCTTCACCCCAGCGGCGGGCGAGGCGACGTTGTCAGGCCTCTATGTCGAAACCGACGACCGCACCGGCAAGGCCACGCGAGTTCAGATGATCCGCGAGGGTGGACGGTTGGCTCAATCGACACCTTCCGACCTTGGCTGATCCGAACTTCTTCCGGTATTGAACTGTGAAACGTGCAATCAACCCTTAACACACGTGCTGCATTCAGCGAAAAACCGCGCTTGCTCACCGGACGCGCTCCGGGCAAGACTGCACTGACGAACCGAACAGGGACAGCGAATGGGCCTATTTGATTTTGGCGATATGACGTTGGCGGTGCTTTCACTGCTGGTCGTGGCTGGCATGTTCGTGATGTTCTTGCGCGAAACCTTCCCGACCGAGGTCGTCGCCATTGGCGGTGTCGCCATCATGCTGGTCCTGGGCATTCTGGACTATGAACAGGGCTTGAAGGTGTTGTCGAACCCTGCTCCGTGGACAATCGCCGGCATGTTCATCGTCATGGGTGCGCTGGTGCGCACGGGTGCGCTTCATTGGTTTACACAGATCGCTGAGCGCCGGGCCGAGAAACGGCCGGTTCTGGCGTTATCTGCCCTGATGGGGTTCGTGGTGATTGCCTCGGCTTTTGTGTCCAATACGCCCGTCGTTGTGGTGATGATCCCGGTCTTTGTGCAACTTGCCAAGAAAATCGGCTCCTCGGCGTCGAAACTTCTGATACCACTCAGCTATGGTGCCATTCTGGGCGGCACGTTGACCCTGATCGGGACATCGACAAACCTGTTGGTTGACGGTGTGGCGCGTGCTAACGGATTGACGGCCTTCACGATTTTCGAGGTTACACCGCTGGGCATCGCATTGGTGGCCTGGGGCATGATCTATATTTACTTCATTGCGCCGAAGATCCTGCCTGATCGCGACAGCATGGCATCGCTTTTGTCCGACCGGTCCCGCAAGAAGTTCTTTACCGAGGCGGTGGTCCCGCCCGAAAGCAACCTGATCGGGCGCGAAGTGAACGGGGTGCAATTGTTCAAGCGCGATGGCGTCCGGCTGGTTGACGTTGTGCGGGGCGATGCCTCGCTTCGACGCAATCTGGACGAGGTGACACTGCAAGTCGGCGACCGTGTTGTTCTGCGCACGGCAATGACTGAGCTTTTGAGCCTGCAACGCGACAAAAGCCTGAAACGCGTGGATCAGGTGTCTGCGGTCGAAACCACGACCGTCGAGGTTCTGATTACCCCCGATTGCGGCATGGTTGGAAAGCAGTTGGGTCGGATGCGTCTGCGTCGTCGCTATGGCGTCTATCCTCTTGCCGTGCATCGCAAGAACCAGAATATCGGCCGCCAACTGGATGACCTGGTGGTGCGAGTCGGGGATACGCTGCTGCTGGAAGGCGCGCCCGAGGATATTCACCGGCTGGCGCAGGATATGAACCTGCTGGATGTCTCGAAACCGTCTGCACGCGAATATCGACGTGGTCACGCGCCGATTGCCATCGGGGCGCTGGTGGGTCTGGTTGTATTGGCGGGCATTGGCGTGGCACCGATTTTCTATCTGACCGTGCTTGCCGTGGCGGTGGTTCTGCTGACGCGCTGCATTGACGCGGATGAGGCGTTCGGGGCCGTTGACGGGAGTCTTCTGGTGCTGATTTTTTCGATGCTGGCGATTGGCGCAGGGCTGGAAAACTCGGGCGCGGTGAGCCTGATCGCGGAAAATGTGGCACCGCTTCTTGGTAATTTGCATCCGTTCCTGATCGTCTGGGCGATTTATTTGCTGACATCGGTCCTGACCGAGCTTGTGTCAAACAACGCGGTCGCGGTTGTTGTGACGCCAATTGCCATCGGCCTCGCCAATGCTTTGGGACTGGATCCGCGACCCTTGGTGGTGGCCGTAATGGTGGCCGCCTCGGCCAGTTTTGCAACACCGATCGGATATCAGACCAACACGCTGGTCTATGGTCCGGGCGGCTACAAGTTTTCAGATTTCCTGAAGGTCGGAATTCCGCTGAACTTGTCGGTGGGGCTGCTTGCTTCGGCCCTGATCCCGTTCATCTGGCCGCTCTAGGCGTTCCGGCACGGATCACAGCGGCCAGAACACCAGAATGGCGGGGATCGAGACCGCGACGACCAGAACTTCCAACGGCAGCCCCATCCGCCAATAATCGCCAAAACGATAGCCACCGGGGCCAAGGATCAACGTGTTGTTCTTGTGACCAATCGGGGTCAGGAAGGCGCAGCTTGCCGCCACCGCGACGGCCATCAAAAAGGGATCCGGGTTCTTGCCAAGCGCCTGTGCCATCTGAATACCAACCGGGGCGGCAACGATGGTGGTGGCGGTGTTGTTCAACACATCAGACAGGGTCATCGTGACAATCATCAAAACGGTCAACACAGCCCAAGCCGGCATCCCCTGCGTGATTCCCACCAATGCGTTCGCGATCAGTTCAGTGCCGCCGGATGTTTCCAGTGCCGCGCCCAGCGGGATCATCGACCCCAGCAGGACAACTACGGGCCATTCGATATGGGTATAGAGTTCGGACAGCGGCACAATCTTGGTCAGGGTGTAGCCCACGACCACAAGGCCCAGCGCCACGGGCAGATAGATCAGACCAAAGCTGGCCGCCGCCACGGCCCCACCAAACAACCCGATGGCCATCCAGACCTTGTCGTCCTGCGTCACTTTCAGCCCGCGTTCGGCAAGGGGCAGGCCGCCCAACCATTCGGTGACATCGGATTCGGACCCCTGCGGGACCAGCAAAAGAAGAATGTCGCCAGCGCGCACTTCGGTTTTGCGAACTTGCTTGGCGATCCGTTTCCCGGCGCGTGAAATCCCCAACAACACCGAGCGTTGCCGCCAATTCAGCCCGATGGACTGGGCGGTCTTGCCAACGATACGGGCATTGACCGGCACGACAATTTCGATCTTCGACAAGCCATCGCCTTCGGCCCGCAGCTTTTCCTCGCGCTCGGCATCTGTGAACGTCAGGCTCAGGGCGGCGCGAAACTCGTCCAGCGCTTCTGGCCGGGCTTCCAGCACCAGGGCATCGCCAGCTTCAAGTTTCGTGGCGCGCTGGGTGCCATATCGGCGCTTGCCACCGCGCACCAGGCCAAGTATCGCGACATCGTTTTTCTCGGCTGCTTCATCCAGATCTTTCAGACGTTTGCCGATATGTTTCGACTCCTCTGGAACCGTCAATTCTGCGACGTAGAGGCCGAAGTTCTCCATCGGATCCGATCCGTTTTCCACTGTCTCAGCCTGGGGGATCAGTCGCCAGCCGACCAAGGCAACGAAGATCAGACCCGCGGCGGCGGTAACGGCCCCGACCGGGGCGAAATCGAACATATGAAACGGTTCGCCCAGCGCCTCGCCCCGGATCGAGGCGATGATGATGTTGGGTGGGGTGCCGATCAGCGTCACCATGCCACCCAGAATGGTGGCAAAGGACAGGGGCATCAGGCTCAACCCCGGTGGGCGGCCTGCCTTACGGGCGGTCTGCACATCCACGGGCATCAACAACGCCAAGGCGGCAACGTTGTTCATAAACGCAGACAGAACGCCCCCGATTGCACCCATCAGCGCGATATGCGCCCCCAGCGAGCGTGAAGCATCCACCATCGTGCGAGTGATCAGGAACACTGCGCCAGATCGCACCAGCCCCGCCGACACCACCAGCACCAGTGCCACGATCAGCGTGGCCGGATGTCCGAAGCCGGAAAACGCGTCCTTGGTCGGGACGACCCCCAACACGACGCCCAGCATAAGGGCGGTGAAGGCCACAAGGTCATAGCGATATCGGCCCCACAGCAGCATGCCGAAAACCGCGCCGAAAAGCGAAAAGAGGATGATCTGATCTGTTGTCATGCCTCAAGGCTTACCGCCTGTAAGTGGAAACGTCACCCGTAGATTACGGGGAAAAGAGTGGCCACCAACAACAGTGCCATCGTCAGGTTGAACGACCGAAGACGTGTCGGATTGGTCAGGATCACCCGTATTTTCTGCCCCAGAACCGTCCACACCGAGACCGAGGGCAGGTTGACGATGCCGAAAATCATGGCAACCAGAACCACCGCCGCCATATCGCGCGAGGGCGCATAGACACTGATCGCGGTCAGGGCCATCGCCCAGGCCTTGGGGTTGACCCACTGGAAGGCGGCGGCTTGCAGAAAACTCATCGGTATGCCGCTTGCTTTGCCGGTGCCGGGCTGCGAGGCGTTCGCGATCTTCCATGCCAGCCACAGCAGATAGACCACGCTGCCGGTTTTCAGGATGGTGTAACTGACGGGATAGAGGTCAAACAGCGTCATCAGCCCCGCGCCCACCAGCACAATCATGAAGGTAAACCCGATGCCGATGCCCAGCATGTGCGGGATCGTGCGCTGAAACCCGAAATTGGCACCCGACGCCATCAGCATCAGGTTGTTCGGCCCCGGCGTGATCGAGGACACGAAGGCAAAGGCCACGAAGGCTGAAAGAAGCTCGATCGTCATAGCGGCAATTATCCGGGATTTTGGCGGCGAATGATTGCATTATTGTGCTGAATGACGCTAGCTGTGCAATTAATGGCGAAAATTGATGGTTTGAATCAGAAAATATTGCAGGAATTGTCACGGGATGGCCGGTTGCCCAACACCGAATTGGCCGACCGCGTCGGGCTTTCGCCGTCGGCCTGCCTGCGCCGTGTGCAAGAGCTTGAGCGACAGGGCGTGATCAAGGGCTATCGTGCAGTGCTGGACCCGGTCGCGCTGGGCAAGGGTTTTGTCGCCTATGTTACGGTCGGCCTGTCCGATCACACCAAGGCGGCACAAGAAGGCTTCGAACGGTCTGTCGCGCTGTATGACGAGGTGCGGGAATGTCACAATATCACTGGAACGGTGGAGTATTTGCTGAGGGTCGAAGCCGAAGACCTGATCGCCTATAAACGGTTTCACACTGACAAGCTGGGCACGCTGCCGCAGGTGCATCAGATCGTCACCCATGTGGTGATGGGGTCGCCCAAGGATGAACGCGCCTAGATATCTTGCCAGCAACGCCCTTGCGGCCCCCCCCGACCCCTGCTGTAATGAACCGCGCAACATATCCATACCTGACTTAATTCGGAGGACGCCATGGCTGGCCACTCAAAATGGGCAAACATTCAGCATCGCAAGGGGCGTCAGGACGCCGCGCGCTCGAAGCTGTTTTCAAAACTTGCCAAAGAAATCACCGTGGCCGCCAAGATGGGCGACCCGGATCCTGAAAAGAACCCGCGCCTGCGTTTGGCGGTGAAAGAAGCGAAATCGCAGTCGGTGCCGAAAGACGTGATCGACCGCGCAATCAAGAAATCCCAAGGCGGAGACGCCGAAAACTATGATGAAATCCGGTATGAAGGCTATGGCCCGAACGGCGTGGCGGTCATTGTCGAAACCATGACCGACAACAGGAACCGGACCGCGTCGACCGTGCGCTCGACATTCTCGAAAAACGGCGGCAATCTTGGGGAAACCGGGTCGGTCGGGTTCATGTTCGACCGCAAGGGCGAAGTCACCTATCCGTTGGATGTGGGCGATGCAGACACCGTGATGGAAGCGGCGATTGAAGCTGGGGCCGAAGATTGCGAAACCACCGAAGACGGACATCGCATCGTGTGCGCTGATACCGATCTGAACGAGGTTTCAAACGCGCTGGAAGCCGCGCTGGGCGAAAGCGAATCGACCAAGCTGATCTGGCAGCCGAACATGACCACTGAACTGGATCTTGAAGGCATGCAAAAGCTGATGAAGCTGGTGGACGCGTTGGAGGATGACGACGATGTGCAGCGCGTCACCACCAATTTCGAGGCTACGGACGAGGTTCTGGCCCAGCTCTGACACGGCTCGAAATGCCTGACGACACGACCCCGGCCCGGAACACCGTGTCGGGGTCTATTGTCTTTCAGGGGAAACTCGGGTCAGGTCGCGGAATGGCAGAACTGACCGTTACCGCGCAAAGACCCATGCACGGCATTCTTTGGATGCTGGCGGCTGGGGTGTTCTTCGTTCTTTTGAACGGGTTGGTAAAGTATGTCGGGCAGACGCTGCCGTCTTCACAAGCGGCATTTTTGCGCTATCTGTTTGGGCTTGCCTTCGTGCTGCCTGCTCTGGGTCAGTTGAAACGCGCGCGGTTCTCGAAGACCATGTGGCGGCTCTTTGCCCTGCGCGGGCTTGTGCACACCGGTGCGGTGCTGTGCTGGTTCTACGCCATGACCCAGATCACGGTGGCCGAGGTTGTGGCGATGAACTACCTCAACCCGATCTATGTGATGTTGGGCGCGGCGCTATTGCTCGGCGAAGGATTCTCGACCCGTCGGATGATCGCCGTCGTGTTTGCCTTTCTCGGGGTGCTGATCATTTTGCGTCCCGGTGTGCGCGAACTGGGCGCAGGTCATCTGGCCATGGTGTTTACCGCCATCTTTCTTGGTGTGTCTTACTTGATCGCCAAACGCCTGTCGCAAGAGGCATCGGCCGCCGTGGTGGTGGCAATCATGTCGATCACGGTAACGATCGGGCTGGCGCCTGCCGCCTGGTTGGTCTGGGTGCCGCCAAACGCCAATCAACTGGCATGGTTGGTCCTGATCGCGTTTTGCGCAACCGCCGGACACTATGCCATGTCGCGCGCCTTTGCCGAAGCACCTGTTTCCGTGACGCAGCCCGTGACCTTCCTGCAAATCATCTGGGCCACAGCGATGGGGGCTTGGCTGTTTTCCGAACCCTTGGATATCTGGGTGGTTTCGGGTGCTGGCGTCATCATCGCCGCCGTCAGCTATATCACGTGGCGCGAGGCGATGTTGAACCGGCGTGTGACGCCCAACCCCAATGCAGCGAAGTCATGAAAAAGGGCGCCATGACTGGCTCCCCCTTTCCATGCTCCAATCAACCGTTAGTCTGACCAGCTAACGCCGGTCAGGTCATTGGCCTGCGTGGGGGCGTTTTCCCAAAGCCCGTTTATCTTCGCGTTGGCAACACCGGTTTTGGCCAGTTGGAACAAAAACCCATTCACGTAGTCATCCGCGATCATCTGCTGCGCTTCTTTGTTCAACCCTGACCGCATGGCGGGGTCCGACGTCACCGACAGTTTCTCAATCAGCGCCTGGAAGTCCGCATTGTCATACTGGAAATAGTAGTCAGGCCGCGCATAGATGTTGATATCGGCAGGTTCAGTGTGGCTGACGATGGTGAGGTCGAAATCCTTGCCTTTGAACACCTGTTCGATCCATTGCGCCCATTCAAGGTTGGATATCTCTGTGTTGATCCCGACCGCACGAAGTTGGGCGGCAATAATCTCACCCCCGCGCCGCGCATAGGATGGCGGCGGCAACATCAGACGCAGGGTCAGACCCTCGGCCCCGGCTTCGGCCAGAAGCGTCTTGGACAGCTCGGGGTCATAGGACGATTGGCCGGTCAGGTCGACGTAATCCGGGTGGTGTGGGGCAAAATGGCTGCCGATAGGGGTGCCGTAACCAAACATCGCGCCGTCGATAATGTCTTGCCTGTTGATGGCGTGGGCGATTGCCTTGCGCACGCGCACATCGGCCAGAGGGCCGGACTTATTGTTCATCGACAGGATCGTTTCGCCCTCGGTCGAGCCAACGATGACATTGAACCGGGGGTCAGCCTCGAATTGCGACAGTGTTTCAGTGGCCGGAAAGTTCGGGAAGGCATCCACATCTTCGGCCATCATTGCCGCGAAAGCGGCGTTTGGGTCCGAGATGAATTTGAACGTAGCGGTCGCCAGCGCGGGCGCATCGCCCCAATAGGCATCGTTGCGCGCGACAGATACATGATCGCCTTTGGCCCATTCGACAAAGGTGAATGGGCCTGTGCCCACAGGTGCCGTGGCGGCGTTGTCAATGCTTTCAGGTGCCACAATGACAGCATCGCCCCACGCCATGTTGAACGGGAAATTACCGTTGGGGGCGGACAGTTTGACCTCGACCGTCAGGGGATCGGGGGCGGTGACAGCTTCGATATCCGCAAACAGGGCCTTTTGGGCGTTTGTAGACTCTTCGGCGCGGGCACGATCCAGAGAGAAGATGACGTCTTCGGCATCCATTGTTGTGCCGTCGTGGAACGTCACGCCATCACGCAGCTTGAACGTATAGGTCAAGCCATTTTCGCTGACCGACCATTCGCTGGCAAGACCGGGTTGGACAGAACCGTCGGGACCAAACCGGGTCAGACCTTCGAAGATGTTGGCATAAACCACTTCGTCAATCGCCGCAGCCGCCCCGGCAGTCGGGTCTAGGTTGGGCGGTTCAAGCACCATGCCAAGCGTGATCGAGTCGCTTCCGGCCAGCGCGGTTGTGGCCATCATGGCCCACGCGGCGGTGGTGAGTTTCAGGTTGGTCATGGTCGGTCCTCCTTAGCCCAAGACACGGGACTGGCATCATGAAACGCGCGAATCTGTGTCAGTGCAAGGGGAGAGACGCTGCGGCAACTCCCCTTTGAAATTCTGCGATGCAGCATTATAGTGTCGTTGCGAAGAGGATCAGGGGAGGAGAAACCATGAGCGCTTCAGCAAAGATCAACGCGCCGACTCCGTCGGATATTCGTGCCCGAAAAGGCGGCACACCCCTGGTCTGTTTGACGGCCTATGCAACCCCGACAGCGCAGATGATGGACGCATATTGCGACATTGTTCTGGTGGGCGACAGCGTAGGTATGGTCGTGCATGGCCTACCCGACACGCTTGGCGTCACGATGGAGATGATGGAACTGCACGGCGCTGCCGTGAAACGCGGATTGACGCGGGCCATGATGGTCGTAGACATGCCGTTCGGATCCTATGAAGAAAGCCCGGAACTGGCCTTTCGCAACGCCGCGCGCCTGATGCGCGTCACCGGCGCGGCGGCCGTGAAGCTGGAAGGTGGCGTGGCAATGGCAGACACGATCCGGTTTTTGACCAGCCGGTCCATCCCGGTGATGGCACATGTGGGGCTGACCCCGCAGGCCATCAACACGTTGGGTGGCTATAAGGTGCAGGGGCGCGGTGAAGACCGCGCGCGGGTGGTTGCGGACGCGAAGGCCGTGGAAGCGGCAGGTGCGTTCTCGGTCGTGCTTGAGAAAGTGCCTGAAAGCCTGTCAGATGAGATCACCGAGACACTTTCCATCCCCACCATTGGCATCGGGGCGTCCGCTGGCTGCGACGGTCAAATCCTAGTTGTGGACGACATGCTGGGCTTGTTCACGGCGTTCAAGCCTAAATTTGCCAAACGATATGCGACGCTGGGCAGGGACGGCGAGGTCGCGATCGCGCAGTATGCCAAAGACGTGCGGAATCGCAGCTTCCCAGCGCCCGAGCATGTGTTCGCCGATGAGGTCACAACGAAATGAAGATCATTCGCAACAAGGACGATTTGCGCACCCTGCGTCGCAGTTGGATATTCAAGGGTGAACGCGTGGCCGTGGTGCCAACCATGGGCGCCCTGCATGCGGGTCATTTGTCGTTGGTAGAGATCGCGAAACAGCACGCCGACCGCGTGATCGTTACGATCTTCGTGAACCCGAAGCAGTTCAATAACCCGGATGATCTGGACAAATATCCGCGCACAGAGGATGAAGACGCGAGCCGGCTCGCCCCGTTTCGTGTCGATGCGCTCTATGTTCCCACCCCGGATCAGATATATCCCAATGGCTTTGCCACCAATGTCCATATCTCAGGTCTGACCGAGGATCTGGAAGGTGCGCACCGCCCTGGTCACTTCGACGGTGTAGCGACTGTGGTAGCAAAGCTCTTTCTTCAGACACGCGCTGATGTAGCGTGTTTCGGAGAGAAGGACTACCAGCAATTGTTGCTGGTGCGTCGCTTGTCCGAAGATCTGGACATTGAAACCGACGTGTTGGGGTGCGAGACCATCCGTGAAGAGGATGGGTTGGCCATGTCATCGCGCAACGTGCGTATGTCGCCGTCCGAGCGCGCGATCGCACCCGTCTTGAAGGCCGAATTGGACCGGGCGGCGCGTGCAATCCGGCGCGGTGCTGACATACGCGTCGTTCTGGACAGTGCGAAGGCGCAGATCAAGCGCGCAGGCTTCGATGCGGTCGAGTATCTGGAACTGCGCGATGCGGCGCACCTGACCAGTGTATCCAACCTTGATCGTCCGGCACGCCTGCTTGTCGCGGCGATGCTTGGCGATGTCAGGTTGATTGATAATATTCCGATCTGACTACGAGGCGCTGCGCCTGCGGCTTCGCGATGCCGGTGGCTCACGTTGTGAGCCTCAAGGGCTTTGCCCCTCTGCGCTTCGCGCATTCACCCCAGGATATTTTCAGCCAGAAGAAACAAATCGCTGCGTCTTCTGGCCAGAAATATCCCCGCCGGAGGCATGGAATCTATCGAATGAGCAAAGTGCGCCTTCCCCGACTGAAGACGCGCAATCAGGTGGGAGGGTCATCCGATCAACTCCTTCAGCACGAGTGCCATCACGCCTGCGCTGTCGGTCATGTCGTCCACGCCAACCCATTCGTCGGGCTGATGGGCGAGGTCGAGGATGCCGGGGCCGTATGCGATGCAGTTTTTCAGCTTACCAATCCGGTCGATATGTTTTTGGTCATAGGTGCCGGGTGACACCACGTAGATGGGCTGCTGACCCAGCACTTTTTCGATCGCTGCGGCGGTAGTTGTGACCACCGGTGCGTCCTTATCGGTCATTGTCGGGATGACCTCGTGCATATCGCGGATTTCGTAATCGAAACTGGGGCGCTCGGAGCGGATGGTTTCGAGCATCTGCGTGACTTCGGCTTTTACCTCGGCAATATCTTCTTCCATCAGGAATCGGCGGTCGATGACGATGCGGCAGCGGTCGGCCACACAGGGGGCGGGCAGCCCAGTGTAGTCGGTGGCCTGTTCGGACTCTCCGCCGTGGATCGAATTGATGTTTAGCGTGGATTGCTTTGCGCCTTCCGGGACGACGGGCATGTCGGTGTGTTTGGTGGCAAGAAGCGGGTAAAGGTAGGTCTCTATTTCTTCCAGCACCGCACCCATGTGTCGGATGGCGCTGTCGCCAAAAAAGGGCATTGATCCATGGGCGATGCGCCCTTTGGTTTCGATCTCGGCCCACCAGACGCCGCGATGACCAAGACAGATCCGGTCTTTGTTCAGTGGTTCCGGGATGATCACATGTTGCACACGGTCCGGATCGAAATATCCCTTCTCTGCCAGATAAGCGACGCCGCCGTAGCCGCCGCTTTCTTCGTCTGCCGTGGCACTGATTTCGACCGCACCTTTGTGATCAGGGAAAAGCGCGACGAAGGCTTCGGCGGCGATGATTGAGGCCGCCAGCCCGCCTTTCATGTCACATGCGCCGCGCCCATAGATGCGGCCATCCACCAACTCACCTCCAAACGGTTCTTTGGTCCAGCCGTGTCCGACCTCGACCACGTCATGGTGGCTGTTGAAATGAACGCAGTCGCCTGCATCTGCGCCCTCATGCCGCGCGATGACGTTCCACCGGGGATATACATCGCTGTCGCCCGGAGTGCCTTCGGCGCGGATCAGGTCAACTTGCCATCCCTGCTGGCCCATACGTTCCGCGAGATAGATGCAGATTGCGCGATAGTCGCGTCCAGGCGGGTTCAGGGTCGGGATGCGGATCAGGTCTTGTGTCAGGGTGATCAGATCGTCGCGGCGACGGGCAATTTCAGCGAGCAGGGGATCTTTTTGGTGAGCCATATGCGAAACTTATGCAGCTTGCGCCGCGCAGGCAATGGGGGTCGGCGCCACCTGCCAATTTCACCCAAAACGCGAGCGAAAACGCTGTTGCGGGTCTTTAAATCGCGCTAAACTCGGCCTAATTGTAATGTTATAGTGATTAACTTTATCCCGCAAAGCCGCATGGTCTTTTTGGGATTTGGTGGAGCCAAGGAGGGCACATGTCCAGTTTTGACAAGCAGATTCGCGAAAGCCAGGCGCAGGTTCAGGAAGCGCAGTCCAAGATTTCCGAACTGACTTCGCGGATTGAAACCGCGCGGGCCAAGGCGGCGGCTGGCGAAGATATCTCGATCGATATCGAGAATGCGACGCTTGAGGATGTGCATTCCCACACCGAAGCGATGAACGCGAATATCGCCGAGCTGATCATGGGGCTGGACGATGTGACTTCGGGCTTTTCGCAGGATTTCGATCAGATGCGGTCGAAAACCGGGTGGGAGTCCTTTGTCGGGATATTCTCGAAGGGGAAGTCGGAAAGCATGCGGCAGGAACGGATGCGCACCGCGTCGATCGACGACAAGTTGCAAGAGTTGATCGCGCAGTCGGACAGCATCGTGAACCTGCTGGAAGGCCAGTTGGCGATGCTCAATGAGCAGAAAGAAAAGGTGGGCGCCAATCTGACAGCCACGTTGGATGAACGCGAAATGACCGTGGGAGAGCTGGAAGCTCTGCGCGCCGACATTCTGGCGATGGACCCCAGGATTATCGAGCTTGAGGGCAAAATCGCCAACGAACAGGACGCCGCCAAGCGCACGCAGCTTGAGACTGAGCTGGCCGATCTGAACAGCCAATACAACGCCATGGTGCAGGACGAGCAGGTGAAGCTGGCCAAGTCGCAGACGTTGGAGCGGTATATCGAGAAGGGCAAGACCTGGGTCGACTCGTTGCAAAACCAGGCGGCGACGCAGATGGTGCTGATCAACAAGCTGCAAACCGACACCAAACAGCGCGTGGTGCTGTATGATGCGCTGACCAAGTCATTGAAGACTGCGCAGCAGCAGGACGTGGCCCACCGCATCAACGAGATCGGCGTCGAGACCGATAAGGAAGCCCAAGCCGCGATGGCCGCGATTGGGACCGCGACGAACCAGCGGATGGCGGACATGATGGAAGCCCACGAGGACCAGATGGTCTTTGCCCGCGACGTGCTGGAGGCCAAGGCCAAGGCAGATGAGCGCTTTGCCCGCCGCTTTGCCGAGATTGTCGAGAAGCATGACAAGAATCTGTATGGGCAGTGATCTGTGTATCTTTTTGAACGCGCCAAGTCTTGGAGGCAGCTTACGGCGAAAGCGTCCTTAGCTTCCCTCCTCTTGGTTGTTTACTAGGTCTATTCTCCTCGGACGGCGTTGGGCATTGGCATAATTACAATGATCACTGTTTTGGGTTCTGCCACACTATTATTGGGTTCAAAACAGGAGAAAGCCAGTTCGGATGAGTGAGCGAAGCAATGCGGAGGCTGAACTGTTGTATTAACGTGTTGCCCGGTCGTTAGACCGGGCAGCGCCCGACCCGCCCCACGGGAGGGCGCTTCGCACCCACCCAGGGTCAGGCGCCGCCCTTCTCGGTTTGATTGGAAGCTATGACGAACGACATCAAAACCTCTGAACGCACCTCAGCCGGTTTCGCCCCCCGCGACCATGCCGAACTGACGGATACGCAGATCACGCGGCGCTATTTCTCGAAGTTCGAGAAGATCACGGCGCATCTGGCCCGTGTCGCTGGGCAGATGGAGGTTGAAGGCAAGCTCACCCGTGATGAGGTGGACGTGTTGGCGCGCTACCTCATCAAACTAGGCCTTAGCTTCAAGGCGCTGGCGAACAAGTATCATATGTCCGACAAGGCCTATGGGCTTGGCGCTGCGACGCTGACGTTTGATCGGCGCGATAGCGGGTTTCCGGTTCATGCCGAACTGCTCCAGATGGCGTCGGACGCGGCACAGGCGGGAACACATCTGAAAGGCATGGCGTCGGTCGAGGATCTGAAAAGCCAGATGGTCAGCCAGATTGTGGGCGACCTGACCGTGCCGAAGGATTTGCAATATTCGCTGTCCCAGCGGCTTTACTATGAAGAGCTTGCGAAGGGCGATTTGTTCTGGCCACAGATGCACCCGGACGTGATTTGGCGAAGGAACAAAGGCGAAGGGCGTGATGTGCGTCGCGTCTATCTGGCCCACTGGGCGGTCTATGACAGCGACGTCAACCTGCCCACCATATATCTGATGGAGCTTGAGGATACGGGCCGCACAGCCCTGCCCAAAGATGAACGCCGCTGGCCGCGGGTGCAGTCGCATCTGATGGCGCAAAGCATGGCGGGGCTGAAGCTCGTGACCATCGCGACCGGGTTCGACAAGGACTTCGATGATCTGCACCCAAAGCGCCTGCGCCGGTTCCATGTGGGGCCGATGTATAGCCATACATTTACCCAGCAGACCGGCCCGCTGCGCGAGGTCTTGGCCGAGGCGAAAAGCCCGCCCGGCGAAGACTGGGCCTTGGCATGGACGGTCGAGGAACTGAAAAGCCAAAGCGTCAAGGAAGAGAAATCCGGCTGGTTCGGCACGGTGGAACGCGAGATTTTTGCGCTGGACCCGTTTGCAGGTTCCGGCTCGAACATCGGGGCCACCCGAATGGAACGCGCCATTATCATGCCCGCGCGGCCCTTTCAGGTGCTGGCCGAAAAGAACCCCGCCGGGTTCCACGACGTGCGTAAATTTGTTGTCAGCCCCGGTGGCCGGGTGCTGAGTTACCGTTGATTTAGGAGTGCTTGATGTCTTTACCCGCTGATTTGATGGAGCTTCGCGAGGAAGAAATCCGTGCACATTACACGGCGGCTGCCGGGCATCTTAACGGGTTTGACCACACGCCAAGGATTGCCAAACCCAAGCAAGCCGCGCCCGCGCCTGAACGCAGCCCGGGAATTGCCCGCCCGCGTCGGTTTCGCGCCACGACACCGGGGCTTGTGACGCGTTCGACGGCACGGCCCGAAGGGGTGCATTTGGCGGACCGAATTGAAAGCGCAGACGGAGATGACCCGTTGATTTCTCCGCTTCAGGCGACCGTGCTGCATGGGCTGCGTCGCGCGATTGCGGTTGCATTGGCGGTGGGCGAGGGGTTCGCCGATCAAACCGAACTGGCCGCCCTGCGTCGCGCCAATCTGGAAGGGCGCTTGGGCGCCGACAAGAAAACCGCATTCTCGGAACTTCTGACCGCCGAGGCGCTGATCGTCTTGCATGTGTTCGCCAATGCGACCTCGTTCCTGTTGGCCGATCACGCAAGCGAGGCGTCGATTGAAGTCGGCGCGGTCGAGGAAATCCTGACCGACAATGCGCCGCTTGCGCTGAAGGGCGCGTTGTGGGAGCTGGATCAGGAACTTGCCACCTTTGTCACGTCCGAGGACAAGCTGGTCGCGACCGTCTTGGCCTTCGTCGAACAACTGATGGAGCAGGTCGCCCTGCGCGCCCAGACCGCGTCGCATCTTGGCCCCTTCACGTCCGCCAATTACCGGGTCGAGGCGGACGACCTGACGATTTCCGGCTTCACCCCCGCCCGCGCGTATCGCGGGTCCAAGATCACGATGACGTTCAAGAAACCCAACGAAGTCGTCGGCAACCACATCGCGAAATATCAGGCGATGAAACTGGCCAAGATGCTGATGGCTTATGATTTCGACCGCAAACTGAACCCGTTTGCCGAACTCGGCGGCTTCATCTTCACCTTCATGGGTGACGGAAAGCCCGGCACCGGGAAAACGACACTGATCCAGATGATGGCCGGGCTGGTCAATGATTATTGCGCTGTGGCGGGCTATCCCTTCCGCTACCAGAATTTCGGCATCGACAATATCGACAGCTATCAGGGCAAGTCGGGCCAGAACGCCAAGGCGTTTATCAACAACGTGCTCGACCCCAATGTGATCGGCTTTGGCACGGTGGATGACATCGACCAGATCGCGGGCAAGCGGGGGGATCGTCAGTCCAGCGCGGGCCAGCAAGAGGTCACGGCGGTTCTGATGGAAAGCTTCTCGGGCGCCAATACGGTGGTGCGCGGCAATTGCACCTTTGGCATGTTCTCGAACTACCCCGAGAATGTGGACGACGCCCTGCGCCAACGCGCCGGAGCGCGGTTCCTGGTCGATGGGCCACGGACGCGCGAGGACTATATCGACATCCTGCATCTGCTCATGGGCAAGAACCACGACATCCCGCTGGGCGACCACGACCTTTACGCCGCGCAAGAGATCAAATCCGCGGTGGCGCGCAGTTTCGCGGCGCATAACAAGCCGCAGGAGGACGGTCTGTTGGCCGTCTTCGATCGCGTGCACGACAAGATCGGCGAGTTGGACAACATCGCCAAAATGGGCACCTATCTGAAAGCCATTCAGGAGGCCGACGAGCGCTTCACGGGCCGCTCGATCAAGAACATCACCGACGCGGTGAAAGTCCGCGCGATGGATTTTGAGCTGCCCGACGAATGGATGGAGAACCCCGAGCTGTTCTTGGTCAAAGACTATGACACCAAGAAAGACATGATCGCCGACCTGCGCGTGCCCATCACCACCGACATGGTGATCCAAGAGGTCAACCGCTACGCCGATTCAGAGTTCCGCTATGCCGACAAATCCGACGAGGTCGCCATCGAGGCAATGGTCCGCGATTTCGGTCGTCAGGAAGAGGCGAAGAAGCGGTATTTGGAGGGGAAGTGAGTGATTTTCCGTAAACTAAAGCCGAAACCCAATCGTGACGACTGGATGCTTGGTCATGTGCATAGCTACTTTGCGGAGGCCATGGACAGGCTTGCAAAGCTTGAAGTTTTGGCATTGAGCGCAAATGACATTTTGGTTGAGGATCAGTTGACCGAACGCGAGCGAATGCCACAATTCCATGTTGATCGAGCCAAACTAATGAAGCTTGAAAAAGATCTGTTGCGACTAGAGCTGATGGTAGATGCTACAGTGTTGAAGATTAAGCTCTTGATTGGCGATAATGTGAATGAACTCGGTGAGTTAAGGGGGCAATTCTCGGGAAAGGTAGCCATTGGATTAGGAGACATGAAAAGCGTTTCCGGATTGGAAGGTGAAGCTGTAGAAGTCTTATCGTCCAGCTACCTTATCGAAGAGGAGAGGTTTCCATATGGTGAGTTGATTTCCCATCGCGAAATCAGAAAAGAAATCGGGTGGCTTCGGTGCGCGTTCGACGAGTTGCATAAGAAGGTTCTTCAATGAAACGCCTCATCCAACGCGGCCTTATGTTTGGCAATCTGATCCGGGTCGACAGCCCGGCGCTGATCGAGCGGTATAACCGTGCGCTCAAGGGGCTAGCGGGCAAGCAAACTAAGCTCAAAGAATTTCATATCGACGTCTCTGGTTTTTCGCCCGAGATCGGTGAGGAATTCAAAGACCCGCTCTACCTCAACCCAAATGGCTGCAACCGGCAGTTCATCATTCTGACGGTGGACCAGAAGACCGCGCCGCTGCTGAACGCCATGTTCTCGACCTCGCGCGGGATTTTGCGGCAGTTCATTGCGGACAACGAGGCGAAGCTGTTCGCGCTGACCGCCCATGACGCGGTGGCGGGCGAGTTGATGAACTCGGTCTATGACGTGTCCGACCCCGCGCGGCTGTTTGATATCCGCAAGATCGTGATCGAGGCCGACACGACCCAAAGCCACGTCAAGAACGCGCGCGAGTTGGCCGAGAAGATCGACCATTTCCAGACCGCGCCGAACGCGTGGTATGACGATGATCTGATCGCCGAAATGATTGATCTGGCCCGCGAAACCGGGGACGTGACGCGCGTTCCGGTCGATCTGGGCGTGCAGGAATACGAGCAGGGCAATTTCTGGACGGCGCATTTCGGCGGGCTTTACATTTTCCGCGATGTGGAAAATCCCGCCGTGATCGTGTCGGGCGACAAGACGCGGTTGGCCGTGCCGCCGCCCGGCAAGGTTCTGGACACGACCGACGCAAACCGTCTGGCGGGGTTCCTCAGCCGCAACGACCTTGTCGAACCTGTCGTTCAGGAACGTGGCGACGGCGGGGCGGCAATCCTGCGCCAGAAGATGGAATTTATTCTGGTCGATGCCGCCACCAGCGCGGGCCTCGATCTGGGCGACATGTCCTCGCGCACTTTGCGCCATGTGGCGCAGCGGATGGGCGCACGACTGCCCGACGCGTTTCGCGGGTTGGCCGCCATGGTGCGCTGGGCTGAAGCGGGGGGGCAATGGCCGCGGATCGACAGCCGCCACCCGGCCTATTTCTATACCCTGCGCGCGCGCCCCGATCATCCCGACCGCGATCTGATCAACCGGCTGCTGTCCGAACTGGCGCCGATGGATTTCCGGCAGCTGTTTATCTGCCACAAAGAGCTTTTCTATGCCGCCTATGCCACATGGCCCGACGAAAAGCGTGAGTTTGTGGCAGAATTCCTGCATCGTGATTATATGGCAAATAAGGCCGGTGCGCGCGAGGCGTTGTTCGGCGGGCGCAAAGACCCGATGAAAATGCCGCGCATCACGCGCGGACGGACGCAAGAAGATATGATCGAGATCGTCGGTCCGTGGGGCGCCGTGAACAGGAGGTAACGATGGGATTGGTGCGACTTGTCATATTTGGGTTTATCGGGCTTAGCATCGTCTATGTGCTGGTCAGCCTATATTCCCGTTCGATCCGGCTGGAAAAGCTGGAAGACCAGTGGGCCGAAGAACATCCCGATGGCGATGAAACCGACCGCGAGGCGTGGTTGCGCGAAGGGATGGAGGACTACAAGAAAAGTTTCCGGCCCAAGCTGATCCTGCTTGTCTATGTCATCCCCGCGCTTTTTGTGCTGATGTCTGTCATTTTAATCAACTGAGGTCCCCCATGCGCCGCATTCGTCTTATCATCCGCAGTCTGATTTTCCTGATCCTGTTCGGCGTGCTGCACTATGTCCTGC
Organism: Aliiroseovarius sp. B-4; assembly: GCF_056857795.1. Lineage (NCBI taxonomy): Bacteria > Pseudomonadati > Pseudomonadota > Alphaproteobacteria > Rhodobacterales > Paracoccaceae > Aliiroseovarius > Aliiroseovarius sp. B-4. Next base: position 140,176 of record NZ_JBSXNV010000030.1, read on the forward strand.
CACAACACGACGTGGTGCGCGTCGTGAACACCTATCAGGAACGCCAGGATCTTGGGGACTGGACGCGGATATTCTGGTCGAAACCAGATGATCAATCTGCAAACCTGATCAACCGCGATGTTCAGTTTGTTCAGACGGTGAAAAAGAAAACCTACCTTCTGGGTTTCGTGCGCCGCGATGCGGAAGAGGTCATGGTTTATCGCAACGAAGACACGGGCTGGGGTTGGCCGTTCTATTTCAAGTTTGACACCGCGAGCTTGCAGACCGAAGTGGACGATCTGCGATCTACGCCGGAAAACCCCAAATGGGCGGTGCTAACCCATTATGGTTGGCGCAATGAGCTGATTTCGGCGTTTCCGAATGCGGTTGCCATCCGCCCGGTGGCAGGCCCGGATGTGACCATTATTCCTTGGTTCAACATCATGTTCTTCGTTGTGCTGGCTGTCATCATCGGGTTCATCCGTGCGTTGTGGCGGCAGTTCCGCGAACGCTCGATCGATCCGGTGTTGGAGGATGCGGGCGAGGCGTGGGACGCCGTTGACGCCCGCGCAGACGAGACACGGGGTCGGTTTTCGCGCTGGTTGGGATCCTGGCGTAAGAAGTGACGAACACTAGAAAAGTGCCGCGTGGAGGGTCCGACGCGGCGCTTTTCTTTCCAGATCAGGTTATTCGCCGTAGGGCACCCAAATGGTCTTCACCTCGGTCGCCTGGGCCAGAAATTCACGGCCTTCGCCTGCTGCCCCGAACCAGTCCCGCGCCTGGGCGTTGTTGACCCATGTGCGTTTCAGGTTGCCCGCGCTTTCTATTTCGACAAGGGCAGAAACGTCTGACCCTGACTGCGCCCAAACAGCGTCCACACCAAGGTGGCCCGCGAGGGGTGAGGCAAGCTCTGCATGGCTACCTGTAACGATATTCACCACGCCTGCGGGAACGTCTGAGGTGTCAAGCACCTGATAGAAATCGGTCGCGGCCAGCGGAAACGGCTCGCTTGCGGCCAGCACCACGCGGTTGCCCATGGCGATGGCCGGGGCCATCAGCGAGACGAGGCCAAGAAGGGGGGCGTCGTCCGGGCAGAAGCCGCCGATCACGCCGACCGGCTCGTTCATCGCCAGTGCCACGCCGCGCATGGGGATGGGCTTCGCAGCCCCATCATATTTATCCGCCCATGCGGCATAGGTGAACAGACGACTGACGGCGGCTTCAACCTCTTTCGACCCGTTGCGGCCACCCATCATGGCGTCGATCCGGGCAGCGAATTCGTCCGCGCGAGCCGAGAGGTTCTCGCCGATGTAATAAAGGATCTGTGCGCGCAGATGTCCGGTGGTCTTGGACCAACCTGCCGCCGTGTGTGCGGCCTCGACCGCGTTGCGAATGTCTTTGCGATTAGCGATCCCGACATGTCCCAGCAGCGCGCCCTGTTTCGACCAGACCGCTTTCGAATAGCCGCCGTCGGGACGTGCCTGCTTGCCGCCGATATAGAACTTGGCAGTGCGATCCAGCGCGCCGACCGTTGCTTCTTTCGGGGCGGGGAAGGCAGCGATGGGTTTCAAGGGTTGCGACTTGCCCCGCGGCTTGGTATAGGCGTGAAGCCCTTCCCATCCGCCTTCACGCCCAAAGCCGCTTTCGCGCACGCCACCAAAACCGGCGGCTGCGTCGAACATGTTGGTTCCGTTCACCCAAACCACGCCCGCCGCCAGCTTTGGCGCAATATCGAGGGTCAGGTTCACATTCTCGCTCCACACTGTGGCGGCCAGTCCGTAACGGGTGTTGTTGGCAATCTCGACCGCCTCGGTTGGGGTGCGGAAGGTAGTGGCGACCAGCACGGGCCCAAAGATTTCTTCTTGCATCAGCATTGAGGCCGACGACAGCCCGGTGATCAGTGTGGGCGGATAGAAACATCCCGGCGTGGGGATCGGGCAGGGGGCTTGGTAAAGCTCGCCGTCGCCAGCGCCGGCATCGACCAACTCGGTGATGCGCTTGTGCTGCACCGGGTCGACCACGGCCCCCACGTCGATGGATTTGTCCAGCGGGTCGCCCATCCGCAGCTTGTCCATCCGCGCACGCAACTTGGCATAGAACCGGTCGGCGATACCTTCCTGCACGATCAGGCGCGAGCCAGCGCAGCAGACCTGCCCCTGATTGAACCAGATGGCGTCGACCAGCCCTTCTACGGCTGAATCCAGATCGGCGTCGTCAAACACGATATAGGGCGACTTGCCTCCCAATTCCAACGTCAGCGACTTGCCGGATCCCGCCGTTTCGCGCCGGATCACCCGGCCCACTTCGGTCGAGCCGGTGAAGGCGATCTTGTCGATATCCTCATGCGTCACAATCGCTTCGCCCACGCGGCCATCGCCGGTGACGATGTTGACGACGCCTTTGGGCAGTCCGGCTTCGTCGCAGATTTGCGCAAACAGAAGCGCGGTCAGCGATGTGTATTCGGCGGGTTTCAGAACCACGGTGTTGCCCATCGCAATCGCCGGTGCGATTTTCCATGACAGCATCAGCAGCGGGAAGTTCCACGGGATGATCTGGCCGCAGACGCCCAAAGCCTCGCGGTCGGGCAATTCGGCGTCTTGCAATTGCGCCATGCCTGCGTGGTAATAGAAATGCCGCGCGACCAGCGGGATGTCGATATCGCGGCTTTCGCGGATGGGTTTACCATTATCCAGCGTTTCCAGCACCGCAAACAGCCGCGAGTGCTTTTGCACCAGTCGCGCGAGCGCATAGAGGTATTTTGCCCTCTCATGGCCCGACAGTGCGGCCCATTTGCGCTGCGCCTTGCGCGCGGCCGACACAGCAGCGTCCACATCGTCGGATGTGGCCTGCGTGACCTGCGCCAAAAGCTCGCCGGTCGCGGGGTTCCTGCTGTCGAAAAGATCTCCGGGCGCAGTCATCTTACCACCGACATAAAGGCCGAACTGTCGGTCGCGCTCGGCAATCCACGCCAGCGCTTCCCGGGCGCTTTCCGGGGCGGGGCCGTATTCCATCGTGTCGAAGATTTCTTTCACAGTCATGTCTAACTCCTCAGCCCATCGGGTGGCGGTAGGTGGCCGAGTAATGTCCGGTCACGTGGTGTTCCAGCTGACGCTCGATATCGCCAAGAAGCGAGCTGGCACCGAAGCGGAACAGGTCGGGTGTTAGCCAATCGTCGCCCAGTTCTTCCTTGATCAGCGCCAGATAGGTGATCGCGTCCTTGGCTTTCGAGATGCCACCTGCGGGCTTGTAACCAACGCGGTAGCCCGTCGCCTCGTAATAATCGCGGATCGCGCGGATCATCACCAGACTGACGGGAAGCGTCGCGTTCACGCTTTCCTTGCCGGTGGAGGTCTTGATGAAATCTGCGCCCGCCATCATGCAAACCAACGAAGCCCGCGCAACATTGCGCAAGCTGCCCAACTCTCCGGTCGCGAGGATGGCTTTTACATGCGCCGCGCCGCATGCCTCGCGGAAGTCACGCATTTCGTCATACAGCGCCTGCCAGTTGCCGGTCAGGACGTGGCGGCGCGAAATGACGATGTCGATCTCGGACGCCCCGACGCGCACGCTTTCGCGAATTTCTTCGACGCGCAGGTGATAGGGGCTGAGGCCCGCGGGAAACCCCGTTGAAACTGCTGCGACCGGCAGGGTGACGCCCATATGATCAAGCGTCTCGACCGCAGGTGCGATCATGTCATGATAAACACAGACCGCGCCGGTGGTGATTTCGTCAACGCCCAGCGACGACAAGATTTCGGATCGCACCGGGTGGGCGGCCTTGGCGCACAGGCGACGCACACGCCCCGCAGTGTCATCACCTGACAGAGTGGTCAGGTCGATCATTGTGATCGCTTTCAGCAGCCACGCAGCCTGATGTTCCTTTTTGACGCTGCGCCGCCCCGGAAGGGTCGCACATCGACGTTCAATCGCCGAAGTGTTGGCCTGAGCGGCGCGCACCCAGTTCATGTCAAGGTCCATACCCGGATTGCGGGAATGGGTCACTTGGGGCAACTGTGTCGTGTCCCGATCCCTTTGCGAGGTGCGGGCTGATCTCTGTTCACTTTGCACGGATTTCCCTCGGATTTGTCCAGTGGGTTGTGTTTGCCCAAGGTTCGCACGGGTGTTCAGGATTGGCAATATTTCGGTGGGGGAAGACGTGGCCTGACGATTCTCCGCCGTATTGACGAAACCTGCCGCCATATTCACGGTTTTGCAGGGGGCGGCGCGGCGATTTGATCTCTCGACATGCTGAAAAACGACAATCTTGCAAGGAGTTGTTTCTCCTGACAAGTTGCGCTTAGGATGCTTTATCGGTGATTGCCGGAGGGCTGAGTCTCTCGCGGAACGATTGAGTTCCGTTCAAAGCATCATCCCACAAAAAACTGATAAGGGAGAACCTTCATGAACATTTCAATCAAAGCGGCCCTTTTGTGCTCGGCATTTGCGATTGCAAGCCCAGCCTTGGCTGCGGGCACCCACCCGGTCACGGGCGAGGCGCTGGCGGACAACCAGACCTATACCTATCGCATGCTCGATGACGTGAAGTCGTTCGACCCGCAAATCAACACGGACGTTGAAGGCTCGCACATTCTGCGCGATCTGTTCGAAGGTCTCGTGAACTCGGACCCGCAAGGTAACTCGGTCCCCGGTGCAGCGGAAAGCTGGGAAGTGTCGGAAGATGGTCTGACCTATACGTTCAAGCTGCGCGATGCCAAGTGGTCGAATGGCGACCCTGTTACCGCCGGTGATTTCGTCTATGCTTGGCGCCGTCTGGCAGATCCGGCCACCGCATCAGAATATGCGTGGTACATGGAACTGATGGGCGTTGAAAATGCCACCAAGATCGTCGCCGGTGAAATGGCACCTGACACGCTGGGTGTGACGGCCCTTGATGACAAGACCCTTGAGGTCAAGATCGACGCGCCGCGCCCCTATTTCCCCGGTATGCTGACACACGCATCGACCTTTCCGGTCAATCAGAGCGTGCTGGAGGCTCATGGCAACGAATGGACCAAACCCGGCAATCTTGTTGGCAACGGTGCCTATGTCCTGACCGATTACGTGCCCGGTGTGAAAGTTACGCGCGAACGTAACCCAATGTATTGGGATAACGACAACACGATCCTTGATACGGTTGTTGCACTGGTTATCAATGATGAAAATATCGCGTTGACCCGTTACGATGCCGGCGAAGTTGACAAGACCGAGGTCCCCGCAGGCCAATATCTGTCTGACGTCAGCGCTTTTGGGACAGATTTGAGGAGTTGAACAACGGAGGATTTCTGGTTCATCGTAACCTTCATGGAGTGAAGATGAACAAGAAATCCGGAAGCAGCAAAGCGTCTGCAGATAAATTGGTAAAGAACA